>NZ_JBSFTE010000025.1:0-105794 GCF_053590565.1 Micromonospora sp. NPDC003197 | reverse complement strand
TCGATACGACAAGCTGGCGGTCCGCTTCCAAGCCGTCCTGACCATCACCATCATCACCGAGTGGCTCTGACCAGCTTATGAAACACGCCTTAGTCGTTGCTGCGGCGGATCGCCTCGGTCAGCGCCTCCGGGGTACGACCGACCAGCGCCGAGCCGTCGTCGAGGAGCAGGATCGGCCGCTGGATGAGTTCGGGTGCCTCGGCCATCGCCTCGATCCAGCGGTGGGCGTTCGCCTCGTCCCGAGGCCAGTCCGCCATGCCCCGGGCTGCCGCCGCCGGTTCGCCCATGCGGCAGATGTCCCACGGTTGCGCGTCGAGTCGACGCAGCACCTCGGTCAACTCCGCGGCGGTCGGCGACTGCTCCAGGTAGGCCCGCAACCGGTACGGCACCCGTGCCTCGTCCAGGGTGCTCCGCGCAGCGGCACACTTCGAACAGGACGGGTTGTTCCACAACTCCATGCCACCGATCCTGCCAGCCGACCCCGTCCGGCCCGCTGGGGGAGCGGCGAATTCGATGGACCGACGCCGCTCCCGCCTCCTACAGTTCCGCGCAGCGTTTCGTCGGTCAACGGGGGCAGGGTATGCGGGTGCACTATCCACGTACGCCGCACCTGCCCTGGTCCCCCGGGGCAGGGGCGGACGACGTACGGGCCGGAAATCTGTCCGGGCTGGTCGGCCGGGAGGTGGTGGTCACCGAGAAGCTCGACGGCGAGAACACCACCATGTACGCCGACGGGCTGCACGCCCGCTCGCTGGACTCGGCGCATCACCCGTCCCGGGCCTGGGTGAAGGCCCTGCACGGCCGGATCGCGCGGACGATCCCCGACGGCTGGCGGGTGTGCGGGGAGAACCTCTACGCCCGACACTCGATCGCCTACCACCAGCTGGAAAGCTGGTTCTACGCCTTCTCGGTCTGGACCGGTGACCACTGCCTGGACTGGGACCGGACGGTACGGTTCGCCCGCCGGCTGGGCGTACCGACCCCACCGGTGCTGTGGCGGGGCATCTTCGACGAGCGGACGTTGCGAAAACTGCGCCTGGACCGCAGCCAACAGGAGGGGTACGTCGTACGGACCGTCGACGGCTTCCACCGCGACGAATTCGCCCAGCGGGTGGCCAAATGGGTGCGACCAGGACATGTGCAGACCGACGAACACTGGATGCTCGCCCCGGTCGTCGAGAACGGCCTGGGCGCGTCCGCCGCGCTGTGGGCGGTACGCTCCGGAGCCGATCCGGACCTGTCGTCGCTGCTCGCAGCGGTGGACATCAGCACTGCGGAACTGAGCACCGTAGAACTGAGCACCGCAGACCTGAGCATCTCGGAGCTGAGCGCCTCGGGCGTACCGGAGCCGGTCGCGCCCGCGCGGGCTGAGGCGGCGATGGTCGACGTCCGTACTCGGCTCGACCTGTTGGGCCGCTGCGGCGACGCCCGGTTGGCCGGGGTGCTGGCCGCGCTGTTCCACGGGTCGCACCGATCCTGGTTGGCTCCCCGGTTGGTGGCTCCGCTCGGCATGCCGCTGGCCCGGCGGGTCGCCGACCTGGTCGGGTTGCACCCCCGGCTGCACCGTCCGTTTCCCGACGAGGCGCGTCGGGCCGGCCTGGTCCGGCTGACCGCCGCCGCCGATCTGGGGGTGCTGCACGCGGTCGCTGCCGCCAGCCTCGCCGGAGCGGACAACAGTCAAGACGCTGTCGACGCTCGGGAACAGATCGACTGGTCGATCCTGTACGCCGAGGAGGCGGGGCTGCTCAGCGAGGCGCCGTTGGCGTCCCTACGGACGGGACTGCGGGAGGCGTTGCGCGGGTGTGACGCCGATGCGGCGGACCGGTGCTGGGCCGAGGCACGGGAGGCGTACGCGCTGGGGCGGGTGACCACCGCCGATGCGGCGGTGGCGGCGAGCTGGCGGTGGCGCGATGGCGACTTCGCCCGGCTGGTCCTTATGGTGGGGCCCTCGGGCAGCGGAAAGAGCAGCCTGGCCCGGCGTCTGCCCGGTGTCGACGACGTCGTCTCCCTCGACGACCTGCGCGCCGCCCACGGTTCCCGGGCCGACCAACGGGCTAACGCGGCGATCCTGCACAACGGGCTACGTCGGCTCGACGATCTCCTGACTGATCGGCGAACCGTGGTCTGGGACGCCACCGCGTTGAACCGGCAGCAGCGTTCCCTGGTGCACACCGTGGCGCAGCGTCGCAACGCCTCCATTACGCACGCGGTGCTGTTGGTCCCCGACGACGTGCTGACCCGACGTAACGCCGAACGTGTCCACCAGGTGCCGCCGGCCGTGCTGGAGGCACAGCTGCGGCGCTTCTGCCCGCCGTATCCGGGGGAGGCGCACCGCACCTGGTACGCCGACGCGGCCGGGGCGATCCGGGACGTTGCCGGGACCCTGGCCGGCGAGGAGGACTGAGAGCATGCGGACCAGCGAGGAGATCTACCACCGGGTCCGCTGGGATCCCCGGTTCGACCCGGCCCGGTTCGTGTTGGGGATCAACGTACGCGGCGCTGCGCCCAAGCGTGTGCCGCTGCCGGCGTTCACCCCGGGCGGCGACATTCCCTGGCACCGGATCCTGTTCATCGAGGCGGATGGCGAGGTGGTCTGGGACCGGTCGGCGGGAGTGGACACCCTCGACTCGTCCCAGCTCGGCCGGGTCCATCAGCCACGCCTACTGCGCGCACCGGTCTTCACCGCCCGGCCGCCGTACGTCTGGGATCCGGTCGCGGGCTGGTGCCCGGCGCCGCCCAGCCCGACCGGACGGGTGGCATCGGCGGCCCCGACGCCGACGGCGTTGCGGGTGCTGACCTGGAACACACTGTGGGACCGCTACGACAGCGACCGCATCGACACCGTACGACGCAGGTCGCTGCTGCTGACCGCCCTGGAACGCGCCGACGCGGACCTGATCGCGTTGCAGGAAGTCGAGTCAGAGCTGCTCGCCCTGCTGGCGCGCAGCCCGTGGATCCGGTCCCGCTACACCCTGAGCGCCGACCCGGCGTCGCGCGCGATCGACGACGACGGTCTCCTGCTGCTCAGCCGACTGCCGGTACGGGAGGCGGGCCGGCTGGTTCTCGGCCCGTACAAGGCCGTCATGGCGATCACCGTGGAGTCTGCCACTGGTCCGGTCGTGGTGGCCACCACCCACCTCACCAGCGACCACACCGACGGTGGTGCGGCCCGGCGGGACATCGAACTTGCCCAGATCACCGAGGCGCTGACCACGGTGGACGGCAACGTGATCCTGATGGGCGACTTCAACGACGGTGGCAACCGTCCCGCCGAGGCGCTGGGTCTGCGGGACGCCTGGGCCGAGGCGTACGGGTCCGACGACCGCACCCCGACCTTCGACCCGCAGGCCAATCCGCTGGCGGCGGTCTCGTCACTCTCCGGCCGGTCCGGGCGACTGGATCGCGTACTGCTGCGCGGGGCGGAGCTGCGGGTCGACGGCGCAGCCGTACGGGGTGACTCACCAGCCAGCTCGGACGGCCTGTTCGTGTCCGACCACTACGGCGTGGCCGTGGACGTGGTCGTCGGCGCGGGTGACTCCGCCGATGTCCTCGACGCCCATCCGACGGCCCGGACGGCGGTGGCCTGGATTCCGCCGCAGCGACTCTGGCCGGCGATCCAGGAGATCCGCTCGGCACATGACCCGCAGCTGCACCGTTGGCCGCCGCACGTCAACGTGATGTTCGGATTCGTGCCGGAGGCCGACTTCGAGACGGCGGTGGCGCTGCTGGCCGATGCCGTGACGGAGATCGCCCCGTTCCCGGTGTTAGTGCACGGTGTACGCGCCTTTCCACACCGGGACGACGCTACGGTCTGGTTCGACCCGGCTGCGGACGGGACGACACCGTGGATCAGGCTGTGGGACACCCTGGTACGCAGGTTTCCGCGCTGTCGCGGTCGGGACGAAGGTTTCGTGCCGCATCTGAGCCTCGGCCGGTCGCGGAATCCGGACCGGCTCGCCGCCGACTGCCAGGTACGGCTTGGCGGCAGTCAGGCCCACGTCGGGGAGCTGGTCCTGCTGTCCCGGCGGGGGGCGGAACCCATGCGTCCCCGGGCGACCATCACCCTCGGTACCGGAGCGGTGCGCTGGCTCGACCAGACCGCCGACGCCTGCACCCCGATGAGTGCTGCCACCCCGATGAGTGCTGCCACCCCGATGAGTGCTGCCACCCGGATGAGTGCTGCCGCCTCGACCGATGCTGCCGTCGCGATCGGGCAGGTCGAACAGCTCGTGGGGCAACTGCGGAGCGCACTGCCGGAGGCGGTCGTCCACGTCGTCGGGTCTCAGCGGCTGGGCTGTGCGCTGGCCGGTGCGGACCTGGACCTGGTGGTGGCGCTGCCCGGCGCGGTGGACCTGGCCGAACTGGCGGTACGGGTGGCAGCGGCCGTGCCGGCGGCGACCGACGTACGACCGGTGATCGGTGCCCGCGTGCCGGGACTACGGTTCCGCGTCGACGATCTGGCCGTCGACCTGGTCGTCGTCGCTACCGCCGGGATCTCCCCGATCGAGGCGGTGTCCCGTCGTACGGAGTTGGGAGAGGCAGCGGCAATCGCTCTGAGTGCGGTCAGTGACGCGGACGTGATCCTCGCCGCGATCGACGGGAACCGGCTACGGTTTGTCCGCCTGGCCCGAGAGGTGAAAGCCTGGGCACGGGCCCGGGGACTCGACTCGGCCCCGTTCGGTGGACTGCCCGGCCTGGCCTGGACCATTTTGGCGGCACGTACGGTCTGCGACGCCGAAGCCGTCCCGGCTGACGACCTGCTCGGGCACTTCTTCGGCCAGTGGGCAGCGTGGGACTGGCGTCGTCCGATCGCGCTCCAACCCTCCTCAGGCAGCGAGTTCCCGGACGGTGAACAGGGTACGGCGGTGTGCGTCCTGACTCCCACGGCTCCGGTCCGGTCCAGTAGCGAGCAGGTCGGGGTCGCCGGACGGGAACTGTTGACGCAGGAGCTCTATCACGCCTGGGAGACTGTGCAGGGGGCGAGCGAGGACGACTTGGATCCCTGGTCTGAGCTGCTGTCGCCACCGCCGCTGCACCGGCGGCATCGGGCGTGGGCGATCGTCACCGTACGGGCCCAGCGGGGCGAGGCGTTCAGTGTGACGCTGGGCCGGGTCCGGGGCCGGCTACGGGCGCTGCTCACCGCGCTGGACCGGGCGGGGGTGCCGGACGTACACGCCTGGCCCCGGCCGTTCGCGTACGAGCCGGAGCTGGCCCGCTTCGCGATCGGGATCGGTTCGGTACCCCCGGATCCGGCCCGGCTCGCCGAGATCACTGATCCGTGGGCCGTCGGCCTCGCCGGAACCAGTGTCGAGTGGGCGGCCGGTGGCGAGGTGCCGACACTGCATTGACAGCGTCATGCGGTGGGATACGTCATGCGGTGGGATACGTCATGTGGCGGCGTTGACATCGTCATCTGGCGGGGCGCAGGGCCATCGCCACCTCGACGCCTACCGGCTGGCCGTCCTCGATCAGCCTGATCTGGCGTAGCTGGGACAGGTCCAGCTCCAGGCCCCGGTTCTCGGCCTCGACCAGCAGCGCCACGACGGCCGGGTGGGTGGCCCCGGCAACAGCTGGCACCGGGTCGTCGTGCCGCCACTCGACCACCAGTTCCGGCCCGACGGGAACCTGCCCCACCTCGGTCACCCAGCCGGGCACCGACCAACCGAGGGCCGGTGGACGGGCCACCGGCCAGCACCGCCGGTAGCGAGTCCAGGGGTCGACGACCGCTGGTTGTTCATCATGTCGAGCAGTCTGGGGTCTACCCCAAGGGCAGGGTCGAATCCGTCCCTCCAGCCGGTATTGGCAGCGGGCGGGGGCAGATGGGGCTCACCGCCTGGCTGGGGCGAATGTGTACGGGCCGCCCGGGCGGGGGGATTGTGTCCGGGCCCCCGCGAACAGGCCGGGAAAAACGCGGGTAGCGCTGGTTTCCGCCGCACCATAGCGGCAACTCACAGCGCAGGTTGCCACATCGACAGGTTGGTGCGGCCGGACCCCGGTCGCCGCCGCCGACCGAGTCGACGTCCGCGAGGGGAGTCGCCGCCGCTTGCCCTGGGTAGGGAATGAGCGGATGACAACGGCGCGGGTACGAGGTGACCTGGCGCGTCCCGGTGACGACGCGCCCCCGACATCCCGGTACGACGAATCCAGTGGCGAGGAGACCAGCATGCTCCCGGAAATGACCAACCCTCAGGCGAACCCTGCTGACAAGCCGGTGGAGAGTGAGCGGGGAGCGCTGGTCGCGGTGTTGGTCATGGTGCTGCTCGGCGTGGCCGGGATCTTCGCGGTCTCGGCCTGACCCCCGCTCCTCGTGATCTCCCCGGTCGTTGTGATCCCCCGTTGTCGGCGAGGTTAGGTCGTTAAAACCTCGAAGACCGGATGATCCGAGGTAGTAAGGGTGATCGCCGCCTCATCCGGCTATGTGTTTCGAATTTGAAAGAAGTGCTACTGTCTACGCATGACGGAAAGCCTGGACGCCAGCCGGCTGGCTTGCTGGCGTGCCTACATCGAGTCGAGTCAGCGGCTGCTCACCCGCCTGGAGGAGGACCTCCGGGCAACCAGTGAGCTGAGCTTCGCCGACTACCACGTCCTGGTCCTGCTCTCCGAAGTCCCCGGTCAGCGCCTCCGGATGGGAGAGTTGGCCAGCCGCCTGATCTTCTCGCCGAGTCGGCTGACCTACCAGATCTCCGCCATGGAGCGCCGAGGGCTGGTCGCCCGACAGTCCTGTCCCGGGGACCGCCGAGGCAGCGAGGCGGTGCTGACCGCTGCCGGTCTGCTCGCGTTACGCGAGGCCGCCCCGCACCACCTCGCGTCGGTGCGTACCCATCTTATGGACGACCTCGACGATGCGGAGGTGGCCTGCCTGACCCGGGTCTTCGACCGGCTCGGCCGGCGACTCGGTGCCCCCACCACCCCAGCTTCCGACTCTTCCCACCGCTAGGAGCAACCGCCATGCCTGCTGTCACCGTGCAAGACGTCCTGGTCCTGCCCCGGCTGCCGCAATTGGACCCGACGACCACCAACTACCGTCCTGTGACGCGGGTGAGCACCGCGCCCAGCGGCTACGAGGGCGAGGGTTTCCCGGTTCGCCGCGCCTTCGCCGGGGTGCCGATGCGGGAACTCGACCCGTTCATCCACCTCGACCAGATGGGCGAGGTCGACTATGCGCCGGGTGAGCCCAAGGGCACCGCCTGGCATCCACACCGGGGCTTCGAGACGGTCACCTACATCATCGACGGCATCTTCGACCACCAGGACTCGCATGGTGGCGGCGGCACGATCACCAACGGCGACACCCAGTGGATGACAGCCGGTAGTGGTTTGTTGCACATCGAGGCACCGCCGGAGCATCTGGTGATGAGTGGTGGACTGTTCCACGGCCTGCAACTCTGGGTCAACCTGCCCAAGGTGGCCAAGATGAGCCCGCCGCGCTATCAGGACATCCGAGGCAAGGAATCCGCCCTGCTGACCACCCCGGACGGCGGTGCCCTGATCCGGGTGATCGCCGGGGAGATCGCCGGCCACCAGGGGCCTGGCTCCACCCACACCCCGATCACGATCAGCCACGTCACCGTCCAGCCCGGTGCGGAGGTGGAGCTGCCCTGGCGTTCCGACTTCAACGCGCTGCTCTACGTACTCGGCGGGCGCGGTACGGTCGGCACCGACCGGCGGCCGGTGCGCACCGGTCAGCTCGCCGTACACGGACCGGGTGACGCCCTGCGCTTCACCGCTGACCGCCAGCAGGACAGCCGCACCCCGGAGCTGGACCTCTACATCATGGGTGGGGAGCCGATCCGGGAGCCGGTGGCCCACTACGGTCCGTTCGTGATGAACACCCGGGACGAGCTGATGAAGGCATTCGAGGACTACCAGGCCGGCCGGCTGGGCGTCGTCCCCGCCGCCCGGGTGCCACACACGGACGGTCGATCGTCACGCCCGTGAGGACGCCCGGCTGGTCGTCGCGGACGTGTCCGTTGACGATGTGCCGACATGGGCAGGCAGGTGCCCGGGCGTGATCCGCCCGGGCACCTGTTCGTTCGTGCGCGATCGCCGCTTTCGTTCCACGCATCGCAGAACTAGCGAGCTAGTGCGCGGTTGGCGCGGCCTGCCAGTTCATTCGGGTCATCAGCTGCCGGGCCTGGTCGGCGAAGTCCGTGTCGACGGTGACCGCGTACTGGCCCGCCCGAAGTGAACTGGTCGAGGAGAAGTCCCGCTGACCGCCGGTCATGGCGTGGGCGATGGCACCGAAGACCGCCCCCCACACGGCACCGATCAGCAGGGCGATGATGATGACCGCGAACCAGTTCACCGTGGCGAAGATCCCGAACAGCAGGCCGATGAACAGGCCGAACCAGGCACCGGTGGCCGCACCGGCCAAGGCCGCCTTTACGGTCGTCATCCGCCCCAGCACCGTCTCCACCAGGGTCAGGTTGGTGCCGATGATGGCGGTGCGCTCCACGGGAAACTTGTTGTCCGCCAGGAAGTCCACCGTGCGCTGGGCGGATGGGTAGTCAGGATAGGACGCCATGGTGACCGTGGGACGACCCAGGTGTAGGCCACCGTCACCACTGGGCATTGAGGGTTGACCGCCCGGTCCGGGTGGCAGGTTAGTCCCACCCGGCATGCCCGGCATACTCGGCCAGGCCGTACTCGAAGTCGAGGGTGTGGTCATTATCTGCCTCCTTCGTCAACAGCCTGGATTCCCCACCCCGGCCCCGTGGTAACCCCCGCCGCTTCGGCGCGACCCGCCCCCGCCGCCCGCCCGGCCCCGCCCGCCCGGCCCGCCCGGGTGTTAGGAAGGGCCCCTTCCTATGCAAAATGCGATAGGAAGGGGCCCTTCCTAACACCTAACGCGGGAGCAGCATTTCGAACCAGACGGTCGATCCGCGCACAGTCGGGTCCGTACCCCACGCGTCGCTGAGCTGTTCGATCAGTCCAAGTCCCCGACCCCGGCTGCTGAGTGTGTCGGTACGTGCCCGGGTCACCGTTCCCCGGGTACCGGTGTCCGCCACCGACACCAACAGCCGCTCTGGACTCAGATCGATTTCCACCCGGGCTGCCGTACCGGCATGCAGCAGGGCGTTCGTGGCCAACTCGCTCGCACACAGCACCGCCGCGCCGATTATCGGCTCGGGCACCTGCCAGGCGGTGAGCTGGGCGGTCATCCACCGCCGCACCCGGCCCGGGGCGGTCGGCTCCGCCGGTACCGCCATCGATGCCGACCGGCTGGGCGTCACCGCGTGCTCCACCGCGAGCACCGCCACGTCGTCCTCCGTCGTACCGGGCACCGCCGAGGTGGCCACCGCGCAGAGCGTACGGGGATCACCGCCGGTCGCCGCCGCGAGCGCCGTGGACAGCAGCCCCAGCCCGTCGGACAGGTCCCGGTTACGGCGTTCGACCACCCCGTCGCTGAAGAGCAGGAGGGTGTCGCCGGGAAGGAAGTCGACGGTGGTGGTGTTCCGTCGACCGTCCAGGCCCAACGGCACACCAGGCAGCACCGGGAGGTACGCGGCGGCGGGCGGTTTTCCGGGGTTGCCCCGACGCAGCAGCGGGGCGGGATGTCCGGCACTGGCCAGGGTCAGTTCGTTGGCTGCGGGGTCGATCACGCCGTACACCACGGTCACGAAGAGTTCGTCGCTGTGTGCCTCGGCACCCAGGCTGGTCACCAACCGGTCGAGCCCACAGAGGACGATCGCGGGGTCCGGCTCACCGAGGGCGAGGGCCCGCAGTGCGGCCCGTACCTGCCCCATCAGGGCGGCGGCTCGTACGTCGTGGCCGGCGACGTCGCCGAGGACCACGGCGAGCTGTCCGCCCGGCAGTGCGAACGCATCGTAGAAGTCACCGCCGGCGGCGTTGCCGTCCACGCCGGGGGCGTAGCGGGCCGCCAGCCGTAGTCGGGGCAGGTCCGGCAGGTTCTCCGGCAGCATGCTGCGCTGAAGCAGTTGCGCCGTGCCGTGCTGGGTCTCGAAGCGTCGGGCCCGCTCGGCGGCCTGTGCCACCAATTCCGCCCAGGCCGAGAGCAGTGCCCGTTCGGCCGGTAGCCACGGGGCCGGGGTCTGGTAGCCGAGGGTGAGTGCGCCGCGCAGAGACGGGGTACGCAGTGGCAGTGTGGCGAGCGCGCGTACCTTCTCGTCGTGGCGGTCGGTCGCGGTGTCCCGCAGTGGCTGCCCGTCACTGGTGAAGCTGGGTACGCCGTCGCGGGCGGTCAGGACCAGCGGGGTGGGGGAGTCGGTCGGGTACCGGCGCCACAGTGGTGGCAGGCGCTCGTCGGCCTCGTCGAGTACGTCGCCACGGACCCGGCGGACCAGTCGCCAGCCTGTGCCGTCGTCGACGCCGAAGCCGACCTGGTCGGCGTTGAGGGAGTTGGCGGCGTGCCGTAGCGCCACCCGGGCGACGTCGTCGAGGGTCACGGTGCCGGCCAACGCCGAGGTCAACTCGCTCAGGCTCTGTAGCTGCTGGGTCATCTGCGCCGTTTCGGCGGCCACGGTCAGGACGCCGATGATGCGGCCGGTGTCGTCGCGTACCGCGCAGTGTCCCCGTACGAAGGTCGCCTGATCGGCGAGACCGGTGGCACTGCGGGTGAGCGGTAGCGAAGTTTCCCGTTCCAGGAATGGTTCTCCGGTGCGGTAGACCTGCTGGATGATGTCGCCGACCGCCCGTGCTCGCCAGGTCGTGGCGAACACCTGGGTGGCCGGCTGTGCGAACGCGGCTGGATGTTGGGGGCCGAGCAGTGCGGCGCAGCAGTCGTTGTAGATCAGCGCCAGGTCGTCGCCATAGGCCAGCGCCATCGCTACTGGCGACGAGAGTACGAGGTCGACGACGGCGCGCAGGGTGGAGTCCCACAACTTCCGGGGGCCGAGGGGGGTTTCCGACCATCGATAGTCATCGTCCGATGGGGGTGGGGCGCCCGGCGAGGAGGAACTGCCGGACGGCCCGATCGGTGCTGCGGGGCCTCGCCCAACCGTGCCTGGCATGTCAGCAGCCTAACTGGCGGGATGATGCCCCATGTTGATCAATGAGTGGATTGCCCTGATCGCCCCGGTCAACGCGTCTCTGCGGATACGTGTTCGGTTCCGCTGAGACATTTCGGAGGGCGAGCCTGGTTGGTTCCCGGAGCGAGGGGTATGCGGCGTCGGCTGGTCAATGCGTCAAGGGGGACGATCATGCCCGAAACTCTCGCGGCCGGGCAGGCCGACATCGGGAGCACGTTGATGGACATGTGGCGGACGGTGCTGCTGTTCATCCCACGCGCGATTGCGTTCATCGCGATTCTGGTTGTCGGGTGGATAGTCGCGCGCTTCGTAATGAAGATTGTGGACAAAGCGCTGGAACGGGTCGGGTTCGATCGCGCCGTGCAACGCGGCGGTGTCGGGCGGGCCATGGAACGCACCCGGTACGACGCCAGTGACATCCTCGCCAAACTTGCCTACTACGCGATTCTGCTGTTCACCTTGCAGTTCGCCTTCGGCATCTGGGGTCCCAATGCGATCAGTGACCTGATCCGGGGTGTGGTGTCCTGGTTGCCCCGCGCCTTCGTCGCCATCGTGATCGTTGTCGTGGCCGCCGCTATCGCCAGCGCCGTACGTGATCTCATCACCGGCGCGTTGGGTGGACTATCCTACGGCCGACTACTGGCGAACATCGCGTCGATCTTCATTGTCGCGCTCGGTGTGATCGCCGCACTGAACCAGGTGGGCATCGCCACCACGGTCACCACACCGGTCCTCATCGCGGTGCTCGCCACGGTAGCCGGGATTCTCGTCGTCGGCGTCGGTGGTGGTCTGGTCCGGCCGATGCAGCAGCGCTGGGAAGGTTGGCTTCAGCGGGCTGCCAACGAGTCGCAGACGATCCGGGAACGCAACCAGGCGTACTCGGCCGGTCGTGGGGATGTCGAACGTCAGATGGCCGACCGGGCGACCCAGGTGATACCGCGTACCGAGGAACCGGCAGGGATGCCCGGTGGGGGCGGTGCCAGACACGACCAGCCGGGCACCGGCAATCGCTGACCAGCCGAGCCGGTAACCGCTGACCAGCCGAGCACCGGCAACCGCTGACCAGACGACGGCAGCACCGCAAGCGTTGAGCCGCGGACGGCACCACGCGGACGCCCTCGATCCAGTCCGGATCGAGGGCGTCCGCGTGTAATTCCATATCCGCGTAAATCCGCCTAGTGCCGAAATCCCGCGTCCGTGCCCGAAATCCGTGCCCGTGCCGAAATGTCAGTGGCGTCGGGCGCGTGGCGCAGTTCCAGACCGCTGGGCCAGCTCACAGACCGCCAGCAGTCGCAGCAGCATCCAGTCGGCGTCGGCCCAGTCGATCGGGTCGGCCGGCACCTGCCATTCGCTCTCAGCGGCAGCCTCCCGTACCCCCTCGGCGTAGCCGGCCAGCCGCACCGCGCCGATCGGCCGCCGGTCGCCATCGAGACTGTCCCGAATGCTGGCGGCATGCTGGTCGACGGCGGCCTGTAGGCCCGGCCACCGAGCTGCGGCGGCCAACCCGGAGGTGCCCACCGAGGCCATCAGCTCGGCGAGTGCGGCCTGGGCGGAGCTGTTGACGGTACGGGTACTGATACGGGCGGTCTTGCCGCTGAAAGGTCGGTTCATGACGGTGGCTGGGTTATTCGACGGGACGTGCGTCGGCCGGGCGGCGACGACGTGCGTCGTCGGCGATGATGACGGTCGCCACCATCAACGCCACGCAGACGCTGAAGAACCACGAGTCGTCACTGAGCAGTAGGGCGGAGAGGGGAGCCTGGAGAGCGGTCAGCAGGAAGCCGAGCCAGGCCCAGCGGCGTTGACGCGCGGAGAGGAAGCCGGAACCCTGATGCATCCCGAAAGTCTGCCTCCGGATTCGGCCGGTTGCCGTCAGCCGATCGGACGAATCTGACTGCTCTGTCCGGGTTGGTAGCGCTAAGCGGCAAGTGAGACCCCTCACGGCATTGCGCCGATGGAAGTCGCGGGTAGCACGATCAGCGTTGGCAGGGCACCGGTTGGTCCGGGAGGATCAACGATCATGCGAACCCCGCAGACTCGTGTCTCCCTGCTCATCCTGGCGTACCTGGCCTTTGTCAGCCTCGGCCTTCCAGATGGTCTGATCGGCGTTGGCTGGCCATCGATCCGGTCGGATTTCGCGGTGCCCACCGAGGCGGTCGGTCTGCTGCTCGTCGCCCTTACCGCCGGCTATCTGACCTCCAGCATCGCCGCGGGCTTCAGCATCGCCCGGCTGGGGGTGGGCTGGCTGCTGGCCGGCAGCACCGCGTTGGCCAGCCTTGCCCTGACCGGGTACGCCCTGACCCCCGGCCTGCTCGTCATGATCGGTTTCGCCGTGCTGTTGGGGCTCGGCTCCGGCGCGATCGACTCCGGGCTCAACGCGTATGCCGCCAGTGCCTTCGGACCCCGGCACATGAACTGGCTGCACGCGTTCTTCGGGCTCGGCGTCGCGCTCGGACCACTGATCATGACCTCGGCGATCAGCAGCGGTCTCGCCTGGCGTTGGGGCTACGGAGTGGTGGCCATCGCCCAGGCGGCACTGGCGTTGGCCTTCGTGTTCGCCGTACGGGCTTGGGCACCACCCAAAACGGCAACGCCCGGCGACACCAGGGTGGTTTCCGCGCCTCGGGCCCGGGACACCCTGCGGCTACCCGCGGTCTGGTTCGGGGTGCTGGCCTTCGCCGCGTACGTCTCGATCGAACTGGGGGCCGGGCTCTGGGCGTTCCTGCTGCTCACCGAGGGCCGGGGGATGGGGGCGACGGCAGCCGGGCTCTGCGTGTCGGGCTACTACGGCAGCCTCTTCCTCGGCCGGGTCATCCAGGGCCTGGTGGCCGAGCGGGTGGGAAGCGCCCGGGTGCTCTGGTGGAGCATGCTCGGGATCACGTTCGGCGCGGTACTCGTCGCGCTACCCGGACCGGGCTGGGTGGCCGTCGTCGGCCTGGCCATCGTCGGGTTCGGGGCCGCGCCGGTATTTCCGCTGCTCACCCTGACCACCGCCGAGCGGGTGGGGCCAGGCCACGCCAACCGGGCCATCGGGCTACAGATCGGTGTCGCCGGTGTCGCCGGCGCGCTCGTACCGGGCGGGATAGGAGTGTTGATCAGCCGGATCGACGTCGAGGTGCTGGGACCGGCTCTGCTGGCACTCTCGCTGCTGCTCCTGCTCGCCGTCTACGCCGCATCGAACCGGCGAGCCGGCCCTCGGCGGCAGCCGTAACCCCCGAGGCGACCGTAAACACCGGGGGTGGCCGGCCGTAGCACCCTGGTCGTCGTCAGTGCGGGCCGGTGCGGCCCGTGGTGGAAGGTCGGTACGCCCGCTGGTCGTCGGTCATCTCTCGCCCCTTGCCGGTCCGATCCGGTCGTTCGTCGGCGGCTTCCGGCCCATGACCGAATGCGGACTCCGCCCCGGCATCGTTGCCGGTGAAGTCGTCGACCTCACCGTCGGCTGCCGGGCTCGCCATCGCGCGTTCCAGTTCGCTGAGTGGGAGTCGTTCCTCGTCGCGCCACACCGCGCCATCGTTGTTGGTCATGTCCGTTGCGGTACCCGGACGGAATCTTGGCAAACAAGCCGACGGTGGCCGGTGGAGGAAGTCTCCACCGGCCACCGGTCGTGCTGTCGGATCCGGTCGTGCTGTCGGATCGTCGAACTGCCGTCAGTGATGCTGCTCGACCTTGCCGCGCCAGGCTCCGGTCTCGACGCCGCGACCCTCGATGAACTCCTTGAACCGCTTGAGGTCGGCCTTGGCTCGACGGTCCACCATGCCGAGCTTCTCGCCGGCCTTCTCTGCCATGCCGTGCGGTTCCATCTCCATCTGCACGGTGACGCGGGTGTGGTTGTCGTCGAGCCGGTGAAAGGTGACCACCCCGGCGTTGTTCGTGCCGTCGGTGGACTTCCAAGCCACCCGCTCATCAGGGATCTGCTCGGTGATCCGCGCGTCGAACTCACGCCTGACGCCAGCGATCTCCACCTTCCAGTGCGTCATGGTGTCGGAGATCTGCTGAACCTGCTCGACCCCCTCCATGAACTGGGGGAACTCCTCGAACTGGGTCCACTGGTCGTACGCGGTACGCACCGGCACCGCAACGTCCACAGATTCGGTTACCCCACTCATTGGTTCCTCCTTCGTCCGCCAGTCCGACCGGGGTGATCGGACCGGCCTCGGTTGGTTGTTACCCCCCGTGGCGGTGTCCCTACCAGCGCTGGGTCTCGTTCTCGTGGCCCAGCGCGGCCCACACCTCGGAAACCGTCTGGTACTCGACGCCTGAGGGCAGGCGGGCAAGGTCGGCGAGGAGATCCTCGGGAGCCTCGTTCTCCTGCGCGTTACGCCACAGGCTCTCCCGGTCTCCAGGCAACGCGGAGAGGCTGATGAACCGCCCCAGCCGGCTGCGCTGCTCGACCTCCAGCGGAGTCATGCCCCACGGGGCACCGCTGCGGGTCTCGGTGTTGATGACGCTGGTTGCATCCGGTTGGTCCTCGCCGGCCGGTTCGGACTGGCGCCACTCCTCGGCTCGCGAGCCGGTGGTGCCCTGCACCGTGCCGCTGACCTCCCGGCTCATCTCGTCATCGAGCCGCGGTCCGTGCTTGCTGTTACCCCGTTCCATGTCTATTGCCCTACCCTCCGGTAGTCCGGGTAAACACCTCTCCGGTCCGACCCGCCCGATTCAGGACGCGGGCGGCTCCTTCGCCTCCTTCGGCTGTAGCACCGGTTCCTCCGGGTCTTCGACACCGGCCTGAATGGCCCGTCCCCGTTGCAACTCGGCGTTGATTTCGACGCCCAACAACAGGGCACAGCAGGACAGATAGAGCCAGACCAGGAAGACGATGATGGCGGCGAGACTGCCGTAGGTCACGTCGTAGGAGGCGAAGTTCGCCACGTACAGGCCGAAGCCGTACGAGACGACTCCCCAGGAGATCAGGGCCACCAGACCGCCGATGGTGAGCCAGCGGAACCGGGGCTGCCGGACGTTGGGCGCGATCCAGAACAGCAGCGAGAGCAGCAGCATCATGATGGCTACCAGTAGCGGCCACTTGGCAATCGTCCAGGCCGTCCGGGGCGCGTCGCCGAGGGAGAGCGCATCGCCGACCGCGTCGGTGACCGGCCCGCTGACGATCAGCAGGGTGGCCACCACCGCCATCAGGATCAGGCCAACGGCGGTCATGCCGAGTTGCAGCGGGCGCAACTTGTAGAACGGACGCCCCTCCTTGATGCCGTAGATCGCGTTGGAGGCCCGGGTGAACGCCCCGACGAATCCGGAGGCGGACCAGAGGGCACCGATGAGACCGAAGCTGAGCAGCACCTTGGCGGAACTCTGCTGGGTGACCACCTCTTTGATGGCGCTGGTGAAGCCCTCACTCGCCACCACCGAACCGGCGCCGACGTCCCGGCCCAGGTCGACGATGGTGTCGATCGTCTGTTCCCCGTTGGAGACCAGACCGACCAGCGCCACGATCACGATGGCGGAGGGAAACAGCGCCAGTACGCCGTAGTAGGTGAGCGCGGCGGCCCAGTCGGCGCAGTTGTCGTCCGAGAAACTCTTGACGCTGCGCACCAGCACGCCACGCCAGGTGGACCAGCGCAACTGCCGTAACCGACGCGGAAGGTGCTGCCGCCAGGCATCACCCGCCGTGCTGGGACCCGCCTCGTGTGCCATTTCCGCTCCCCTCGCCCAGGCGGGGGTGTGACCCGCGACAACGCCGTACCCCAGGGATGAACCGGACAAACACCCTGCTAGCGGTTTGCCGGTGGCGGCTGAGGGAACGGGTCAAGACAGGACCGATGGAGTCGGCATGGAAACGGAGGAGATGAGCATGCCTGGTCGCGAGTCACTACCGAGCACCGTGCAGCGCTCCCCGAAGAAGGCCCAGGACACCTGGGTCAAGACGCACGACTCGGCCGTCGAAACCTACGGCGAGGGTGAACGGTCGCACCGGACTGCCTTCGCGTCGTTGAAGCACTCGTTCGAGAAGGTTGGCGACCATTGGGAGCCGAAGGGACGTAAGGGGCCCAGCGACGCCCAGGCGGCCGGCGGTGGTCCGGCCCGGCGTACCCCCACCGCAGGCGGGGTGGACGCCAACGCCAGCAAGGACCATCTGATGGACGTCGCCAAGAAACTGGATGTCAAGGGACGCTCCCGGATGAACAAGTCCGAGCTGGTCAGTGCGATAGAAAAGGCCAACACCAGGGCCACCGCGAAGGCGCGCGGCCGCTAGACCCATGGGGTACGCCCCAAAGCCGGTCGGGCGCTACTCACCAGCGCCCGACCGGGCCGCCCGGGGCACCGAGGTGCACCACCTTCGCGACGGTCAGTTCGTCGAGCAGCTCCGGGCCGTACCCGAAGCCCTGGCCGCTGCCTCGGCGCGGGTGCGCGGCACCACCGGGTGCCCCACCGAAGACCGCGTTGATTTTCACCGTCCCCACCGGCAACTCCCGCCAGGCCCGCTGTGCGTTGCTCATCGAGCCGGTCAGTACGGTCGCCGCCAGCCCGTATGTCGACCGGGCCGCCCGGGACAGTGCCTCGTCGAACGAGTCCACGGTCAGCACCGGGGCGACCGGGCCGAACGTCTCCTCCCGCATCACCGCCATCCCGTCGCAGCAGTCGGCGAGCACTGTGGCCGGGTAGAACGCCCCGGGCCCGTCCTGAATTGTCCCGCCGCAACGCAGCTGCGCGCCATCGGCCACCGCCGCCTGGACCTGGGCGGCCACGTGTTCCCGGTGCCGCCGGTCGACCAGCGGCCCGAGGTCGGTGGCCGGATCCCGGCCCGATCCCATCCGCATCGCCTCGGCCCGCCGCACCAGCGCGTCGAGGAACGGCTCGGCCACCGCCCGATGTACGTAGATCCGCTCGACCGAGACGCAGAGCTGGCCGGAGTTGGCGAACGCCCCCAATGCGGCCTGTTCCGCCGCCCACTCCGGGTCGACGTCGGCATCCACGATCATCGGGTCACTGCCGCCGTTCTCCAGCACCGCCTTGGCGTACGTGCCGACGCAGGCGGCGGCGATGGCCCGGCCGGTGGTGGTGGAACCGACGTGGGCCACCACGTCCACCTCCTGCGCGGCGAGTCGCGCCCCCACCTGGCCGTCCCCGGTGAGCAGGGTCAGCACGCCGGGTGGCAGGTGCTCGTCCAGTAGTCGGGCCAGCAGCCAACCGGTGGCGGGGGCGCGTTCGCTGGGCTTGTAGACGACGACGTTGCCGGTGGCCAGGGCCGCGCCGAGCAGGCCACAGGAGACCGCCACCGGATCGTTCCACGGCGTGATCACCGCCACCACACCCCGAGGCTGTACGGCTATCAGGTCGATCGCCTCCGGAGCACCGGCCAGGGCCCGGCCCCGGTGTAGTGGCCCCAACTCGGCGTACTGTCGCAGGGTCCCGACGGCGGCCTCGACGCTGGCCCGAGCTGCCCCGATCGGCCGCCCCATCTCGGCGGTCTGCACCGTGGCGAGCTGGTCGATCGCCGCCTCCACGGCGTTCGCCGCCCGATGCAGGATCGCGCCGCGCTCGGCCGCCGCCGTACCGGCCCAACTCGGGGCAACCGTACGGGCGGCCTTGACTGCTGCCGCCACGGCCGCCTCACTGGCTATCGGGACGCGGCTGACCGGGGAGTCGTCAGCGGGGTCGACCACCACGAACTGGCCCGCGTCCCCGTCGGCCCCCCACGCACCGCCGATGAGCTGTCGTACCTCGTACATGCGGCGCTGGATGCCCCGGTCTGGCCGGAACAAACACCTTTCCGCCCGGTGGGTGGGGTGCTCGCGAGGCGCGAACCGGCGGATGGTCCGGGGGCCAGGCGGCGCGAACCGGCGCGAACTTTACGCCGAGGCGGCCGCCGTGGAGGTCGCCTTCGGCAGTACGACGCTGGAGACGGCCGACTTTTTGTCGTCGCCCATGCAGCCGTTGAGGAAGTCGTCCTCCTTGACCCGTACGACCTTGCCGTCCGGGTTGTCGAAGATGAGTTCGTCGCCGTCGCGCCCGATCAGCAGCATCCACTCCTGGGAATCGCCCTCGCCGATGCGCACCGGAACGCTGTGCCCCTTGTCGACCGCGTCCACCGAATCCTTGAGGGCGGTCTTCACCGACTCACTGTCGCTGCGGTCGACCTCGCGCGCCCCGTACGACGTGCCGAGTTCGGATGAGTGCTTGTTGAGCCCGTCGGCCATGCCTTCGGGGTTCTCGGTTGCCATGTCCGCCCAGTACGGGTTGGCCTTGGCGCTGATTCCCCCGGTCGAGCCGTCGGTCGGCGTCTGCGACTGGTCTGTGGTGTTGCCGTTCTGGCTGGTGTTGTTGCCGGTGGCGCTGCCATCCTGACCGGTTTCGTTGCCGCTCTTACCGGTGTTGTTCGCGTCCGAGGGGTTGGAGCCACCAGGCTGAGAGCTTGCCGGGTCTGTGGAGCCACCGGGGGTCTGACCGGGTTGCTGAGCTTGCTGGCCCTGGTCGTTGGCGTTCTGGTTGGTGGCGTTCGGGTCGTTGGCGTTCTGGTTGTTGTTGTTCTCGTCGGTGGAGGTCGGCTTGACGACCGGAGTGATGAGGTTCGGCTGGTTGGCGAGCCACTCTGGGCTCTTGTTCTTGATCTGCTCGGCGAACTTCCCCACCGCGTCCAGGCTGTGGCCATTGGCAAACGCCTTGAGCAGGTAGGCCTGATGCTCCGGCGTGGGTGCGGCGGACAGCAGGGCGCTGAGGCGCGCATTCTCCTCGGGGGACAGGTTCTTTCGTAGATCGGCTGCCTTCTTGGCCTCCGCCTCGGTGAGAATTGTCTTGAACTTGCCGCCCTTGGTGGCGATCGCCAGCAGCACCGCGTTCGCCGCACCCATGTTTTCGAACCGTTGTGCGACGGCGCGCCGTTGCACTTCCTCAAGTTCCTTGATGAGCTTGTCGGCGGCCTTCAGGCTGCGCTGGTATACCTGCTGGTTGAGGTTGAACAGGTTGAGTGCCCGTTTCGCCAGATTTGGCAGCTCTTCCCGGTCAGTGGCTGCTGCTATCTCGTTGTATACGGCTCGGAGCCGCTCGTTACGGTCCTCATGGTCACGCCGGATATCCCTGACCGTATCGGCGTGTTCGCGCAAGGCTTTCGCGGCCATCCTCATCGCCGGTTGGGTCCGGTCCATGAGCTTGCCTGTGGCACTGACGACCTCGCGAGCTGACAACCCGGCCGAGCTCTCCCACAATTCGGGCAGCCGCTTCCGGGCGATTCGCTCAACGTTATCCACGAGATCTTCGACCTGCTTGCCAAGCCGGCCGAAGGGCTTCGCGAGATCCTCCAGTTGATTGGGGCGGCCCGGCGGGGTGACCAGCACACCTACAACGTTGTAGATGGCGGTCAGCATGGCATTCCGCCCGGTGGTCAGGTTCGGTTTGGCGGATTTCAGCTCTTCGGACTGAGCCTCAATGATCTTGATGATTTCCTTGATTTGGGCCTCGGTCGCCACGGCTACAACAACTCCTGCCCAAGAGCCCGTGTCCCCGACTGCTCGGTCTCGTCGTAGGTGTTGGCGGCTCGCTCCAGGCCGTCGTTCACCAGCGCAAGAGCTTCCATGTAGACGCCGATTTCGTCGAACCACGCATCCTGCATGCGCTGGTAGGCCTGGTTCGCCTCGCGTAGGCCCAGCGCCTGCTCTGGATCGTTGGTCTCGCCAGCCCAGGCACCGCGCGCGTCGGTGAGCTTGTTGGTGACTCCATCCGACTCCGCAATGGCCTTGCGTAGCTCCGGCAAGCTCAGCGAGATACTCTCGCCATCCTGTGGCATCGGCCGCGGTGAAACGTCCTGCTGCACGCCGGTTTCGGGATCCGGGGTGCGCGCTTGTCGCGTTTGGACTGACTCCACGCTGGCACGGTAGCGTACCTGGCCCTGCTCGGGTAGTACGACGGCTGGCGATATTTGTGCTGCGACGTTAACTGCTATTACGTAGAAGGATTCCCATCTGCCTGTGATTTGACAGATTCAGTGGGTGAATGCCTTTCTGTCTGGTTTCGCGCTGAGCCTGGCCGCGTTTCATCGTCAGGAGCCGCGAGGTTCGTGGCCATTGCGATGACAGCGGGAACTAGCCGACGGTAACGTGTTGATCGCGCGAAGTGCTCCTCGTTCGAGGGGCGGTGGTAACCCTCGTCAGCTATCTGTCGCGATGGGTCGAAGTGTGCCGTGGACCTCTCCCGAGGCCGGCCAATACGCGTCAAAGCATCTACCCGGAGCGGGATTCGGAGGTCCCATGTCGTTGATTCGTCGTATCTTCAGCCCTCGGGCTCTCGCCACGCTCGGTGCGGCAGTGCCGGCGTCGCTCGCGATCCTCGTCGACGCCAGCCCGGCGCACGCGATCAGTCATACCGAGGCCACCGCCCGGCTTCAGGCCGCAGGCATCTCATGGGCCTCCAGTGGAGGTTGTAGCGATCGGGATGTGCCCACCTGTACGTCGTTTGAGGGCATCCGGCCCGCCACGATTACTGGCATCATTACGTTCAAGCAGGTCAGCGGGTGTGCCATCACCATCACGGGCGGCACCGAAACCGGTCACGCGGGCACCGGCTACAGCCACTCGAACGGCTACAAAGTGGACGTCAGGTTGACCGCCTGCGTGCAGAACCACGTTGCCAACCACTACACCTACCTCGGCCACATCGCCGGATTCGGCCACCAGTACAAGTCCCGGGCGGGCAACCTCTACACCAGAGAGAGCACCCACTGGGACATCCTCTACTACACCTGCGGCTGCTGACTGGGTCACCATGCCCGCGACGGGTCCGGCCGAGAGCCAGGCCCGTCGCGGTACGACGAACAACTGCGCAGCCAGCGCCAGCTATGCCGACGGGGCCTCGCTCTCGGCAGACGTACGGGAGGAAAGCGCCTCGGCGATCGCGGCGAACTCGCGCAACGCGGCCTCCAGGTCTTCCACGATCTCCTGAGCGATCACCTCCGGCGGCAGCAGCGCGTCAGCGTCCTCCAGGGAGGCGTCCTTGAGCCAGGTGATGTCCAGGTTCACCTTGTCCCGGGCGATCAGCTCGTCATAGTCGAACGCCCGGAACCGCTCGGTCTCGACCCGCTCACTGCGATCCTTGCCAGGCAGATAGCAGTCGACGAAGTCCTGTAGGTGCTCGCGACGTAGCGGATTCTGCTTCAACGTGAAGTGCTGGTTGGTGCGGAAGTCGTACACCCAGAGCTTGCTGGTCCAGGGCTCCTCGCGGGCCTGCTTCCGTTCGAAGAACAGCACGTTGGCCTTGACCCCGCCGGCATAGAAGATGCCGGTGGGCAGGCGCAACATGGTGTGCAGGTCGTACTGCTTGAGCAGCCGGCGGCGAATCACCTCGCCGGCACCGCCCTCGAAGAGCACGTTGTCCGGCAGGACCACCGCCGCCCGGCCGTCGATCTCCAGCAGCGAGGCGATGTGCTGTACGAAGTTGAGCTGCTTGTTGGCGGTGGTGGCCCAGAAGTCGTCGCGTTCGATCTCCCGGTCCTCGCGGGTGGCCTTGCCGCTCTCGCTGACCATCCGGACCGACGAGCTGCGCCCAAACGGCGGGTTGGCCAGCACCAGGCTCATCCGTCGCGCCGGCTTCTTGCCCAACGCGTCCTCCACCGCGATCAGCGACTTGCCGTTGGGCAGGCCGATGCCGTGCAGCAGCATGTTCATCGCCGCCAGCCGGGCCGTACCGTCGACCAGTTCGGTGCCGGTGATCGCCCCCCGGGCCAGCCGCTGCCGCTGGTCTGGTGTGAGCGCGTCGCCGTGGTGGCGCTGGATATGGTCGTACGCGGCGAGCAGAAAACCCCCGGTGCCGCAGGCCGGGTCGGTGATCGTGTCGTCCGGCGTCGGCAGCATGCAGTCGACCATCGCCGTGGTCAACGCACGCGGGGTGAAGTATTGCCCGGCCCCCGACTTGGCGTCCTCGGCCCCCTTGGCCAGCAGTTCCTCATAGGCGTCACCCTTGACGTCGACCCCGGCCTGCGACCACTGCTCCTTGTCGATCAGGTCGACGATCAGCCGCTTCAGCTTCGCCGGGTCCTGGATCTTGTTCTGCGCCTTGCGGAAGATAGTGCCGAGGGTGTCGTCCTGCCGGGCCAACTCGGTGAGAATCCGCCGGTACTGCGCCTCCAGCGCCTCACCCTCGGCGTCCAGCAGGGTCTGCCAGCCCAACTCCTCGGGCACGATCTGCTCCGGCTTGAACGACCGGTTGGCCCGCTCATGGGCCATCTTGAGGAACAGCAGGAAGGTCAGCTGCTCGACATAGTCGATAGTGGACACCCCGTCGTCGCGGAGCACGTCGCAGTAGTTCCACAGCTTCTGCACGAGCCGTCGCGAATCCACGTTGCTCACAGCGGCAACTCTCCCTGCTGGTAGTTGTCGCCGGTCACCCTGGTCGGCGGTGCCGGCAGCTCTTTCCGGGTACGACTCGCGCGCGTGCGCTGCTTCGGGATGCTGGCCGCCCGCTCGGCCCTGATCCGCGCCAACAACTCCGACGCCGGCTCATCATTCGGATCCTGCGCCACCAACCGCCCCGCAAACGCCTCTCGCAAGACGGAATTGCGCAACTGTTCCGCAGTAGCGAGGTGGCTGGAAAGGATTCCAGCGGCTGCAATATGTGAGAGCAGTCTATCCAAGGTGGCCGTAATCTTTTTTTGTTCGGTTATCGGCGGTACGGGAAGGGGGAGTTCGCGACATGTGGACAGGGCGATGTTGAATTGGCCGGCTGTGGCTCGTGCTGTCTTTTGCAGTAGCCCCAGAATTAGTGGAGATTGTAGTGTTAACGCTAGCCAAGCGGGGGTGATACTAGGGCCTGCCCTGAATGAGACGATTGCTTGGTTTATGTTCCACTCCCCGTGGGAGTTGGGCACAACGGCAGTCTTGCCAAGGGGTGGGCCTACGATATTTGTTAGAACGTCTCCCGGTTCAACTCGGGAGCGGCGTAGTGCGCCATTATGGGTGGAGCGATCGACGAAGGTGGGGCGAATGGAGAAATCGATGGTGCCGTTGCTCGTGATGTTGTACACCTTCAGAAAAGGGATGTCACCTTTGCCTGGGTGCATTAACTGGGCGGGAGGTGTGCTGCCGCAAACAATTGAGCTGCAAACCTCCTTTGCTGTGCGCCACTTCCAACCGCTTGGAAGGGCGGGCAATGCCGAGTAGCTGAACCTTGTCTCATCTTTGCCCTCCACCTCTGACAGGCACCCGAGTGGGTCGACTGCAGTGAGAGAATGGGTCAGTGTGCCTCTAGCGGCGCTATCAATACATGACTTCCGGAGTGTCGAAGTGCGTTTTGCGCTAGTCACCACAAGGGCGACTGCGGCATCGAGGCGGGAGAGGTGGTCTTCGAGGGTGGCGACGATGCGGCGCTGCTCGGCGAGTGGGGGTAGCAGTATTGGAATCTTAACCATCGCTGCTTGCGTTAGCTTGAGTCGTGTTGTTCCGTTTGCATAGCCGCGATAGTTGAAATGGTTGAGATAGTGGTAGAGGTATTGGCGGCCGATGCTTGGTTGGGCTCGGAGCACGTGGGCGTGGTTGTTGACCCAAGCGGGTCCAGAGATGGTGTAGGCCTTGGGCTTATTGGGGTCGAAGAATTGAACTCCGTCCTCGCCCAGTAGTACGAGATCTTCGTCGAAGATGTGCGAATCGATATAGCCTACCTGTCCGGTGGCGCCATAGTAGGGCACGTGGCCCGTTCGGCTGGCCCGTTCTTTAGCACTTACCGGAACGCGCATATTGTCGAGCACATCAACGAGTTCACCCAAGGGTGCGATAACCCAGCCGGGGGGAAGATCGGTCACGCGGAAAGCTCCTGGTTCAACTCGGTGAGGAGGGGTTCGGCGCGGTTGCCGAAGGTGTGGGCGTACCCGTCGATGCCGCCGCGTTCGGTGAAGGGTGCGCCGTCCAGGTCGTCGGGGGTGATCTCGACGCTGACCGCGATCACGTCCTTGATCCTCTCCAGCCACCAGACCTGGTCGGCCGTGAACGTGGCACCCGCCTGCTCCTGTTGCAGCAGCCACCCATGGAAGCGTTCGTCGACCATACTCCTATATGGACGTAGCTCCTGATCGACGCCCAACTCGTACCGGATGAGGCTGATCAGGTCGGTGACCCCGCGACTTCCGGGCATTTCCGACGTACGACCAAGCAGGACGTACGCCTTCCAGAGCGATTCGGGTGTCCAGGCCTGCGGCGGTCGGGCGATCCGGGCGGCCAGCTCCTTGAGCTGGTCGTAGCCGATCCGGCCCTTGCCCTCATAGAAGACCTGCAACGCGGTGATCTCGTCACGGTGCTGGTCGAGATAGTCGTGCCAGCTCGTCACCGTGACCTGGGCACGCTCCTCGGGCGGTACGCCGGCAGCCGACAGCAGGGTGTCGGCGTTCACCTCGTCGTAGGTGATGTCGTGGGCGCGCCGGATTTCCAGAATGCGCTCACGCAGCTCGGGTTTCTCGGCCAGGGGCCGGAGCGCACCGGCCACCAGCTTGCGTACGGCCTCCGGCCCGGCTTCCTTCGCCGGGTTCAGCTTCTCGGGCGAGACCGCCTCGACCAGCCCGCGCACGATCTCGTTCAACGGCTGCCCGGCGACCTCGGTCAACTCGGCGCGTTCCGTGTCGGTGAGCTGCTGGTTGAGCCGGGACAACCGGGAGGCGAGCGTGGCGACCTCGTCCGGGGAGGCGGTCACCATACCGGCCTTGCGGAGCAGGTCCCGCAGGGAGATCTGCCGTTCGCTGTGTCGTTGCAGCGGGACAGCCTCGTCCAAATCCGCCTCGGTGACCCCGACCGCGTCCACGATGACGAATCGGTCCTTGACCTGCGCATCCGGGGTGACCGCCTGGAAGTCGGCGCTGTCGATGGTGCGGGCACCCCGGCCCTTCATCTGCTCGAAGTAGGTGGCGCTGCGCACCGGCCGCAGGAAGAAGACGCACTCCAGCGGCTTGACGTCGGTGCCGGTGGCGATCATGTCGACGGTGACGGCGATCCGCAGCTCCGGACTGTTGCGGAAGGCTTGCAGCAGGCTGTCCGGGTTGTCGCCGTCCCGCCGCGAGGCGTAGGTGATCTTCGCGGCGAAGTCGTTGCCGCGAGCGAACACCGATCGCGCCATCTTGACGATCTCTTCGGCGTGGTTGTCGTCGCACGCGAAGATCAGCGTTTTGGGCACCGCCGAACGGCCCGGGAAGATCTCGCTGAAGAGCCGGTCCCGGAAGGTTTCCAACACCAGCTTGAGCTGGCCCTTGGAGATCACCGATCGGCCGAGCTGGCTGCCGGCGTACGTGAAGTCGTCCTCCAGCTCCTGGTAGCGCTCGGCCCGGGTACGGCGATCGCGTCGCGGTACGACCGTGCCGGCCTCGATCGTGGCCCCGGATTCGGTGGTCTGCGTCTTGATCCGGTAGACGTCGAAGTTGACGTTCACCCCGTCGGCAATGGCCTGCTCATAGGTGTATTCCGAGACCAGGTTCTGCTGGAAGAAGCCCAGCGTCTGCTTCACCGGAGTGGCGGTGAGCCCCACCACGAACGCGTCGAAGTATTCGATCACCGCCCGCCACTTGCCGTAGATCGACCGGTGGCACTCGTCGACCACGATCAGGTCGAACGTCTCCGGCGGGATCTGCGGGTTGTAGCTGACCAGCGCCGCCTCATCCAGCTCGTAGTCGTCGTACGCCCGGTCGTCCACGTCGACATCGGGCAGCTCCTGACCGCGTAGCGCGGCATAGAGCCGCTGGATCGTGGAGATGACCACCGACGACGAGTCGAGCATGCCCGCCCCGGCCAGCCGATCCACGTTGTAGAGCTCGGTGAACTTCCGGCCGTCGTCCGGCGTCTGGTAGCCCGCGTATTCGCGGAGCGCCTGCTTACCGAGGTTGTTGCGGTCGACCAGGAACAGGATCCGGTTGGCGCGGGCGTGTTTGAGCAGCCGATAGTTGGCGGTGACGGCGGCGAAGGTCTTGCCCGCGCCGGTCGCCATCTGGATCAGCGAGCGCGGCCGGTCCTCGGCCAGCGACTTTTCCAGACCCCGGACCGCCTCGATCTGCGCCCGACGCAGGCCGGTCTCGTCGAGCTCCGGCATCTGCCGCAGTCGGGCGCGCAGCGTCGGGGCAGCTGGATCCTCGTCGGCCTCCCGCATCCACCGGGCCAGCGTCTCCGGTCGGTGGAAGGCAAAGACCTCCCGGGTACGCGGCACCGGGTCGAGTCGGTTGACGAACGCCGTCTCCACTCCCGTCGCGACGTAGCCGAAGGGCAGGGGAGCAGCCCGCCGCCAGGCCGCGAACCGTTGCTCCGCCGTCAGCCCCTTGAGGTAACGGTCGAGTTGGGCCTCGACACCGCGCGGGGCGGTGCCGGTCCGCTTCGCCTCGATGATGCCGACCAGCCGCTGGTTGATGTAGAGCAGGTAGTCGGCTCGCCCGGTCGCCAGGGTCACCTCCCGTACGGCGACGCCCGTCCCGGCGTACAGGTTGAGCTGGTTTTCGTCCTGGACCACCCAGCCGGCGGCCACCAACTGGCGGTCGATCTCCTCGCGGGTCTGCCACTCGTTGAGCGGCCCGTGCGAGGCGCGGCGGGCGCGGGCAATGAACTCCTCCCGCGATTTTGCCGAGACCTTGGCCGGCTTCTGGTTGTTCAGCTCCCGATGGGTCGCCTCCACCTCGGGTTCCAGGATGGCGACCAGCTCCGCGGTGGTGTCCCGCCGGGCGGCCGAGTCGAGTACGGCTCGTTCCGCAGCCGCGGACGCTTCGGCCTGCGCCTGGGCGAGGGATGCCTTGCCGGCCAGCAGTAGTTTGTTGTCGGCGAGCTCCTGCTTGTATTGCCGAATTTCGGCCTGGAGGGCGTCAACGATGCTTTGTGGCACCTGCTGCGCTGGCGGCGTCGGCGGCACGAAACCGATCGGTTTCTGGTCGCCGGTGAGCGCTCGATGGAACCAGACTCCCAGCTCGAAGCAGGTGCGCAACGATTCGAGCGCCGCCCGGATCTCGCCCAGATGATCGTGTACGGCCCGGTTGCCCACATCGCGTAGCCGGTTGAAGGCGGCATAGATGTTCGGGGTCAGCGTGCCGTCGGCGTAGAGGGTCTGGACGCGGTGGAAGAAGGTGTTGCCGCTCGGGTTGGCGCTCGTGCGCCGGATGAGGTCCTTGGCGAGCTCGTCACCGAATGTCCGCGTTTTGAACAGCGCCGATTGAGCATCCACATAGACCAGTAGTTCCGCGCCAGCGCCATACCAGACGAGTAACGGGTGCTGGATCAAGAAACCGAAGTTGGCGGACTGCTCCGCCAAACGTCGTACCTGCCGAGGATCCACGACTCTCCAGGGTCTGTAGCAGCCAGAAGAACGCTACAGAATATCGGAGATGAACGATCTTGCAAGTTGCCAGCGTGCGGCCGGAATCTGCCGCATTCTTCGACGTCACAAGGGATCTGGACCGCAACATTCCCTAGTAGACGGCAGTTGCCTCGACTGTCAGTTGTACGACAGCGTCCAGTCTGCCGAGCAGCTGAGTGGCCCATAGGGGCACTTCTAGGTTCACCTTCCGGTGACCTCTTTGCTCGTGGACGAGCGCACAGGGGCATCCAATACTCGGCCTACGGCGAAAGTGTCGTAACGGAGCCCATCCTGGGGGTGCGACGTGAAGGCACCGGCCGAGGACCTGGGGGCCGAACGGGAACGGCTACGCGCCGCAGGCGTATCTCCTATTGAGCAGGAAGCGGCGAGCCCGCGTACCAATGTGGATCTCGACGCGCACGCGGCCGGCGCTGCCGTGCGGGGTGCTCCGGCGCGGACGCTGAGTCCGGCTGTCGCGCAGCGGTTGCAGGCAGCGGCCGGCAACCGTGCGGTGACGGGTCTGCTCGCGCAGCGACGCGCCGGGCCGGTACGCGCGGCTCGTGCGCCGGCGAAGGGCGGCTCCGCCACAGGTACGCCCTCCGCCACAGGTACGCCGTCCGCCCAGCGTGCGTCCTCCGATGTCGGTGCTGGCGCTGACGTCTCGGCTGGTTCGGGAGCTTCCGCGTTTGCTTCCCCCGCACCCCAACCGACGATGCTTGTGCAGCGGTTGGCGGCTGGAGCGGAGGCACCGCCGGCCGAGGCTCGCGCGCCGGCGTCTGGCGATCCGAAGTTCGCGGCGTTGCAGTCGGATGTGCGGGCGAAGCAGAAGGTGATGTCGGCGCATCCGCCGGCCGCGTCGGAAGCCGGTAAGGCGCAGGGTGCGGCGAAGCCTCCGTCTGATGACAAGGAGGCCCAGGGGAAGACCGCGAACGCGGAGAAGATGAATGCCGCGAAGCCGGGTGGGTTCGACAAGGCTGCGTTCGTTACGGCGGTGAACGAGGCGATCGCCGCGCAGGCGCCGAAGAATTTGGACGAGGCGGACAAGTTCGGGGAGTCGGGGAAGGCCGACGCGGTCAAGGGCCAGGTCCAGGGCCAGGTCACCTCGGGAAAGCAGCAGTCGGCGTCCGCGATCGAATCGACAACGAAGGCGGAGCCCGACACGTCGGCGGCGAAGGAGAAGACAGTCACGCCGTTGGTGGCGGATCGGCCACCGGGTGTGCCGGGCACGCCGGATCCGTCGAAGGCGGTGCCGGACAAGGCCCCGGCTGCGGCGACGGACTTCTCCGCTGGGCCGGCGCAGGTCGATCAGCAGATGGCGGATGCGCAGGTCACCGAAGACCAGCTCGCCAAGTCGAACGAGCCGGAGTTCACCGGGGCGTTGAAGGAGAAGAAAGCCGGCGAACAGCATGCCGCCACCGCGCCCGGACAGGTGCGGGCAGCCGAGACGCAAACCCTGGCCGGGGCGAAAGCGTCGGCGGGCGCGGCGGGTGCGGCAGCGATGACTGCCCTGGCGGCCGACCGTAAGCAGGTCGGGCAGGCGGTCGGTGAGGGTAAGGAGTCTGCGAAGGGCTCGGACGAGTCGAACCGGGCGCAGGTCACCGCCGTCTTGCAGAAGGTGTTCGACGCGACGAAGAAGGACGTCGAGGGCATCCTCACCGGCCTGGACAAGAAGGTCGACGACGCCTTCAGCAAGGGTGAGAAGGCCGCGCGGGATGCGTTCACCGCTGATCACAAGCGGCGGATGGACGACTACAAGGACAAACGCTACTCGGGGCTGATCGGCAAGGGCCGGTGGATCAAGGACAAGTTCGCCGGGCTTCCCGAAGAAGCGAACCAGATCTTCGTCACCGCCCGTAAGGGTTACGTCGACCGGATGCAGCAGGTCATCTCCGGCGTGGCGGACATTATCGGCGCGGAACTGACGAGGGCGAAGCAGCGGATCGCCGCTGGCCGGGACCAGCTCCAAGCTGAGGTCAAGAAACTCCCGGCCGACCTACAGGCCATCGGTAAACAAGCCGCCGGCCAGTTCGCGGGCAAGTTCGACGAGTTGACCGAGTCGGTCGACGCCAAGGGCAAGGAACTCGTCAACACCCTGGCGACGAAGTACAACGAGGCGTTGAAATCGGTGGACGAGGAGATCGCCGCCGAGAAGGAGAAGAACAAGGGCCTGGTCGCCAAGGCCATCGACGCGGTCGGCGGCGTGATCAAAACGATCATGCAGCTCAAGGACATGCTCCTCGGCGTCCTCGCCAAGGCCGCTCAGGCCGTCATGGCGATTATCAAGGACCCCATCGGCTTCCTCGGCAACCTCGTCACGGCGGTCGGCGCAGGACTGAAGGCGTTCATCGCGAACATCGGTGAACACCTGAAGAAGGGCCTCGTTGGCTGGCTCACCGGTGCGATGGCCGGCGCTGGCCTGGAGCTGCCGGCGAAGTTCGACCTGCGCGGCATCATCCTCATGATTGCCTCGCTGTTGGGGCTGACCTGGAACGCCCTGCGTGCCCGGATCGTGCAGCGCGGCGTCCCCGAGCAGGCTATGGGCGCCGTAGAGAAGTCGGTACCGGTGGCGCAGAAACTGCAATCGCAGGGTGTCGCCGGGGTGACCGAGGAGATCAAGGAACAGGTCGGCGACCTGAAGGGCAACCTCTTCGGCAAGATCAGCGAATACCTGATCCCCACTATCCTCGTCGCCGGCATCACCTGGATCGTCAGCCTGCTCAACCCCGCATCCGCGTTCATCCGCGCCTGCAAGATGATCATCGACTTCGTCATGTTCATCGTCAACCAGGGCGCCCAGATCATCGAATTCGTCAACAGCGTCCTCGACGCGATCATCGCCATCGCGGGCGGCGGCGCAGGCGGCGTCCCCGCACTCATCGAGAAAGCCCTCGCCCGATCCGTCCCCGTCCTGATCGGCGCGCTCGCCGCCATCCTCGGCGTCGGCGGCATCGCCAACAAGGTCAAGAGCTTCTTCCAAGCCCTCGCCAAGCCGGTGAACAAGGCCGTCAACTGGATCGTTGACAAGATCGTCAACCTCGGGAAGAAACTCTGGGCCAAGCTCAAGGCGGCCGGTAGGAAGGTCAAGGACAAGTTCACCGGTAAGGACAAGGACAAAACAAAGGGCAAGGACGGTAAGAACGAGGCGGCCGCGCTCGCGGACGCGGACAAGGCACTCGCCAGGGCCGACTCCCACGAGGCAGCGGCGACCGGCGTCCGAGCCGTGGAACGCAAACATGCCGTCCCGCTTCATCTGGTCGTGGATTCCAAGACACCAGAGGGCGAGGTGGTGCACGTCCAGACGGCCCAGACGCCGCAGCACACCCTCCGCGATGAAAATCAGACGCGCGAGGAGATCAAGGCAGCGATGCGCGACAAGCACAACAACGAGCTCATCGAGCAGGTGCACCCCTACTGGTGGAACACCTACATCAGCAAGGTCCGAACAGGGCCCTTGCCAACCTCGCCACCCCTGTTCTCGTTGGCCGACCTCAAGGGCACGGACAGTGACGCACGGGCACTCACCCAGACGGACGGTTTCGTCCAGCCACTGGTCGACTACTTCAAGGGAAACCGGAAGACGGCAAATACGAGCGACTTCTACAGCCATGTGTTCGGCTCCCAGAGCCCCCAGCGGAAGGCATTCCTCCAGGCTCTCGGGTCAGCCGTTCCAGCACATCTGAAAGGGCTGGCCGCGAGCCGAGTGCCGGAGATCGCCGACGAGGCGTTCCGCACAAGCCTGGAGGAGGGCATCGCCCAACTCGGACCGGGTAGCTACAAGGTCGGCGTCTCGCCGTATGGACAGTTCGACCTGCCATCCCTGCGGCAGAAGGAACACTCGGACTACTACCCGGAGAACATCAATTTCGTCGTCGAGGGCGACACGACCACCACCACGTACACGACGCGGGCCGGCAAGAACTTCACCGTGGTAGAGAAGGGTAAGGACCGCTCGGAGTCGCTCAGTGTGACGGGCTACGACCTGAATCTGAAGCCCAGCGGCGCTCCGCGAGGCATCACGCAAAATTCACCCGGCTTCGTGGAGGGCGAAGAGTTCAACCGGGCACACGGCGTAGCCGACATGTTCGGCGGGTCCGGGTTCCGGGAAGGCCTGAACCTGGTGTCGACAAGCGACCATTACAACAAGCAGGTTCAGGGCACGGTGGAGAAGGACATCGCACTCAGGATCAAGGCGTTTGCCGTACTGCACGGCGTGGCAGAACAAGAAGTCTCCATGGATCTCACGGTCACCATCACGTTCGGCATGCTGGTCGGTGACATTCTCAAGGCCCGGGTCATGAGCCTGCCGTGGTACAAGGAGTCTGATCCGGAGGCGCAGCAGCGGTACGTGGCTCTCCTACAGACGGTCACCAATCCTCCGATCCGGAGGGCGGAGCAGACAAAGTACGAGTACGTTCTGAAAGCCGACGGCAATAGCCAGACCTACAGTCCGCCTCCGATCGGAGCCGACGAGTGGCTCTTCGTGAGAAAGAGTGAGAGCTGACGTGAACATCGACGAGGCCGTGAGCTTCTTCCAGGAATTCCTTACCGCCGTGTACGAGCAGGACGTCGCCAACCTTGCGGAGCCGGACGAGCAACTCGAGCAGCGGGTCGCGCATACGGAGAGCTTCATGCACTCCTCACCCGGCACCAGTATGACGTCCCCGTTCATGCGTCCTCGGGGTCTGTCGGCCGAGGAACTGGCCGAGATTGCGCAGAAAGCGGAGACGCCGGTACGCCGCCCGTTATACCTGGTTGCGGAGTACGACGTGCCCGGGTGGGGCACGTGCTTCGCGGCTTACCTAGGAGGAGGGGACGAACTCACCGCCCTCGGCTACTCGCGCCAGTACTGGGCAATGGAGATCGACGGAGAGCCGAAGGTCATCGCGCTTTACACGATCGACTTCTACGCCGACGGGGTGGGCTGGGAGAACACCGCGGGCGCGGTCATCGGAAACATCGGTAATCCCGTCGCAGTTCGGGCCTTCCAGGAGCCCCGCATCCCGGAGTACAGGCAGGACTACCAGCGCATCGTCGCGTCGGCCCCGCAGGATGGCGGCTAGATGAGCCCCGCTTCCTGAACCAGGAGGGCGATCTGGGTGCGGTTGGTCAGATCGAGCTTTGTCAGGATGTTCGAGACGTGAGCCTTGACCGTGGTCAGGCTCATTGCCAGCTCGGTGGCGATGTCCGCGTTGGACTGGCCCCGGGCGATGGCGATGACGACGTCGCGTTCGCGCGGGGTCAGGACGGCGAGCGTGGCGCGAGCCCGTTCGTAGCTCGCCGCACCGGAGGCCACGTGCTGCATGAGCCGGCGAGTCACAGCTGGGGACAGGAACGGCTCACCGGCTGACGCGGCCTGGACTGCCTGGGCAATCTTGTCCGGTGGGGTGTCCTTGAGTAAGAAGCCGCTGGCACCTACCCGCAGGGCCCGGATGATGTGGTCGTCGGTGTCGAACGTGGTCATCACGATGACTTCCGGCGGTCGAGGGCGGCGACGAATACGTTCGGTCGCGGCGATACCGCTCAGGCCAGGCATCCGGATGTCCATGAGTACGACGTCGGGGGCGTGCCGGTCGACCGCCGCCATTGCCTGCGTACCGTCCGCCGCCTCGCCGACGACCGCGATGCCGTTGGCACCGTCGAGCATCATCGCGAGCGCACCACGGACGAGCGGATCGTCGTCGACGATCAGAACCCGGATCGCTGTCATGCCGGCCACGGTAGCCAGGCGGAGAGTCGGAACTGCCCGGCGGCGTCGATCTCGTGCTCCAGCCCACCATCGGAGAGCACCACGCGTTCCGCCAGGCCGATCAGCCCGGTGCCCGCCCCGGGGACCGAAGGGCTGTCAGCGGCGACGGTCTGGTTGCTTACCACGATGGTCAGGCGCGAGCCGGGACCACCGGTGAGCCGGAGGTTCACCGCTTGCCCTGGGGCGTGCTTGCGGGCGTTGGTGAGCGACTCCTGCACGATGCGGTACGCGGTGCGACCGATCTGCGGCGGTGGCTCAGCTGTGGGAAGGGTGTCGTCGATCTGGACGGGTTGGCCGGCGGCACGCGCCTCCCCGATCAGCCGAGGCAGGTCGCCAAGCGACTGCATTGCCGGAAGATCGGTGTCTGCGTCGTCGGCATCGTCGCTGCGCAGGAGTGTGATCACTTCGCGGAGTTCCACAAGCGCCTGGTGCGCGCTGTCCCGTACGACGGCGGCGGCAGCGGTGAGCTGCCGCGGCGAGGCATCAGGCCGGTATTCGATCGCCCCCGCATAGGCGGCAAGCAGCGACAGCCGGTGCGCGAGCACGTCGTGCATCTCGCGGGCGATCCGCGCACGTTCGGCCTGCCGGGCCTCGGCGACCTTGCGCTGCTGGTCCTGTTCGGCCCGGTGGGCACGTTCGCGCAGCGCCACCAACAGGTTGCGCCGGGCCTGCGCCCACGTGCCCCAGCCCAGCAGTGCCGCGTACGCCGCTGTCATGAGCAGTAACCACCACCCGTAGGGCAGGCCGGACGGTGGTCGCCAGAGGCCCTGCACCGCCTGCCCCGCCGCACCGGTCGCGGCGACCAGCGCCGCCCGGGGAAAGGGCCGCACCCGCGCCGTTTGCAGCGCGGCGAAACTCGCGACCGGTGTGGCCACCGGGGACACCGCCGCAAGCAGACCGGCCACGACACCGCCCGCGATCGGCTGCCGCACGATCCACGCGGTCACCACCAGGGACAACGCGGCGGTCACCAGATCAAGCCCGACGAGCGTGGGCGACTCCGAACGGGTCGTCGTCCACACCATCAGACCCACGAGTACGCCGATCACCACCACCGATATCGCCGTCGCGGCGACCCTCGACCGAATGTTCATCCAGCTCACAGCGTTCACGGCCGGAGGCTACCGAGCTGCCGGAGGGTACGACCACCTACTAAAGGAGGTGCCGCCGGTCCCCCGGGGAGGAGGCGGCGGCGCTCGGTGGCCGATGTGGGCGCACTCGGACCACCGGCACGCTACAGCCCATGACAAAGCAAATGAGCGGGATGTTCGTACAACACCGACAGGGCTCGTTCGCCTTCGGAGCGGCAACGTTGCGGACGGGGTGGACGTGGCGGCGGGCCGAGATCGGTATCGGCGATCGGGTCTGGACCGTCGCGCCGACCGACCGTCACCGCATCGGTGTCACCGCGCATGCGGGCGACAGTCCGGCCGTACGGCTGCATCCGCAGCAATCGCATGTGCCGGGCCCCGGCGGGCCGGTCCGCTGGCACCCCGGACACCGCAGCGGCGAGCTGACCCGCGACGGCCGCCGTATCCGGTTGCGGATACCAGCCCGTCCCCGGGGGGCGATCGACGTCGACGTGGCCGGCGATTGGCCTGACCTCGACCTGGTCGTGCTCACCGCCGTCTTCGCGTTGATGTCCCGACGCCGCCACCGCACTCTGATGATCGCGGCGATCGTCGGAGCCACCGGCCATGGCCCGGTGGGGTGAACCACGATGCCCTGGGGCTACCTGATCTCCGTCATCCCGCCGGCAGTGTGCGTCCTGGCGGTGATCGCCGCGCGTCGCGCACCGCGACCGCTGGCAACCATCTTCTTCTACCTCGGGTTCATCAACGAACTCCCGATCTTTTTCACCTATTGGCTGATCGGCTCCGCCGTTCTGGCAGCCGGGCAAGGTGACCTGGACACCAGCGTTGGTTGGCTCGCGCTCGCGATCAGCCTCCTTACGCTGTTCGGGCTCGCCGTCCTTGTTGTCAGGGCGCTGGGGACCGGTCGGGTCCTTGCTCGAGCGCTGACCGAGCAGTGGGGTCCACTCCCTACCCGAGCCCGGCCCCGCGGGTCGGTGCTGCGGATGCTGCTGTGGCCGAACCTGCGCCGCCGGTTCGACGTGCGGCGGACTGCCAACATCCAGTACGGCGACGCCCACCTCCACACCCTCGACCTTTACCGCCGCCGGCACGTTGGTGCGGAAAACCAGCCGGTCTTCATCCATCTGCACGGAGGTGGGTTTGTCGGTGGCCGCAAGAACCAGGAGTCCCTGCCATTGATCTATCAGCTGGCTCGGTCCGGCTGGTGGTGCGTCAGCGCCAACTATCGGCTCAGCCCTGCCGCCAGCCGAGACGACCAGGTCGCCGACGTCAGGAAGATCATCGCCTGGGTACGTGAGCACGCACACCGGTATGGTGCCGACCCGGACACGATTGTCCTTGCCGGCGGTTCGGCCGGTGCCCATCTTGCCGCGCGCGCGATCCTTCCCCGCGCAGTTCCCAGCATCAAAGCTGTCGTCATGCTCTACGGCGGCTACCCCGATCTCGCCACGATCGACGTCTCACCCGGCACACCACCGTTCCTGATCATGCATGGCACGCATGACACCCTCATGCCGGTCGAAGTTGCTCGCCAGTTCGCCGCGCGGTTGCGTACCCGTTCGCCCAGCCCGGTCGTCTACGCCGAGCTACCCGGCGCTGGACACACCTTCGACATCTTCCACTCCCCGCGCTCCAGGGCCGTCGTCGAAGCCACCCAGGCATTCCTCGATGCAGTCGTCAGGCCAGGGGTGCCGGGCTCGCCTAGCCGGGTGCGAGACCGATCGCGGTGAGGGCGATCGGGACGGTACGGGCGCTGACCAGGTGCCGCAGGCTGTCCCGATGCTCGTGGACGTAGAGGTGGCAGCCGGCATGGTGATAGCGGATGCTCACCGGCTGCCCGGCATGGTGGTGCGCGAGCCGCCGGATCAGCGGCACCGGATTCTCGACCAACGGGGCGGGTTCCGGGGTCTGCGGGACACAGATGCCCTGCCGCAAATCACCCGGTACGGCGTCCGCCAACGCGTTCTCCAGATATTCGAGAAAGTACGCGGAGGCGGCCTCCGGGCTGGGCCGATAGGGGCACAACTCCGGGGCGATCGGCTGCCCCGGTGCCACCATCGCGATGTTCCAACTCTCGCCGTGGACCAGGCACGGGTCGTGCTCGTTGAGCCGATGGTCGGTCAGGGTGACGACGAGCGTCTGGTGCAGGCCGAGGGCGAGCCGGATCAGCTTGGTGATCCGTACGGCCGAGGGCGGCGAGATGTCGATCAGCAGTCGGGCGGCGGGATGGTGGCCGCTGGCGTCGGCGATGTACTGGACGTACGGGTCAACACCGAGATGGTCGACGGTGACCGTACCTTCGAGTAGATCCTGATCGACGCGATGGTCACCATCGAGAAAGGTGAGATCCGCCGGTCGGCTGTCCAGGACCCGCGCCCAGTGCCCAAGCTGATATTGCACCGGCAACTGCCGGACCGGCTTCCCGCCCGGCTGGGTCGCCACCTGTGGCGCGTCGTCCAGGATGGCGTCGTCGCCCTCGCCGTCCAGGTTGGCGTTGGTCGGCTGGCCCGGGGGCAGCCAGTTGAGGTGCAAACTGATGTCCGCGAGGTCGGTCAGGGTGACCACCAGTCCCCGGTAGACCCGCCCGCTGTCCCGGCAGGTGTGGCATGCCCCCTTCTCGGCAGCGACCCCGGCACCCTCACACCACAGGCAGGCCGGATCGGCCGGGCGGTTGCCGAGCGTGCAGTGGCAGGCCCGGAGCCGATGTTGCGGGTCGCAGTCCGGACACGGGTCGTAGGGGATCGGGTCGCCCTGCCAAGCTGGGGCCGGCGGCTCCCAGGTGCGCGACAGGACGACCTTCGTCTCCCGTACGACCTGGCCGGTGCTCTGCTCGGTCAGCACCTCGACCTGGTCTTCGACCTGGAGCCGGGCGTGCCACCAGCGGCCGTCCCGCCAGATCGCCTGCGCCCCGGGCGCGGCCCCGCCGATACCGTCCAGCTCGGCGTACGTCCGGCGCTCGACCTGGTCCACGTCGATGACGGGCGGTCCCGAGCGGTCCGGCCGATGCGGTCGCAGAAAATGTGGGGGAGCGGTCAACGACCGCTCGACCAGGTCGAACATCGCATCCTGCGCGGTGGTGGCCGCGACCGCCGCCGGCAGATCCTCGGCCCAACTCCGCTGCTTGGTCGGCACCCCACTGCCCGGTAGCTCGTAGCGGATGTCCCAGTTCAACCCGTGGCCGGTTAGCCGGTGGCGGACCTCCACCACCAGGTCGAGACACCACAGGTCCGCCAGGTGGCACAGCCAGCCCAACTCGACGTCCAGGTTCCGTGCCGGGGCGGGCTCGGCCCGGCCGAAGTAGAGCCGCCACGGATGCCAGCAGTGGCGAGCGATGGCCACCGCCTCCAGCTGCCACCGGTCAGCGACTGGCAGGGCCGGCTGCCAGTCGGTGGGCAGCAGGATCGCGAACGTGTCCGACCGAAATGGCGTGTAGGCGTCCCACCATTCGCCCGCCCCGACCTCGGCGGCCAGGGCGGCGACGATGGGGGAGAGGGCCAGCTCCCACCGCCCGCCGACGTTGCGTCGGGGTTCCACCCCACCGGGTACGACGTTCGCCGACCGCACCGCGCCGGTGTCCAGGTTGACCATCGACAGTACGAGTTGCGCGCGGCGCTGCCCGGTCCGGCGGCAGTGCTCGCAGTCGTGGGCCACGTAGCCGCTGCCTTTGCACAGCTCACAGTCCCGGTAGGCGCGTCCGTCCGTGCCCTGAGGGGCGTCGGCCGAGTCGATGAGGAACCTGTCTCCCCAGCGCACGCACTGGCAGAGCACCAGCGTGCGGGCTTGCCCCTCGCAGTGGTCGCACGACACGATCGGGGGCGCAAACATCTCCGCCGTCACCCGCGTAGCCCGCCTCGGGGCTGGCACGATCCCTCGTGGTCGGGTCGTCGCTCGCAGCGCCGCCCGTTCGCGACCAACTGGTCGCAGAGGATTCGATGGTGACGGTCCTGCTCGTCTTCGTGTGTGACGGTGGCTTCGCTGCCGTCCAGCTCGTCCAGAAACGCCAGCGACCGTACCAGCGTCCTGGTGAAGATCAGCGCTGAGCTCAGGTCGCGTGCCGTGAACGGCAGATGCGCCACGTACCGCGTCGACTCGACTTTTCGTATCTCACCCACCGGATCAGACCACCCTTTCCGCAGCTCACAGGGGATGGAAGGGCGGCCCGGCACCTGGCCGCAGGGGCCGGGCCGCCCCAAACGCCGCCAGCGGGGGATTCCAGGAGGACGGGATTGGCGGCGCGGAGCAATGAATTGGGGTCGGGACGGGTGGCTCGTGTTGGTCGCCCGTCCCGACCGGAGGTGAACACCCCAATCGCCATGCGAATGGTGCGACCATCAGCTTGGCTAATGGTCATCATGCGAGGCTGTTGCGGCGAATTCAAGGCATCATTACCCAGCATTTTCCCTGATGGGTTCAGGTGATCAAACAATGTGGATAAGCTGTTTCCGGGTGACGCAGTTATTTGCCTTCGGTAGAAGGTGAATGTTCATTTTGTTTGACGTGACCCATCACGAAAACTGATTGGAGGATTGGGTGTCCGAAATGGTGGGATCAGCGCTGCTGCGGCGGCACATTGGCCGGCTCTTCGCAGCGCTGCGGCAGGAGACCGGTCATACGCAGGAGTGGGCGGCCGACAAGCTGGATCGGAGCGTGATCACGATCCAGCGCATCGAGGCTGGCTCCCAGTGCGTACGGTTCCGCGACTTCGAGGTGCACGCGATGTGCGACCTCTACCAGGCCAGCCCTGAAGATCGAGAAGCCCTGCTCGGGCTGACCCGCGAGACCCACAACGGTAAGAACAAGTCCTGGTGGCTGGACTACACCGAGACCGCTCTGCCCAACTGGTTCGGCCTCTACGTCAGCCTGGAGGACAGCGCTCGGACCATCCGGCAGTACGAGCCGGAGCTGATTCCGGGTCTGCTGCAAACCCGGGCCTACGCCGAAGAAATCACCAGCGCGCCTCCCGGATTCATCGCCAGTGAGGAGGCCGAGCGGCGGGTGACTGTCCGGATGGCCCGCCAGGCATTGCTGACCAACCCCCGCCCGCCGCACCTGAGCGTGATCCTCAATGAGGCCGTGCTGTGCCGGCAGGTCGGCGGGCCCAAGGTGATGGCCGAGCAGCTCCGGCACCTCCTGGAGCTGTCCCGGTCGCTCGGCGTGGCGATCCGGGTCCTGCCCTTCGCTGCGGGCGCGCACGGCGGTATGGCCTCCGCCTTCACCATCCTCGACTTTCCGTACGCCCTGCGATCCAGCGAGCCGCTAGAGCCACCCGTGGTCTATGTGGACAGCCTCACCGGAGCCCTCTACCTCAACAAGCCGTCGGAGGTGTACGCGTACGAGCTTGCCTGGGACCATCTGGGTAACGGCGCGCTCGACGAGGACGCGTCGCGGAAGCGGATCACCGAGGCACTGGAGGGATTCGACAATGGCTGACCTGAGCAACGCCAGCTGGCGCAAGAGCACTCGTAGTGGCAACGGAGGCAACTGTGTCGAGGTGGCGGACAACCTGCCCGACGTGGTCGCCGTCCGGGACAGCAAGGACCCGTATGGTCCCGCTTTGACCTTCGCCGCCTGCACGTGGACGGCATTCGTCGCCGAGCTTCGCAGCAGCGGGACCAGCCGATAGCCTGCGCGCGCCGGGGAGCAGTCGACGGGATTCGTCGTACTGCTCCCCGGTAGTCGTTGAGCGGCTGTGCCGGGCAGCGCGGCCCGACACTGACGGCCAACCTGTGTGGGTTGGGTCTACCTGGCGTCCTTCAGGGTCTCCGTAGCGTCGTTCAAAGCCTGTCCAGGGACTTGCGCCCGACCTCTCGCGGCGTGCACCGGGGCGGTCGCTACCCCGGCAGTCTGCGGCGTACGGTCAGATGGCCGACGTTGGTCGATGATTGCGGTGGCCGGCAACAACACGTCGGCGATGGTGCCGCCCTCAGCGGCCGTGCGGAGTTCCACCTTGACCCTGTGGCGAGCCGCTAGCCGAGCCACGACCAGAAGCCCAATCATTCGATGTTCTGCTACCCGGAAGTCAGGTGGCACGGCAAGTCGATTGTTGATTTCAGCTAGCTGTGTCGGCGTTATACCGATGCCGCGATCGATGATTTCGATCGCTACTCCGCTACGAAGTCGGCGGGCGTTCACGGTAACCGGGCAGTTCGGTGGCGAAAACGCGGTCGCATTCTCGAACAGCTCAGCGATCAAGCATACGACTCCGTTGACGGCGTGCGCGGCGATCTCGATGTCAGGGTCGATCTTGTCAAGTTTGATCCGTGCGTACTGCTCGATCGCGCTCTGGGCGGCACGTAGCACGTCATGAAGGGCCGTGTGCTGGCGCGCGACGTCGGAGTCCGCGTCGGCCAGTATCAGGAGGTTGTCGTTGTTGCGGCGCATGCGGGAGGCGAGAAGGTCGAGCTCGAACAGTTCGACCAGACGGTCCGGGTCCTCCGTGTCGCGTTCCAGCCGGTCTAGTTCTCCGAGCATTCGGTGCATCAGATACTGCGATCTACGGGCCAAATTGACCAGGAGCACAGCGGGCGCAGAAGTGTTCGGTTCCGTCCCCTGTAACGGGACCTCCCTGACTTCACGTGACTGATGGACGTCGTCCATCAGGGTCCTGTGCAACGGGTTGGGCGCGAGCGCCAGACGACCGGCGGCGTCGGTGTGAAGCCGGCGTGGTTGTGGAAGGTTTCGGGCCTTCATGCGGGCACGGAGATGTGCGTATATGACGTCCAGGGTCAGGAGCGGTGGGGCATTCGGCACCCCGTGCCGCAGCATCTGGACCAGCTCGTTGGTGAATTCGGTGATCTTCGTGCCGGTAACCGCCGGCTGGTTCGCAGGGCTTGCGGTGAGGACGTAAGCCCCGGCGATGTCGAGCTGTTCCAGGAGCGCCGCGGTTTCGGCAGCCATGATGGGAGCTGCCGCGCGGCCCGAGAAGCAACAGTCGAGGATCACCACCCGGTTCTTCGCGGGACTGTCCAGTACTTCCTCGCGCAGTACGTCGTAGGCCAGCGAGTGGAAGGCGGGCCGCTCGGGATCGGTTTCCTTGAGGGCGAGAAAGAGTTGGCTGCGACGCAACCCGCCCAGCCCATGGCCGGCGTAGTAGACCAGCAGCATGTCGGTCGCCTCGGCTGCGGCTTTGCCTACAGCGCGGCCTACCGCATTGCCGTCGGTGGGATCCTGAACCACTGAACAGTGCCTGGAAGGCAACCGGCAGATTCCTTCGTCAGTCAGCACGGCGGCCATCTCGCGCAGACTTCGCCGTACCGAACGCAGGGGCGGCAGGCTGGAGTAACGGCTGGTGCCGATGAGCACCGCGCGGGAGGCATCTGGGTCGAAGAGGCGACCGGACATGTCAGTGGGTGTCGGTCCACGGCTTGACGGCTGCGGCGACCACCGCCTCCACGTCCTCGACGCCCTTGGCATCGAGGCGCAGTTTGGTGCCATCCGGAAGTTCCAATCGAAGTCCGACCTTGCCTGGTCGGCCAGGCGAGCGACGGCGCAGCCAGAGAGCCAGCCCGGTGGCGAGGATGGTCGCTACGCCACCCGGCACGAGGGCGATGGAAATCGCCTCGATGGCGGTACCCATCTCATCCGGCCCAGGTAATGCGCGTACTGGTCGTATGTGGCCCCGAAGCTCGTCGTAGTCACTGAGGAGGTCGACGAGGCTGGCGAGATCATCCTCGCTGCCGTTCTCGATGTGCAGTACCGCGAGAGGCATCGAGTGGTTCCTAACGTCGGAGAGTTGACCTGATTCGCTACCGGGACCCGACCGTCCAGTATGCACAACAGACGCGACCGGGCGAGTGTCGAGAAGAAGTACGTACTGGCGGCCAACCTGCGGGCGTGCTCGCCTGCTCCCCGCGTCAGATGCGGGGCTGCATTGGGTGACCACGCCCGATAGTGTGCGGGAGGTCACGGATACGTGATGGCCACCCCCACGTCGGGTCCGTGACGCGCCCGTCAGTGCCCGGCCATCGACAGCCGCTACAGGAGGATCACATGGCCAGCATCGAGGAAGTCAAAGCCGCGCTTGCCCAGGCCGCTGAGCAGGGCAACGTGACCGTCAACCAGATCCAGGCGGCTGCCGCCAACCTGGAGCAGATGCTCAACCGGCTGCGAGCCGTGTCGGCTGGTACGGGACACCCGAAGACCGCCGAGGCGATCGCGCGCGCCGAGCAGGCCAAGCAGCAGCTCGCCCAGGCCGCCGTCCTGATCCAGGGCAGCTCCGCCGCCGCCCGCGAATACGTCGGCCTCCTCGGCTGAGGCCAGCCGATGAGTATCGGCGAGGTCAAGGCAACGATCCGCGAAGGTACCAAGGCTGCGCAGAACGGTAAGAGAGTTTTTACGGAGGCAGTAGCCGGAGCAAACGATGCGGAGGCCCTGGCTCGCCATACACTCCATGGCACGCATCAGAAGTATGCTGAGAAAGGGCTGACTCTTCTGAAGGAGGCGGCTGACGAGGTTGACCACACTCTGAAGCGGTTCGCGGAGGCTGTAGAGCACGCAAATGCCTACCTCAAGGCGCTGGGATGACCGGCAATATCGACGAGGTCGTCGCGCAGCTCACAGCCATACGTGAACGGCTCGCGCAGGCCGCAGTTACTGCAATGCGGGCTGCGGCAGACGCAGAACATGCCTACAGCCTTTATGCTCAGGCGGCTGCCGGGGCCAGTCACTCCCGACTCGGCCTCGCTGCAGTCGAAATCCGCACCGCAGGTGAAAAATCTGCAAGGTACGCTAATCTTCTTGAGAAGTCCCGGGCGAGTATCGGACAGTATTTGAACTTTATTGCTCCTGGCTCGGTGCCCAATGATGATGTGCCTGAGAATGCCATGCCGGACGGCGAGCGGCTTGTCGCCGAGGTTGCCCTGCGAGAGTCGCGTGCGGCGAGATATCACAAAAAGGCTACCGATGCTCTCTCTAACCACGAGGGCGGGTTGAAGAAGTTTGAGCAAGCCACAACCGAAGCTGTGTCGCTGATCAAAGCTCGGGTCAAACCCGGCGATGTTCAAGCGAACGTGGGAACGCCGCGGCAGCTTCCGGTAATCCAGTCAACGCCTGTCAAGCTCAGCTCGCATCCGGTGGCGGACGTAGTTATCGGACTTGCCGGAGCGGCGCTGGCAATCAGGGGAACGATCAGTAAGATAAAGAAGTTTAGACAGAGTCGTGGAGAGAGGCAAGTCGGTGGCGATCAGGTCTGAGATGGTCGAGTACGTGCGTACCCTGGTGCGAGACGACTACGAGAGAAACGATCAGATCGAAGCGCAGTTTGGTGACGACAAGTGGGCCGAGGTTCTGGCCTCATTTATGAGCGCCGTATTTTTCTATGCAATGGATCTGCGCTTTGATGGTAAGCGTGACGACAAGGCGATCATTGCTTTCGTTGCGGAGATGCGGTCTGAAAACCCGGAATTCGAGATCGACCCGAGGATGGCGGAGATGGCGATCGCTGCCACTCTCGACGATGCAGTGGAGCTTGCCGTATCCCCAGAGGCGCTTGGTGCAATTCAGACCCTCGCTGCGTACAAAGCGTTGTCGGAAGCCAACCTCTCCGATGTTGACCTCGACGCCCTGCTTCACGGCGCCGCACGTCTGGCAGCCGGGTAGGGGTTGTTGCTCAGCGAGGTTGAGGTGACTCGCGCGAAGCCGGCGACTGGCGAGGGGCGTAGAAATAGACGACAACATGCTGTTCCTGAAAGCGATGCTCCAGCAAGAGGTTGATAACGCGCAGCCGGCCCGCCGTTCGTCCCCAATCTTCCCGACGCTTGAGGTTCAACCGCATCGCGCTACGAGACGCCCCGGTTGGTGTACTTGCAGCTTGCGAGATTGTCGCCCCAATACTCGCAGACCTGGACGTACACGCCGTATCCCTCGGCGAAGTAGTCGGTCGCCCACGAGCGGCACTGGCCCGTCATTGGAGGGGTCTCTGAACTCGAAACCGACGTTGTCGGTGGGGCCGCTGGGGTTTGCTCGCACGCCCTCGACGTACTGCGCCGGGCTCATTCTAACCGAAGATGATCGATCCGCAGGCGGCGAACAGCGTCTATGCGTCGCGAGCTGGTTTTGGCTGGCTCCCGCTCCGATGTGCACCTTCGTACAGTGCCTATGCCCTCCGGCCGTGGGATCGTGTATCTATGCACGGCTTTCGTACGCCCGCCGTTGCCACCCGTTCGCGTGCCGTAGGGAGCATCGCCCCCACGCGGTCCCACCCGCTGCTTGCGATGCAGCGGATGGTGGGAAACCGCGCGGTGACGGGCATGCTGACCTCCGGGCCGATCGTTGTCCAGCGGGCCACCCGTGACGATCTGCTGACGGCGCTGCGTGCCGCCGTGCAGGCCGGGCAGTGGCAAGAGGTGGCCACCCGGCTGAACGGCTTCAACACCGCTGACATCAAGCGGCTGGCGGCCGGCCTGTCGGTGGGGGAGGCCGCGAATACCCGTGCCGCCGTGGCCACCTATCTTGCCGGCTGGCCTCAGGAAGAGACGATCATCGCGGCGTTGGATGCCGGCCGGGCCGAGGTAGCCCGGATCGGCCGGATCTACCAGGCATACGAACACGCCGTCCGCGACGGCGACTGGCCGACGGCGGTGCGGCAGCTGCACGCCATGTCGGACGGGGACATCGCCGCGCGGCTGGGCAAGCTGCCGCCGGACTCGCTGCGGGCGCTCTGCGGGGCCGCCCCCGAGCTGAGCGAGCGGATCACCCGACTGGCGAACAGCATGGCCAGCCAGCGGGGTGTGGAGGTGCCCGATGGGCTGGGACGTCTCGTGGTCGGCGGGCGCGATCTCGGGGCCGTCCGCGAGTTCCGTACGGGCGGGGAGTCGACCGTCGAGATAACGGCACCCGCCGCGCGGGGCGAGGGGGCGTCGATTGGTGCTCGGCAGATCGCCGAGGGCCTGCTGCTGGTGAGCCAGGCGGACGTCCCGCTGACCCCGGCGTCGGAGGCGGCCATCCGGAACCTGTTGGGCACCGCCGGTTCGAGCGCCGGTGCCGGTGGGGCGGGCACGACCGCTCTCGCAGGTGCCGAAGGCAGCGCAGTCGCTACCGGCGTGGGCGGGGCGGCACCCGCGCGCATCGCTGTCAGCCTCGCCATACGCGTACCGGTCGTCGGCGTGGCGTTCATGGTCGGCCTGCTCGGTCCGGTCGCCTTGGGCTGGGCGATCGTCCACGCCGAGGTGGTCGACAAGGCGTTGAAGGAGTACGGCGGCACGTTGCCTCCGGGCGGCGGGCTGGCGCAGCCCGGGGTGGACACAATGTCGGACACCGGGCCTGCACCCGTGCCGCAGAGCCAGCATGGACATCAGGACGATGACGGCGACTGTCAGGACTGCAAGTCGGGCACCGATCCTCTCTATGGTCCTCTCGACGACCTGGGGCGGGCCACCGGCGTACGGGCGATCCTCAAAGGGCGATCCTGGAGCGGTCAGAAACCGCAGGAGTACCCGGCTGGCTTCGTCAGGGGGATATCCGGCAGCAAGGCGGGCGGCCAGCAGGCCCGCGCCCACCTGCTCGCCAAGGTGCTCGGCGGCAACGGCAGCAGGAGAAACCTGGTCCCCTTCGGACAGGTGGAGAACGTGAGAATGTACTGGCAGCTTGAGTCGCGGGTAAAGAATCACCTAGACGTCTACCCCGAGCACTGCGTCGAGTTTGTCTCCACCCCGCAGTACCCTGGCCGGATCCTCTCCGCCTCGCTGATCCATCTCTTCGCCCGCGATCTCTGCACCGGAAAGATCATCGTGAACGAGCCGGCGTACAACCGCACCCTGCACTAATCGACAGATCTCGCCGTTTCAGGGTTTCATCGCTGGCGATGTGTAGATGGTGGGGACACGGAATCCGGCGAGCCAGGCGGTCAGGCGTTGCGCTTCGGTGTCGAGCAGGCGTTGCTCGGCTGCCGTGATCGGCTCCACCAGTCGTACGGTCACCGTGCCGGTATCGTCCTGCACCCAGCAGCCGATGGCCCTGCCGTTGACCCAGGCGGTGGTGCCGGCGTTGCCCCGTCGCTCGAACAGCAGGTCGTGGTGCGGGCCGAGAAAGAAGCCCCGGTCCTTCCACCCCATGACGGTCGGATCGAGCACGGGCAGTAGTGCCGCCCACGGTCCGGGGTCCGGCACCCGGTCGAGGTCGTCGGGCAGCAGCCAGCCGATCTGACCGGAGTCCAGTGTGACCGGCACCGCCGCGAGTTCGGTGAGGGCTTTGCGGGCGATGGTCTTGGTAGCGCCGAGCCACCAGACGAGATCGTCCTCGGTGCCGGGGCCGAACGAGTACAGCCAGCGGCGCACGATCTCGGGATATCCGTCGGCGGCGGTCACCGGGTCGGGCAGGTCGCCGAGCCAGTGACGCATCAGGGTCCACCGGGGCCGCGAGGTGGACCAGCCGGCGGTGTTGGTGCCGCGCACGATGTCGGCGGTGAGGCCGAGATGGGTCAGCACCCGAGACGCCGTCCAGGGGTCGTTCGGGTTGACCGTCACCTTGACGTCGATCGTCGGTACGGCTCGACGGATCTCCTGGGCGATTCGCCCCGCTGGCTCGTCGGCGAGCAGGGCGAGCACCTCGGTACGGGCGAGGTCGAGCCAGTCGTTGCCGTCGGTGACGAGTCCGGCTGCGACGACCTCCTTGGTCATGCGGGCGCGCTCGGTGGTGGCGACCCGGAAAGCGGGGCCGGACCAGGCGGCGGCTAGTAGGTCACGGGGGAAGACGAACAGGGTACGGCGCATGGCGAGCTGTTTGACCAGGCTGCGCTCGTCGTACAGGGCTCGGTCGACATCGACCGTCGTCATCGACTCGGTTCTTGCCCGGCACGAGAGGTAGACGGTGGCGGGCTCGGTGGCGTGCAGGACGGTCATCGCCCGGGTTACCGCCTCCGGTGAGCCGACGCGGAACTGCGGGGCGAGCGCGTGCCGGGTCGCGAGCCGGGCGCGGCGTTCGACGTCGTACACGTGGCGCATCGGTGTCATGCGGCCGCGCCGGCGTATCGGCAGGCGAGCCGGGCGAAGGCGTCCTTCAGCTCCTGGGGGCGAACGACTTCGATCTCGGTGTCGAACCGACCGAGTGAGGCGGCGAGATCGATCCAGGACCAGGAACCCTGGACGAGTTTGCAGCGGTCGGGGCTGATCTCTTCGACGATCCCGTCCCGGGTGTGGGTGGCAACGACCGTAGCGGGAAGGTTGAGGACGACTTCGCCGATGCACGGCCAGGCCGAGGAGTTCTCGTTACCGCGGAACTTCGCGGCCACGAAGGTGGCCACGTCCGCAGTCGGCAGCTGCCGGGGGGTGAAGCGTGGTCCGATGGGAACGCGAGGGTTGATGCGGTCGACGCGATAGGTGCGCCAGTCGTCGCGGTCGAGGTCCCAGGCGACGAGATACCAGCGGCTGTTCCAGTTGACGAGGTGGTGCGGTTCCACCCGGCGTGGCGGCGCTTGGGCGGCCTGCTCGGTGCCGGCGGGTGCGTAGTCGAAGCGCAGCACCTCGCGGGCGTGGACAGCGGTGCCGATCGCCGTGAGCACGGTGGTGTCGGCTGGGGAGGCGGGCCGCATGCTGGGGGCTTCGACGGCAGTGACCGGCAGACGGTCGATGAGGTGACGCAGTCGGCCGGGCATGACCTGCCGGATGGTGGTCAGCGCCCGGGCTGCGGCCTCCTGGATGTCTGCGCCCGAGACGGCGGTGAGTTGCAGGGCGACGGCGATGGCGACCGCCTGGTCATCGTCGAACAGCAGCGGCGGCATCTGGGTGCCGGCACCGAGCCGGTATCCGCCGTCGGGTCCTTTGAACGTTTGGATCGGGTACCCGAGTTCGCGTAGGCGGTCGATGTCGCGTCGTACGGTGCGTGGGCTGACCTCCAGCCGCTCGGCCAGGAGGCCACCCGGCCAGTCCCGGCGGGCCTGCAACAGGGAGAGCAACGACAGCAGCCGCGCCGAAGTTCTTGGCATGAATCTGATCCTGCCGAAGGTAGTGGCCAGTTGCTGACCTCTTCACCCGCGATCGTCTTCGTGGCCGGAGAAATCGCTTCGGCACCGGGCCGGCGGGCAGCGCCGTAAACCGCCGGAACAGGACGAAACAGCAAGGGGACACCGCAATGAGCGTCAACACTGTGGCTCACATCAATCTGCGCGGCAACGCGCGGCAGGCTCTGGAGTTCTACCGGTCCGTCTTTGGTGGCAACCTGGTGGCGGTCACCTACGCCGACGCCCACAACGTGCAGAACCCCGACGAGGCCGACCAGATCATGTGGGGTCAGGTCACCTCTCCGGAGGGGTTCTCGATCATGGCGTACGACGTGCCGTCGTCGCGGCCGTGGAGCCAGGGTGATCAGCCGTTCTTCGTCTCGGTCCGGGGCGGGGACGCTGATGAGATCAGCGGCTACTGGAAGAAGCTGAGCGAAGGTTCGACCGTGGTGGTCGACCTCGGCCCGGCCGGCTGGGCACCGCTGTACGGCATGCTCACTGACCCGTTCGGCATCACCTGGGTCCTTGACGTGGCCGTCGGAACGCACGCGGCCTGACCGCATCCCTCCTGGCTTGTGTGTTAGGAAGGGCCCCTTCCTATCGCTTTTTGTATAGGAAGGGGCCCTTCCTAACACACGCTGCGGCGGTAAGGGGTGCGGCGGCGTGCTTCACTGGCCGCGTGGAGCTGTCCATCGAAGCCGGCGACGTGTCCCTACCTGCCACCCTGGATGCGCCTCCGGTCGGGCCGACGCGCGGTGCGGTGGTCGTCCTGCACGGCTCCGCCAGACCACAGCGTTCGTACTTTCTTTATGAGCACCTGGCCCGGGAGCTTCCGCGAGCCGGCGTTGCGGTGCTGCGGTTCGACCGCCGCCCGCGCGAACACGGCGACGTGCCGTTCGCCGTCCAGGCCGACGACGCCGTGGCGGCCATCGCCCAGTTGCGTCGCCTGATGGGTGACGTCCCGGTAGGCCTGTGGGGCTGGAGCCAGGGCAGTTGGCCCGCGTCGGAGGTCGCGGCCCGCCGGCCCGAACTGGTCGCCTTCCTGGTGCTGGTCGCCACCAGCGGCGTGAGCCCAGCGGCCCAGATGCGGTACGGGACGGCGCAGCAGTTGCTCCAGCGTGGCTACGGCGACACCGACCTTGCCGAGTTGGCCTGCCTACGTGAGGCGCTTGAAGGCGCTGTCCGCGGTCACATCGACCGCGCGACCGCCCAGGCGGTCATCGACCGGTACGTCGACAGGCCGTGGTTCCCGCTTTCGTACGTTCCGCGTGATCTGCGCGGCCACCCTGGTACATGGGAGGACATGGACTACGACCCGCAGCCGGTCATCGCGCAGGTGAACTGTCCGACGCTGCTGTTCTACGGCGAGTCTGACGAGTGGACCCCAGCAGAGGAGAGTATCGCCGTGTGGCGGCGGGTTGCCGGTACCAACGACTTGACCGTCCACCGCCTCACCGGCTGCACCCACAGCCCCACCCACAGCGGTGCCGGGACCCTAGAATCTGTCAGCCCCGACTACGCCAGCACGCTGCTCGACTGGCTGGGCCGGCGAATCAGCCAGGGACGCGAATAACGCGACCTGCTGTATTGGGAATCCGGCCAGTACCAGGGGATATCCTCCCGCGATCAGCCACGGTCAACATTGCGCGCGCGGTGAAAATCTCGTCCCACCAGCAAGATCAATTGCTGTGCCGGTCGAACCTGTCCAGCCCGCAAAGCCCTTCATCGACCGCCTTTCTTGGAGGCGGGTAATTTGCGACACTCGTGACAGCTCTACATCAGACTGTTTGAAGGGGAACCGTGCAGCCCTCATCACCGACTGATCCGCCCCCGACACCGCCGGCAGGTCCGACTGATCCGCCCCTGACGCCGCCGACTGATCCGCCCCCGACCTCACCAGCAGATCCGACGCCGATGTCGCCGCCAAGCGCTCGGCATGGGGGCCTGAAGTGGTACTACTTCGTCATTGCCGGCGTCCTCGCAGTGTGCTTGATCTGCTCATGTGCAGGTGGCGTCGCCTACTTCGTGTTCGGCGACCGTTCGGGGGGTGGGGTCGGGCTGGACCTGCCCGGGGTAGGAGACAGCTCAGACCCGACCGCCGGCTGCGATGAGGCACTCCGGGGAGGCCCATCCGACAACTCTGGCGAGGCTGGCGACCCGGCGAACCATCGCAAGTGGGCAGCTCACTACCGGGAGGCTGCGGAAAAGGCCAACAACGCCGACATTCGATCGGCGATCCTCGAAGAGGCAGCGGCCTTTGACAAGTACGCGAACGCCGTGGAAGAGATCAACGCCAAGAAGGCCGCGGGAACCGACGACGTGGACGACGTCCTCGCTCTTACCAGGGGACTGCGGGAGAGGATCGCCGCTCACCGGAAGGTGATGCTCGCCTGTCAGGCCGCCGGATACAACTAGCTCCAGCGGGCGTAGGTCTTCTGTGCAGTGACCTGTGAGGTTGGTGGCGCAGCGGGGTCCTGCTGCATTGACCACCTTTCGAGCGAGCTGACGGAGCTTGCGATACTCGTTGACACCTGTTACGGCGACAGTCCGAAGGGGAATCTGTGCAGCCGATACCACCAGCTTCGCCGCCACCGCCAAGCTCTCGTAGCGGGGGGATGACGTGGGTTTTCATCGTCATTGCCGGCATCATCGCCTTATGCCTGTTCTGCTCCTGTGTCGGGGGCGTCGCTTACTTTATGTTCGGCGATCGTCTGGGGGGAGCGCTCGGGCTGCGTGCAGATCCGACCGCTGGCTGTGAAGAGGCGCTCCTGGGTGCCCCAAAATATGACGCTGAGCAGGCCGGAGACCCCGCGACTCACCGCGCGCAGGCAGCTCACTACCGCGAAGCCGCGAACAAGGCCACGGACCCTGTCATTGAATCGGCGATCCGCGAATTGGCAAGGGTTGTCGACATGTACGCCCTTGCTGTAGCGGCATACAACACCAAGAAGAGTGCGGGGACCGTGACCACTGCCGACCTTGATGTCCTCTCCGGGGAAGTCGATAAGAAGGCAGAGGCTTACGGGAAGGTGCTGAACCTCTGCCGGGAAGCCGGATTCAAATAGCAGCAGGGTCTCGCCGTCGTCGGTATACCGCTACTTTGGCATCAAGGAAGGCATGGGAGCCGTTACGCATGATCCGGTAGCCGCACCGTCCACGGTAGGAGCTTGTTGGGATTGCGTACCGCCCAGATGTGCCTGATCCGGTTCCCCGCGACCTCGAACGCGTACACCGACACGGTGACGCCGTCCTGCTGAGCGATCAGGCCGCGAAGCCCGCAAGCCGGGTTCCGCTGTCTGGTTCAAGGGCGGTACGCGCCCCGTGGCTGCTTGACCTGGCGGCCGATGATGACCTGGTGAAGCTGCGGCAGGCGTACAGCGATCGCGTTTACTTCTTCTTCCTCGGGCTGCTGATGCTCTTCGGAGCGGTCGCTGCCGCGTACATGGCAGCGACCCGGCATCTCGACTGGTTCAACCTGCTCCTCCTCGGAGGGCTCGTGCTGGCTGGTCTGGCGATGGCACGCCCACTGATGCGACGCGCGATGCTGCCGTTTCGGGTTGATGTCGACTCGCGGGGCTGGTCGATTCGGACGCCGAAGCTCAACCAGGACCTGCGGTGGGACGAGATAGCTGCGGTTGTTCTCGCCGATGCCCCTGAAGAAGTGCAGCAACGACCAGTGCCACTGAGGTCGAGACTGCTGCTGGTGCCAGCCGCCGGGGTGAGTCTGGGGGTGCCGCTCACGGAGGAGAGCCCGGTGGACGGGCGGGCAGCGGTGGAGTTGTTCAGGCTCAGCGATGTGGACTACAGCGAGACTCGCCTGGTACGACAGTTGGCGGTGCTGGCCGGTGAGCGCTTCCACAACTCCTGTTCGTACCTGACCTGGCCAGGGGACGGGATTTCGCTGCGCCGATTCCCCGACGAGCCCGACCACGCCCGGCTGATGTTTTGGCTGGACTGGCGAGGGTTACTGCTGTTTGTCGGCTGGTATCTGTTCGTGCTCGTTCCTTCGTTGCTGCTCGTCGGCATAGCAGCGCAGCGCAATGAATTGCTGGGTGTGGGTGTCTTGATCGCGGGGGCGAGCCTGGTCGTCGCCGTCGCCCGTAGGGCCTGGCACTTTTTCGGCGACTGCCGGGTGCTGGCCGAGCAGGAAATAGCCGTGATCGATGGATCAGATCTAGTGACCGGCTTTGGCCTCGTGCAGCGCCGGACCAGCCTGCACGCCGGATCGGTCAACGTGCTGAGACCGGGCACGCTGAAGGGCCACGGCAAAGCGTGGCTACTTGCCGAACCAGGGGACGACGGGAGCGAGGTCCCGGAGCTGCTGCTCAGCGATCCGCGTACTGGCCAGCTCCGCACCGAGGAAGATCTTCGCGCGTTGGCAGCGGTGCTGGGTGCCTCCTCCCACGAGAGCGACCGCGCCGCAGGCCGGCAACTGGAAGAACTGGCGGCGCGGGCGCCGGTGGTGGAGACGTCGCCCAGCGCCGACGAGTGGAACGACCCACCCGCCGTCACTTATGTGTACGACCTGTGGAGTGCGGTGCAAGGGCTGGGTCGGGCGGTGGTGTTGTTGGGCCTGCCAGTTGCTGTCGCCACTGTGGGCGGCTGGGCGGAGGACGAGGGCGCTGCCTTTGTGGGGATCGTTTTGATCATTGCTGCTGTATGCCTGGGCGCTGTGTGGCTTATGTACGCTCTATATCGCATTCTCGAATTTCTCGGTGCACTACTTGGAGTGGCGAGCCGGGCCACGAGGCTGTCGTCTTGACCGGACGGTAGATCATGTTTCGATGAAGTTGCGCCGGTCGTACTCTGATCGAGTTTCGTTCCTGATGTTCGGGATGCTGATGCTTTCCGGGGCGGTTGCTGCTGCATACAAGGCGGCGACCGAGAGCCGTGGCTGGTCTGGCTGGCTCTTCTACGGGGTGCTTGGGCTGCTTTGCCTGGCGATCGCCTACCCGCGGGTGCGACGCGCGATACTGCCCTTCCGAGTCGATGTCGACTCGCAGGGCTGGTCGATTCGGACGCCGAAGCTCAACCGCCATCTGCGGTGGGACGAGATAACCGCAGTTGTTCTTGTCGAGTCCCCCTCAGTGCCGCGTCAGCGCGTGGCGTTGGGGCCGAGGCTGCTGCTGGTGCCAGCCGCCGGGGTGAGCCTGGGGGTTCCGCTCACCGAGGAGAGCCCGGTGGACGGGCAGGCAGCCGTGGAGCTGTTCCGGCTCAACGAGGTGGACTGGGACGGGCCCCGGCTCGTACGACAGTTGACGGTGCTGGCCGGCGAGCGCTTCCATAACCTCGGCTCGCACTTGACCTGGCCGACGGGAGCGATTCCGCTGCGCCGATTCCCGGACGAGCCCGACCGCACCCGGCTGAAGCGCTGGCTGGACCGGCAAGAGTATCTGTTGTTCGTCGGGTGGTACCTGCTCGTTCTCGTACCGTCGTTGCTGCTTGTCGGCGTAGCCGCGCAGCGTCATGAATTGTTTGGCGTCGGCGTCTTGATAGCGGGTGCGGGAGCGGTCATCACCATCACCTGGAAGATTTGGCGTATCTTTGGCGACCGTCGAGGGCTAGCCGAGCGGGAAGCAGCGCTCGATGGGCCACATCTGGTGGTTGGTAATGGTTCCCCGCATTACCAGATTGGTTTGCAATACGGGACGGTCAACGTTCTGTCACCGGGGTCGCGTAGGGGCTACGGCAAAGCGTGGCTACTTACCCACCCCGGGCCCAAGGGGCGGGCAATCGCGGATCTGCTGCTCAGCGATCCGCGTACCGGACGGCTCCGGGACAGGGAAACTCTTCGTACGTTGGCGACTGTACTGGGTGCCTCCTCCCACGAGAGCGACCGCGCCGCAGGCCAGCAAGTGGAGGAACTGGCGGCACAGGCGGCACAGACACCGCTACCGGCACCGGCAACTGAGGCGTTGCCCAGTAGCACCATCGGATCAGATGAGCTGCCTGCCTCCGCTGCCGTACCTGACCTGTGGCAAGCGGTGGAAGGCATGGGCCGGGCGGTGGCCTTTCTGGCTGTGGTGGCGGCCGTCGAGATCGCGGGCGGCAGGTTCGGCGAGAGTGCGGCCCTCGTGGGGACTGTCTCGCGCCTCTTCGCAGTGTGCCTGTTCGGCGTGTGGATCGCGTACGCGTTTTACCGCACGGTTGGATTTCTCAGCGCGCTACTTGCGATTGCGGTACGGGCACGCCGCTGATCCAGTCGAGCCGCACCCGCAACTGTCCGAAATGTGCGGCTGGTGGGGCGGGCTGGTGCAAGATGCGGCATGCGCCGGGGCGAGGTATGCGAAATTGCGTTCAAAGATCTAAAGTTCTCGAGATGACCGACCCCAGTCTCAGTCCTGATCCAGCGCCGGCTCCTCATTCAGCGTCGGCACCTGATCCTGCACCGGTACCGGGCCCGGCTCCGGTGCCTGATCCGGGGCCGCGTACCTCCACTGCGGCCGTCGTGAGCCTGATCGCCGGCATTTTCAGCGCGGTAGGCGGCTGCCTGCTCTGTGGGCTTCCGCCGATCGTGGCCATCGTTACCGGGCATGTCGGCATCGCCCACACCCGTCGCGATCAGACCAGCGGATACGGGATGGCGCTCGCCGGAATGATCCTGGGGTACGTGTTGATACTCCCCACCCTCTTGATGCTCTTCACCGGCATGTTCACGATGGTCGACTCTGGGCCGCTGTACTTCATAGAGGACTTCTTCGACGACTTCTTCGACTTTTTCTGATCGTCGGATCTCGGCTCTCGCGGGTAGCCGAGATGGTCGTCAGCTATTCGCAGCGGTCTTCGGCACCCCGACCGAAGGGTTCGCAACAGTCGGGGCGGTGCTCGTACACTCGCAGGTCTTTGCCTCGAGCACTGCCCCAGTCGTTGGTCCGCTGATAGAGGCAGGCCCGCCACACCGCGGTTTCGCCGGTAGCGGACACGACCTGACCGCTACCGGGACCGCCGCGCAGGAGGACCTCCACGCAGCCGACGGTACGCCCGCACGAGCAGTGGAGCACCTGTTGGGCGCGATCGGTGGCGGCTCAGCAGCAGAAGGTACGGCGGGTCGTACTGCTCAGCCGTCAACGATCACGAATGAGAGGGCTACTCCGGGTGCGATTCGTTGCGGGTGATGTTGCGGTGCCGGCTGCGTAGCTTGAACGGCATCAGGGCACTTTCAATCTTGGTTGCCGTCGTCATCTTGGATTCGCCCTCGCGGCGCTCTTCGAACCGGATCGGCACCTCAAGGATGGTGTGTCCGAGTTTGGTGGCGAGGTAGTGCATCTCGACCTGGAAGCTGTAGCCGTTGGACTGCACCCGGTCCAGGCCGATGTCCCGTAGCGCGTCGGCCGACCAGATCTTGAAGCCGGCGGTCAGGTCCCGGATGCGTACCCGCAGCAGGGTGTGCACGTAGAGGTTGGCCCAGCCGCTGAGCATGCGGCGGTAGAGCGGCCACGCCTCGTCGAGTTGTCCGCCGGGCACGTAGCGAGAGCCAATCACCACGCTGGCCTGGGTGGAGAGCAGCGCGCCGAGCATGCCGGGCAGCGCCGCTGGCGGGTGGGACAGGTCGGCGTCCATCTGCGCCACGTACTCCGCGCCGCCTTCCAGGGCGCGGGTGATGCCGTCGACGTACGCCCGGCCGAGCCCTTCCTTGCCGGCCCGGTGTACGACCTGGATGCGCTCGGGGTGCTCGGCGGCGAGCTTGTCCGCCACGTCTCCGGTGCCGTCCGGCGAGTTGTCGTCGGCGATCAGGATGCTCAGGCCCGGCAGGGGGAGAGCGAGGAGGCGATCGACCAGCACAGGCAGGTTGTCAGCCTCGTTGTAGGTGGGTACGACGACGGTTAGGCGTGCGTCCCGCCACGGAGAGGGCAACTGTACGGGTTCGATCATCGGGGCATCCTCGGTTTGCCAATAGCGGTCAACGGCAAGGGTAGTCAATGCAGTGCGGGGCCCTTTACTGTGGTCGGCCAAGATCATGATGATTCGGCCGATATCACCTGATAATTCGGGACAAAATGCCGAAGTCGTACGGGTGGCGGCCTGACGCCGGGCGGGTGCAGCCCAGGTTTACCCCTCCTGCTCCTGGGAATTTGCCCGCGTGCAAAACGACCGGGTTGATCCTCGCGAGGGTAGGCCGGGTGCGGTAGGCGCCCGCCTCGGTGCGATGCGACCCGGCTCCGGTTCCGCCCCGTTCGAGGGGGTGGCCCGGTTCGTGTCTTCAGCACTGTTCGAGGCCGTTCTCTTCGACCGCGACGGGACTCTGATCCACGACGTCCCGTACAACGGAGACCCGGACCGGGTGCGACCGGTCTCCGGTGCCCGCGAAGCCCTCGACCGGCTCCGCGCCGCCGGCCTGCGGATCGGAGTGGTGACCAACCAGTCCGGTGTGGCCCGGGGGCGGTTCACCATCGAGGACCTGGCCCGAGTCAACGCCCGCGTCGAAGAACTACTCGGCCCGTTCGACACCTGGCAGGTCTGTCCACACGCCGCACCGGCCCCCGGAGAAGTCGGCTGTCGCTGCCGCAAACCCGCCCCGGGCCTGGTGCGGGCGGCAGCACGCGAGTTGGGCACGACGCCCGGCAGGTGCGTGGTCGTCGGGGACATCGGTGCCGACATGACCGCCGCCGGGGCAGCCGGTGCCGCCGGCATCCTGGTGCCCACCCCGGTCACCCGCACCGAGGAGGTGGCCGCCGCGCCGGCCGTCGCCGGTGACCTGGCCAGTGCGGTCGACCTGATCCTGCGCCGGCACCGATTGACCAGCGCTGCCCGCAGCGCGGGCACCGGCCGGAAACGACCGCGATGCGTCCTGGTGGCCCGCCCGGACTCGGCCGGTGACGTCCTGGTCACCGGCCCTGCCATCCGTGCCGTCGCGGCCGGAGCCGACCGGGTGGTGATGCTCTGCGGCCCCCGCGGGCGGGCCGCCGCCGAACTACTGCCCGGGGTGGACGAACTCATCGAGTGGCCGCTGCCCTGGATCGACCCGCAACCGGAGCCGATCGACCGGGCCATGGTGGACCGGATGGTCGATCAGCTCACCCAGGTCGGTGCCGAGGAGGCGGTGCTCTTCACCTCCTTCCACCAGTCCGCGTTGCCGCTCGCGCTGGTGCTGCGCCTGGCCGGGGTGGGGCGCATCGCCGCGATCAGCGACGACTATCCCGGCTCGCTGCTGGACGTACGGCATCGGGTGCCGCTGGGCATCCCGGAGGTCGAGCGGGCCCTCTCCCTAGCCGCCGCCGCTGGTTTCCCGCTGCCCCCCGACGACGAACCGGTGCTACGGCTGCGCGCCGACTGCCTCACCGTCGACTGCGTAGCCTCCCCACCAGGTAGCGATGAGGTGGCCGAACCCGGGTACGTCGTTGTGCATCCCGGATCATCGGTCGAGGCACGGGCCTGCCCACCGGAACTCTGCGAACAGATCGTCGCCGCGCTCACCGCCGCCGGCCATCGGGTCGTGGTCACCGGCGGGCCGGGCGAGGGCGAACTCGCCACCCGGGTCGCAGGCCGGCACGGTGTCGACCTCGGCGGGCAGACCTCGCTCACCGGACTCGCCGCGATCATCGCCCGCGCCGGCTGCCTGGTGGTCGGCAACACCGGCCCGGCCCACCTGGCCGCCGCCGTCGGCACCCCGGTGGTCAGCCTCTTCGCCCCCACCGTCTCGTACGGACAGTGGGGCCCCTACCGGGTCCCGGCGGTACGCCTCGGCGACGCCGCCGCCGCCTGCCGGCACACCCGGGCCACCACCTGCCCGGTGCCCGGACACCCGTGCCTGTCCACCGTCGAGCCGGACAGTGTCGTGGAGGCGGTTCGGCTGCTCGGGGAGAGGTCGCCATGAACATTCTGCTCTGGCACGTGCACGGCTCCTGGACCACCGCCTTCGTGCACGGCAAACACCGCTACCTCGTACCGGTCACCCCGGACCGGGGGCCGTACGGGTTGGGGCGAGCCCGCACCTACACCTGGCCGGACACCGTCGAGGAGGTGTCCGCAGAGGAACTGGCCGACCAGGAGGTGGACCTGGTCGTGCTGCAACGACCCGAGGAGTACGAGCTGGCCTGCGTCTGGCTGGGCCGCCGGATCGGGCGGGACGTGCCGGCGATCTACGTGGAGCACAACACACCGAAGGGAGACGTCCCCAACACCCGGCATCCGATGGCCGACCGGGACGACCTGCTCATCGCCCACGTCACCCACTTCAACTCGCTGTGCTGGGACACCGGCGGCACCCGTACGACGGTTGTCGAGCACGGCATCGTCGCGCCCTCGGTGCAGTACACCGGCGAACTGGACCGGCTCGCGGTCGTGGTCAACGAACCGGTACGCCGCTGGCGGGTCACCGGCACCGACCTACTGCCCCAGTTCGCCGAGATCGCCCCACTGGATGTCTTCGGCATGGGCGTCACCGGACTGGGCGAACACCTGGGTCTCCCCCCGGACCGGATGACCACCTACGACGACCTGCCGCAGGCCCGGATGCAGGCCGAACTCGGCCGGCGGCGGGCGTACCTGCACCTGTGCCGCTGGACGTCCCTCGGGCTCAGCCTCATCGAGGCGATGACCATCGGCATGCCCGTGGTGGTACTCGCCGCCACCGAGGCGGTCGCGGCCGTACCGCCCCGGGCCGGGGTGCTCTCCACCCGGATGGACACCCTGCTGGACGCCGCCCGCCGGCTGATCGACGACCCGGCGGTCGCCCACCGGGTCGGGGCCGGCGCCCGCGAGGTCGCCCGTACCCGGTACGGCCTGGATCGGTTCCTGGCGGACTGGGACCGGCTGCTGGAGGAGGAGCTATGCGCCTAGCGATGATCTCGGAGCACGCCAGCCCGCTCGCCGTACTCGGCGGGGAGGACGCCGGTGGCCAGAACACGCACGTCGCCGAGCTGTCCACCGCGCTGGCCGCCGCCGGCCACGACGTACGGGTCTACACCCGACGCGACAGCGCCGACCTGCCCGGCACGGTGCGCATGCTCGACGGGGTCTCCGTGGTGCACGTACCGGCCGGGCCAGCGGAGCCGATCGCCAAGGACGAACTGCTGCCGTACATGGACGAGTTCGGCCGATGGCTGGCCGCACAGTGGCAGGGCGACAACTGGGTACCGGAGGTGGCACACGCCCACTTCTGGATGAGCGGGCTCGCCGCCCTGACCGCCAGCGAACTGACCGGGGTGCCGGTGGTGCAGACGTACCACGCCCTGGGCACGGTCAAGCGGCGGCACCAGGGCGCGATGGACACCAGCCCGGCGAATCGGGTCAGCTACGAACGCGACCTGGGTCGTGCCGTCGACCGGGTCGTCGCGCAGAGCCAGGACGAGGTACGCGAGCTGATCCGGATGGGGGTGCCCTGGTCCCGGATGACGGTGATCCCCTCCGGGGTCAACGAACAGAACTTCTCGCCCGTCGGGGCGGTGGCCTACCGGGGCGACCGGCCCCGGATCCTCTCCGTCGGCCGGCTGGTCGAACGCAAGGGATTCCAGGACCTGATCAGCGCGATGCGGCTGGTGCCGGAGGCCGAGTGCGTGATCGTCGGCGGTCCGCCTCCCGAGCAGCTCGCTGTCGATCCACAGGCCCGCCGACTGCGGGCACTGGCCGAGACGTACCGGGTGGCCGACCGGGTGTGCCTCGTCGGTGCGGTACCCCGCGAGGAGATGGCGCAGTGGTACCGCTCGGCCGATGTACTGGTCGCCGCCCCCTGGTACGAGCCGTTTGGCCTGACCCCACTGGAGGCGATGGCGTGCGGCGTACCGGTGGTCGGCACCGCCGTCGGCGGACTCATCGACACGATCGTCGACGGGCTTACCGGTGACCTGGTGCCGCCCCGGGATTCCCGGGCGCTCGGTCTGGCACTGCGGAACCTCCTCGACGACCAGGTACGCCGGCTCGGCTATGGCACCGCCGCCCTGGACCGGATTCGGGAGCACTACTCCTGGCGACGCGCCGCCGACCAGCTCACCGCCGTCTACACCGCGGTCAGTGGCGTACGCCGGCCGAGTCGGGTGGTGGCCTGATGACCGAAGCCATCGGCAGGGACGTGCTGGCCGGGGACACCGGCCGGGAGCCGGTCGCCCCAGTGCTGCCGCAGACCGTGGGGGACGCGTTGCGGCCAGGCGATGCGGTGCGACCGGGGGATACGTTGCGACCGGGCGATGCGCTGCGACCGGGCGATGCGCTGCGACCGGGCGATGCGCTGCGGGCCGGTGCCGCCGGCATCCTGGACAGTCACCTTGCCGGCCTGGCGGCGGCGTTGCTGCCGTACCGCGAGGCGGCGGACAAGCTGGGCCGGTGGGGCGACGTGCTGACCCGGCGGCTGGTCGCCGGGGGGCGGCTGCTGGTCGCCGGCAACGGTGGCAGCGCGGCCGAGGCCCAGCACCTGGTCACCGAACTCGTCGGGAAGCTGCGCGACGACCGTCAGCCGCTGTCGGCGATCGCCCTCTGCGCCGACACCTCGGCGGTCACCGCGATCAGCAACGACTACGGGTACGAGAACATGTTCGCTCGGCAGGTACGCGCCCACGGCCGCCCGGACGACATCCTGCTGCTGCTCTCCACCAGCGGCCGCAGCGCCAACCTGGTGCGCGCCGCGCACGCTGGCCGGGAGGCGGGACTGCGCTGCTGGGCGCTGACCGGTCCCGGGCCCAACCCGTTGGCCGAGGCCTGCGCCGAGGTGGTGGCCGTACCCTCGTCCGACCCGCAGGTGGTGCAGGAACTGCACCTGGTCTCCGCACACGTGCTGTGCGAGTACGTCGACGCCGCCCTACCGGGTGTCCTCGCCGATCAAGCCGAAGCGGATCGGGCCGAGGCGGCTCGTGTCGAGTCGGGCCGTGTCGAGTCAGCTCGTGTCGAGCCGGGCCGTGTTGAGCCGGGCCGTGTCGAGTCAGCGGAGGTCGAACCGGCCCGGGGAGCTGTCTGGTGACCGCCCGGCTGGTCGTCCTCGGTGACACGCTGCTCGACCGGGACGTCGAGGGCATGGTCAATCGGCTCTGCCCGGACTCGCCGGTACCGGTCCTGGACGAGAGCAACCACGTCGACCGCCCCGGCGGTGCCGGCCTGGCCGCGCTCTTCGCCGTCGACCAGGGATTCGAGGTGGTCCTGGTCACCGCGCTCGCCGACGATGCCGGTGGGGCCCGGCTCAGCGCCCTGCTCACCGCCGCCGGGGTGCAGGTCTACGCGTTGCCCCTGCCCGGCTCCACCCCGGAGAAGATCCGGCTGCGGACCCAGGGCCGAATGCTGCTGCGCTACGACCGGGGCGGCCCGGCCGGATCGCCCGGCGAACCCACCGACGCGGTACTGGAGGTGCTGGCCGAGGCGGCGGCGATCCTGGTCAGCGACTACGGCCGGGGCGTGGCACGGCAGCCGAGCCTGCGGTCCGCGCTGGCCGCGACCCGGGCCCCGGTGGTGTGGGACCCGCACCCGCGCGGCCCGGGGGCGGTGCCGGGCGTGTGGCTCGCCACGCCGAACGAGACCGAGGCCCGGGAACTGTCCGGCACCGCCACCAGCGGACCCCGACTGGACGTCGCCGCTCGCGGCGCACAGGGACTACGGCAGCGCTGGCGGGCCCGCGCGGTCGCGGTGACCCTGGGCGGCGAGGGCGCACTGCTCTGCCATGCCGGCGAGACACCGCTGGTGGTGCCCGCCCCCGCCAGCGCCGACGGTGACACCTGCGGGGCCGGTGACCGGTTCGCCGCCGCCGCGACCGTTGCGCTGGCCCGGGGCGCGCTGGTCTCCGAGGCGGTGCAGCACGGGGTGGCCGAGGCGTCCCGCTACGTGGCCGGCGGGGGAGTGGCGGCGGCCGTACCGGCCCCGGTGGCGGTGACCCCGCCGGCCCCGGAGGTGGCGGTGGCGGTACCGGTCAGCGGGCGCGGGGAGCGGATCGGGGTGGCGGCAGCCGGTGCGATGGTCGCCCGGGTACGGGCAGCCGGCGGAACGGTGGTGGCGACCGGCGGTTGCTTCGACCTGCTGCACGCCGGGCACGTGGCCACCCTGGAGGCCGCCCGCCGACTGGGCGACTGCCTGATCGTCTGCCTCAACTCCGACGCCAGCGTGGCGAACCTCAAGGGACCGGACCGGCCGCTGGTCCGGCAGGCCGACCGAAGTCGGCTGCTGGCCGCGCTCGGCTGTGTCGACGCGGTCGTGGTCTTCGACGAGTCCACCCCGCACGCCGCCCTCTCCTGGCTGCGACCCGACATCTGGGTCAAGGGCGGCGACTACGACACCGGTGGTGGGGACGAACCCCGGCTGCCGGAGGCGGAACTCCTGCATCGTTGGGGCGGACAGACCGTGGTGGTGCCCTACCTGGACGGCCGGTCCACCACCAGCATGATCGACGCGGCCCGGTCGGCCGGCCGCCAGCCGGTGGGGGAGAGCCGATGACGAACGACGGACTGGGCACCGGCCCGGCCGGGGCGGAACCGGGCACCGGCCCGGCCGTCCTGGTCACCGGCGGATCGAGTGGACTGGGCGCGGCCGTGGTCGCCGGAGTCGTCAAGGCCGGCGGACGGCCGTACGTGCTGGATCGGCAGGCCCCCGAGGACGGAGCGTCCTGGGTGGAGTGCGACCTGGCCGACACCCGGGCCGCCGAGGCGGCCACCCGGGAACTCGCCGAGCGGGCCGGTGGGCTGGACGCCGTGGTCACCGCCGCCGGCATGGACGTACCGGGGCGGCTGGTGGACGTACCGGCCGAAACCTGGGAACGGGTGGTGACCGTGGACCTGCTGGCCACCGCCGCAGTCATCCGAGCGGCCCTGCCCTACCTGGAACGCTCACACGGCCGGATCGTCACCGTCGCCTCGACGCTGGGCGTGAAGGCCGTCGGCGACGCGACCGCGTACTGCGCCGCGAAGTTCGGGGTGGTCGGCTTCACCCGGGCACTCGCCGCCGAACTCGCCGGCTCCGTCGGGGTCACGCTGCTGGTGCCGGGAGGCATGCGTACGGCGTTCTTCGACGAACGTGAGGAGAAGTACCGCCCCGGTGCCGATGCTTCACTCAACGACCCGGCCCACGTCGCCTCGGCGGTGCTGTTCGCGCTCGGCCAGCCGGCCGGCTGCGCCGTACGGGAGATGGTCGTCTGCGCCGAGACGGAGACCTCGTACCCGTGATCCTGGTGCTGCGGGCGCTCGGCGTCGGTGACCTCGCCACGGCGGTGCCGGCGCTGCGCGGGCTGCGCGCCGCGTTCCCTGACCGGACCTTGGCGTTGGCCGCCCCGGACTGGCTGGCCCCGCTGGTCGAGCTGATCGGCGGTATCGACCAGGTCGTTCCGACCGATGGCCTGACCAGCCGCGAGTGGGGGCTCGAGCCGCCGCACTGGGCGGTGAACCTGCATGGGCAGGGGCCGCAGTCGCACGAGCTGCTGCTGACCGCGCGTCCGCAGCGAATGGTCGCCTTCGCCTGCGCCCCGGCCGAACACCACGACGGTCCGGCGTGGGACACCGACGAGCACGAGGTACATCGCTGGTGCCGCCTGCTGGCCTGGTACGACATCGCCGCCGACCCGACCGACCTGGGGTTGCGTAGACCCCGCCCGGATCGGGTACCGGTGGGGGTGACGGTCGTGCATCCAGGGGCCAAGGTGATGGGTAAACGGTGGGCACCGGGCCGGTTCGCGACGGTGGCCCGGGAGCTGACCCGACTGGGGCATCGGGTGGTGGTGACCGGGTCGGCGGCCGAACGGGACCTGGCCGAGCGGGTCGCCCGCCAGGCCGGCCTGCCCGGGGCCAGTGTGCTCGCCGGGCGGGGCGACCTGGGAGAGCTGGCCGCCCTGGTGGCGCACGGCCGGCTCGTGGTCAGCGCCGACACCGGGGTGGCACACCTGGCCACCGCGTACGGGACGCCCTCGGTGGTGCTCTTCGGCCCGGTCTCGCCCCGCCAGTGGGGGCCGCCGCCGGACCGCCCGTGGCACCGCACACTGTGGAGCGAAGAACTGACCGGGTCAGTCGATCTCGGCTCGGTCGCGGATCGGCGTGCGGATCGGCGTGCAGATCAGCGTGCAGATCGGCGTGCAGATCAGCGTGCGGACTGGCAGCGGATACGGCCGGCGTTGGCCGCGATCAACATCGACCAGGTGCTGGCGGCGGTGGACGAAGCCGATCGGGCGGGGCAGGCACGCGGTGCGGTTACGGCGAAGTGACCTCGGCAAACCCGGCTACGGGCGGCGACGGCGAGGCCGTGGCACGACCTACTTCGACCAGGCCGGGCAGCCGATCCGTGACCGAGCCGAGATCGACCGACTGAACGCGCTGGCCATCCCGCCGGCCTGGCGAGACGTCTGGATTTCGCCGCAACCGGGTGGGCACATCCAGGCCACCGGCACCGACGCCGCCGGACGCAAACAGTACCTCTACCACCCGCTGTGGCGACGCAAACAGGACGAGGCCAAGTTCGACCACGTGCTGGAGGTCGCCACCCGACTGCCGAAGCTACGCGACCGGGTGGAGAACGATCTGGCCGGTCGAGGGCTGAGTCAGCAGCGGGTGCTGGCCACGGTGACGAAGCTGCTGGACATGGGGACCTTCCGGGTCGGCAGTGACCAGTACGCGGCCGGCGACGACGCCACCTTTGGCGTGGCCACGCTACGCCCCGAGCACGCCCGGTCCCGCCGAGGGCGGATGGTGTTCGAGTTTCCGGCCAAGGGCGGCATCGAACAGGTCTGCGAAGTGGTCGACCCGGACCTGTGCGCTGTCCTGCGTGACCTGCGCTCCCGTCGTCGTACGGCGGAACGGCTCTTCGGCTACTGGGACGGGCGAGCCTGGCACGACGTACGCAGTGACGACGTCAACGACTACCTGCGGGCGGCCAGCGGGGGCGAGATGACGGCCAAGGATTTCCGTACCTGGCATGCCACCGTGCTGGCCAGCACGCAGCTCGCCGTAGCCGGACCGCAGCCGTCGGCGACCCGGCGTAAACGGGTCGTGGCCGGGGTGATGCGGGAGGTGGCCGAGCTGCTGGGCAACACCCCGACCGTGGCCCGGACCTCCTATGTCGACCCTCGGGTGGTCGACCTCTACCACGATGGCGTGCTGGCCCGGGTCGACGCGGACGCACCCCGGGAGGTGGCGGAGAACGCCGTTCTTGACCTGATCGCGCCGGAGAAGGAGTGACCTTTCCGGCGAGGTGTCGGCTCGGTCAGGTCAGGGCGCTTGTACGGGATACGGTCCCGGAGCGTACGGCATGGAACTGGCCTGGACCGGCGCGGCGTCCCGCCGCTCGACCTGGGCGAACCCGGCCGCGTAGCGGTTCTCCTGCGGCCAACCGCCCGCCTCGTGGAACACACGCATCGCGGTGGCCACCACCTGATCCAGTGGCTCGTGCGCCTCGATCTCCACGGTGACTCCGGGGGTGTCCACCCTGACCTTCGTCGCGGTCTGCGGAGTGGTGATGGCCACCGTGGCGGTCGGCTCGGTCACGGCGCTGGTCTCAGCTGCGGCGCTGGTTCCGGTCGCGGCGCTGGTCTCAGACGTAGCGCTGGTTTCGGTCGCGGCAGCGTCGGTGCTCTCAGAGGGGGTGGTCTCGGCGGAGGTCGATTCGGCGGAGGTCGATTCGGGGGCAGGGGTCTGGCTCGTCACGGCGACCATTGTCGGCGCACGCTGCCACCCCTGCCTACCCGGTTAGGCGACCCGTCCGGCTAGTCGTTGAGCACGCTGGACAGTTCGTCCCGGAACCGCCGCTCCGACTCGGTGACGATGTCACCGCCGAGGCCGAGTATCCCGCCGGTGCTGGCGGCGGTGACCACCTGTTCGGCGATCTCGACGAGCCAGTGCTTGTACGCCCCGGCATCACCCTCGTCGACCTTCTTGGCCAGCAGGGCCGAGGCGGCGCGGGCGCGCTCCAGCACGTCCGTGATCACCGCCTCCGGGTTGATCGGTTCGATCACCGGTAGTTCCTCGCCCGCCTCCGGGTCGCCCACCCGGGACACCAGCTCCCCGGCGATGGCAGCGACCAGCGGGCTGGCCGACTCCCGGCCCCCGGCCATCGCCTCCAGGCCCACGGCGTTCTCCGCCCTGGTGCGTCGAGTGCCGTCCGACTCGGCGGCGCTGGCCGCGGTGAGCACCGCGTGCGGCAGGCCGACCAGCAGCCCCCACTCGTCATCGGAGAATCCGAACGTGCTGGACACCGGTTGGGTGGTCACGGCAATGCCCTCCCGCTTTCATGGCAGCGCGTGTCGCGCCAGGACGTTTTGTCACAGTAACCCTAGTGCGGTAGGGCCAAACGTCCCCACTCGCCGATCAGCCATGGCTCGTGTCGGCAGACCCTCTCCGGCACTTCTTCGGGGACCTCGCGAATTTGCTCGGGAACCTCCCGTACCCGTCCGGGCAACAACAGGCAGGGCGGCACCTACGCCCTGCCGGCCGGCCCCGCAGGCGAGCTGCCTTCGGTGGGAGCCAGCCGGCCCCGCGACGTGAGGATAAGGATGAGAAGACGGAGCAGACGTTCCCCGCTGGCGAGCAGGTCCGCCGCGTTGGCTGCGGTGCTCGTCGCCGCTGGTCTCGTGATCGCGCCCGCCGGTGCCGGGTCGGCCACGGCACCGGCGACGCAGATCGCCAACGGGGGTGGGGGAACGTGGGTGACCCTGATCACCGGCGATCGGGTGTTGGTGCGCAACGCCGGTGGTCGGACCAACCTGATGATCGACGCAGCCCCCCGGCTTGGCCTGACCCAGTTCCATGAGTTCACCCAGCATGGCGACCGGTACGTCCTACCCCATGACGCCGCCGGCCTGGTCCAGGACGGGGTGCTGGATCGGGAGTTGTTCAACGTCGCCGGGTTGATCCGGCAGGGCTACGACGATGCCCGCGCGACGGAGATCCCGCTGCTGGTGCAGTACGCCAAGACCACGAACGTCGCGCGGGCCGCCGCGCCGGCCGGTACGGAGCTACGGCGGTCGTTGCCGGGTGTGGCGATGGCGGCCCTCGACGAGAAGAAGGCCACCGCGCCCCGGTTCTGGGGCCAGGTGCGTTCGGGTGAACGTGGGTTCACCGGGGGCATCCAGCGGGTGTGGCTCAACGGCAAGGTCCAGGCGAACCTGGATCAGAGCGTGCCGAAGATCGGGGCTCCGGTCGCCTGGGGCCGTGGCCAGACGGGTACCGGGGTGACGGTGGCGGTGCTGGACAGCGGCATCGACCTGGACCACCCGGATTTCGCCGGGAAGGTCGCCACCTCGAAGGATTTCTCCGGCACGGGCAGCGTCGAGGACGGGAATGGCCACGGCACGCACGTCGCGTCGATCATCGCTGGTTCGGGTGCGGCCGCTGACGGTAGCTACCAGGGGGTGGCACCCGGTGCCGGACTCGCAGTAGGGAAGGTGCTCGACGACTCCGGATCGGGAAATTTCGATGCCGTTCTCGCTGGGATGCAGTGGGCGGCGGTGGAGGTCGGTGCCCGGGTCGTCAACATGAGTCTGGGCAACAGACCCAGCGACGGCACGGACCCGATGTCCGTGGCGCTCAACGAGCTGACCCGCGACCACGGAACGTTGTTCGTCGTTGCCGCCGGCAACTTCGGTGGCGACGAGACGGTGTCCACACCGGCGTCGGCCGATGCCGCGCTAGCGGTGGGCAGTGTGAGCACCAGTGACGTGCCCAGTCGTTTCTCAAGTCGGGGTCCGCGCTATGGGGACGGGGCGGTAAAGCCGGATCTGGCCGCGCCCGGTGAGGACATCGCTGCTGCCCGTCCGGCGGGAGTTCCTGCGGCTGGTGACCCGGTGGGGGACGCGTACCAGCGGATGAGCGGGACCTCGATGGCCGCGCCGCACGTGGCGGGTTCGGCCGCGCTGCTGGCACAGCAGCATCCCAACTGGAAGGCGGCGGAACTCAAGGCGGCGCTGATGAGCACCGCCGCCGAAGTTCCGGGCGCTGATCCGTACGCGGTCGGCACGGGCCGGGTGGACGTGGCCCGGGCTACCGGTCAGCCCGTCACCGCGACCGGCAGCGCATCGGCGTTCTTTGCCTGGTCGCAGCAGGGCACGTCGAAGCGGCAGACGATCATGTGGCGCAACTCCGGTACGACGCCGGTGACGCTGACCCTGTCCACAGCCTTGACCGGGCGGGACGGGCAGCCGGCTCCGGCCGGGCTGGTGACGTTGCCGGTCGACACCGTGACCGTTCCGGCCGGCGGCGAAGCGCCGGTGGAGATCACGATGACCGGGCAGAACGGTGTGACGGGCCATTACAGCGGCATACTCACCGGTCGCAGTGCGGACGGGACGGTGACGACGCGTACGGCGTTGTCGGTCTACCTGGAGGAGGAGCGGTACGACCTGACGGTCAACCTCGTCGCTCGCGACGGCGCCCAGGCGCCACAGGTCGACTATGAGAACGTGATAGTCATCGACCTGGACGACCCCCGAAACGCCTTCATGGGCCGCGCTGGGGAGACGTTCCGGGTGACGCGTGGCCGGTACACGATTCGCGGCACGATCGAAACCCCCCGCGCCGGCCAAGAGCCATCGTTCAGCAACATCACTCACCCTGAGTTGACCGTCGATCGTGACATCGTGCAGACCCTGGACGCCAGGGACGGCAAGCCGGTGGCCATCACCTCCGATGACCCGGCTGCTCGCGGCGGCACGCAGAACATCAGCGCCATCAGTGCCATCAGCGGCTGCGACGGGTGCACGTGGACCACCTCCATGAGCGGCGATCCACGGTTCCACGAGTGGTACGCGGCGACCGTGCCGGGCACCAGTTCGGCGAGCTTCAGCTTCGGACTGTCGCGCCGCGCACACGAGCCCATCGTGGAACTGTCTGCCGGTACCGACCAGCCGTTCGAGATCCCGGTCGACTGGCTGGACGGTCTGACGCAGCCGGCAGCGCAGGAGACGCTCGCCGCGGTGCACGGTGGCAGCGGTACACCGGAGGAACTGGCCAGAATCGACGCCAAGGGCAAGCTGGTGCTGGTCGAAGTGTCAGGCGACACCACCTTTGCGGAGATCTGGGCGAGAATCACCGCCATCAGGGCGGCCGGCGCGAAGCTGGTACTGGTCGTCCTCGCGCAGGTGCTGTCCGAAAAACCGCCGGCCACCCCGCCGGCACTACCGACGCTGTACGGCACGGGACCCACGGCGGCGCGCTTCGCCGCGCTGGTCAAGGCGGGCCAGGTGCAGACGTCGTACGCCAGCCGGCCGTTCCCGAAGCAGCGCTACGAACTGGTGTATCGGGTGCCGGCGAAGCTGGACACGGCCCAGGTGCACCGACCGCGGACCCAGGATCTGGTGGCGGTGCGGACGGCATACCACGACAACGGAAGCAACGTCGGGCACTCGGTAGCGGCGTACGAGAACTCTCTGGGCTCGGCCGGCTCCGGGCGATCGCTGCCGGTACAGGCCGGGCAGGAGCGCACCGAGTACTTCACTCCCGGCACCTGGGAATTCAACTGGTCGGTGCAGGACCTGCAAGCGTCCGAGGTACGGGTACTGAAGGCCGGGGAGAGCCAACGAATCGTCTGGAACAAGGCCGTGGCCGGCCCGGCGTTCCCTGCCCGAGAGCGGCAACCGTGGGCGTGGCGGGAGGGGAACGCGTTCGACATGATGCTGCCGATGTACGGCGACTCGGCCGGGCGACCGCGGCTGCCGATACCCGATGTCGACACCGGCTCGATCAGCCTCTACCGAGATGGGCAACTGGTCGACACCAGTCCGTCGCCGGACTACGCGCGCTTCGACGTGCCCGACTCGTCAGGGGCGTACCGGCTGACGGCCGAGGCCAGCCGGACGGCCGAGTGGTGGAAGTTGTGGACGAAGGTGACTGCGGCGTGGACGTTCAAGTCCTCCGCTGCTGACGACGCGAAAGCCCTGCCCCTGCTCACGGTGCGGCTCGACCCCACCGTGGACCTGTGCAACCGGGCCCCGGGTGGGTTGTTCACCTTCCCCGCCTACGTGACCCGGCAGGGCGCCGACCAGGTGAAGGTCACCTCACTCACCGTGGACGTCTCCTACGACGACGGGAGTACCTGGCGGTCGGCCATCGTCACGCGGGCCGGAAACCACTGGATCGTGGGCGTCGTGCATCCCAGCACCGGATATGCCTCACTGCGCATCAAGGCAGCCGACGCGGACGGTAACACCGTCGAGCAGAGCGTGCTTCGGGCGTACGCCATCGGCCAGGGCCAGTAGCGAATGCGGGGCACGACAGAGATGAACCTCGCAACAGACAACAGGGGCCCGGTGACCACGTCCGTGACGGACTGCTCAGCCGCGAATCTATTGACGGACCGCTCGAACGGGACTCTGTTGACGGACCGCTCAGACGCGACTCTGGTGACAGGGCCGCCCGAGCGGTTCGGCGAACTGTTCGAGCGGTACTCGGATCAGCTGTTCGACTACTGCGCCCGCCGCGTCGGTCGGCAGCTGGCCGAGGATCTCGTCGCCGAGACGTTCGTGGTGGCATTCGCCCACCGCGACCGGTACGACGTCACCGTCCCGAACGCGCGCCCGTGGCTGCTCGGCATCCTGACCAACCTGCTCCGCAAACACCATCGGAGCGAGGCCAGAGGCTGGCGGGCGTTCGCCCGTGCCGGACAGGATCCGCTTGATGGCGCGCGGCAGGTCGCCGAGTCGTTCGCCGATCAGGTCGGCGACCGGGTGGACGCACTCGCGGCCACCCAGTCGTTGGCGAAGGCGCTCGCGGCCATGCCCCGCGCGCAGCGGGACGTACTCCTGCTGCACGTGTGGGCCGGCTTGGACTACCCGGACCTCGCGGCCGCGCTGGCGCTGTCGCCGGGCACCGTCCGATCCCGGCTGCACCGCGCCAAGGCCAAGCTCCGGTCAGCCCTACCCAGCCACTACGTCCCCTCCACCTGAGCATCCGCCGGGTGCTCGTACCGTGATGGAGAAAATCATGAACAGACAAAAGTCGACCGATCCGGATGACTCCGGACTGCGGTTGCTCGCTGGCCTTCGAGAAGGCCAGACCGGGGCTTCCCCGGATGCCAGGGATCGCATGCGGCACGCCGTACTCAATGGGACGCTGCACCGTGACGCTACTGCCCGGCCGGTCGCGGTCGTCCGTGGCCGTCGGCCCCTGGTGCACCTGGCAGCGACGCTGGCACTGACCGGCCTGGCCGGTGGTGTCGTGGTGGTGACGGGTGTGCTCGACCTGGGCGACGCGCGCCCGGCAGCGACCTCGCCCGGGGGCGGCTCGAACAATTCCCGCATCGGCCCGGACACCAGCGCGGTCCTGGTGTTGGAACTCGTCGCGCAACAGGCGGCCCTCGCCCCGGCCGTTGCCATCCGTTCGGGGCAGTACGTCTACCTGCGAACCGAGTCGAGTAACACCGGCAGCTACAGCGGCGGACCGTGGGGCAGCATGGCAGAGGTGCGGCTGCGCTACGAGGGGTGGAGCGAGAGCTGGCTGGATCCGCAGGGCATGTACCTGGTGAAACTGCGCGGAGAGCACACCACCGTCCGGCCGCTCACCCCGCAGGACCGGGCGATTGCCGAGCAGGCGGGACTGCTCAAGGGCCAGCCGGAGCGGTACGAGCGGGCCAACAAGGAGTACGCCGCCGGGAAGGCCGAACTGAAGGCGAAGGGGCCGAGCCTCGCCGAGCGGCGGTTGACCTCCGAGTACCTTGCCAGCCTGCCCACCAATCCCGATGAACTGCTGGCAGTGCTGCGCTCGGCAGCCACGAGTCGGGCCGAAAAGGACCCGGCCGGTGAGCCGTCGGTGGACGCCTACGCCTTCGGCCTGGTCGCCGACCTGTTCCAGAACTACGACCCGATCATTCCGCCCCAACTCAAGGCCGCGCTCTACCGGGCCGTCGCCAAACTGCCCGGCATCGAACGCGTCGAGGGCGAGGTGAAGCTCGGTGCCTACTCAGGTATCGCCCTCACGTATCCGATGAAGGGGAAGGAGCGGACGGAAATCGTTCTCGACCCGGTCAGCTTCCGGTTCGTCGGCACCCGTTCCAACGTCGGGCAGGTCGACGAGACCTGGACCCGGGTCATCGAGTCCCGCCCCGTCGATGCGGTCGGTAAGGCGTGAGTACCGCCTGTTGAGTGTTAGGAAGGGCCCCTTGTTATCGCTTTCTGCATAGGAAGGGGCCCTTCCTGACAGCGCCCGAGGTGGGTTCCACGATTACCGGCACCGACCATTTGCCGCCGAGTCGATCCGGCACTCCCGGATCCCGCAGTGCCGGCCAGAAATCCCTTGTTCGCCGCAGAAAGAATTGACGCAACATGGCCGGCTCTAACGGCAGCAGGTCGGCAGTCGGCAGTGATTATCTTTTTCCTGCCGAGCGAGTCTCGGGACGCGTTACGAACTTCTGTCGATGTGACGAGCGGACGGATCGTTGGCTGAATCTGCAACAACGATTGTCTGTCGGCGTCTGCTATCTGGTGGAGTATTCGCTGGGTAGTCGACGCGACGGCATCGGTCGACTCCTTCCGGGGTGACCGATCTTGGGGTGATTTGACCTCTCCTGTTGAGTGATCCTATGACTTTTGTTGATTAACTCTCATTGGTTCGAAGCGGACATGGAATGCTGAGAAATGACGGCGTACCCACTCGCGTTCGCCCCGGTCGCCGTGTGCTGACCAGATCGGTGGCGGTGCGTAATGAATCCGCTGACTGTGCGAGTGCGTCAACGAACAGTCTTCATATTTCCCTTGATCGGGTTTACGCTCTGGGCCAGTCCGGAGATGGATCACAATGGAGGTGCTTCATGAAGAAGATGACCATCCGTCGTAAGAGCGCACTACGTCTGGTGTCCGGTGCCCGTCGGCTCTGGATCGAGTGGTGCTGGTAACTCCCGGCACGGCGGGCGTCCCCGGGCGCCCGCCCCTGGGGCGTACGGCCCGTCGGTGCGGCGATCGGGCTCGGACGTGACCGGCGAGCCGTCCACCTACGACTGTCACCGCGACCATGGCCCGTACGCCGGGGTCGCCGCCTTTCTCGGCCAGCTCGCCGCCGACCGTCCCCGCCTGGCATCCCGCCACCAGGTCGAGCTGTACGCCATCGCACCCTGGCTGGACCCGTCCTCCCGCCCCGCTGCCGAGGAGGAGCCGATCCGGTTCCACCCGGCCCGGCGCACCGCCTACCTGGCCTACGGCGCAGCCGAGTTCGTGGCGGTCTGGGCAGAGACGCTTCGGCAGCCGGTCACGGTACGGTTCGACCACGTCGACAGCGCTGACGAGACCACCAGCGAGCTGCTGGCGACACTGACCCGGCGGATCGAGTCGCCGCTGGTGCGCCTGGAGCTGCGCGACGGTGGCCCCGACCCGTCGACACCGGTCGACCCGACGCTGGAGACACTGCGTACGGCGTTGGGCGACAGCCTGGCCCGGGGTTTCTACCACCACGCCGCCCGGACCGGCCGGCGCGGGCGCGGCATGGTGAGCCCGGACGGCGACCTGCGGCACTGGTGGGCGTTCACCACTGGCCTGGCCACCGCCCTGGTGGCGCTGGAGCACGCTGCCGAAGCGCTGGCCCTCTACGACGAGACGCGTACCGTCACCGACGATCCGAAGATCACCATGTCGGCCGCGTACGCCACGGCCATGCTCTACGCCCGGCACCTGCCGCCAGCCGAGCAGGACCCGGCGCAGGCGCGGCACTGGCTGGAACAGGCGGTCGCGCTCGCCACCGGACTGGCCGATCCGCGACAGCGGACACTCTCCACGGTCTTCTACGAGCAGGGTCTGGCGCTGCTGGACAGCCGTGCGGAGGAGCCCGGTCGCGCGCTACGGCTGATCGACGACGGGCTGGCCCGGCTGACGGCGGTGCTCGCTCCCGGTGAGCGTCGGCAGGACCTGGCCCGGCTGCGCCACAACCGGGCCCAGGTGTACCTGGCGCTGGGAGATCCAGCGCAGGCCCTGGCCGAACTCGACACCGTCATAGCCGACGATCCGGACAACTGTGAGTACTACGTGGATCGGGCCGCCCTGTATCGGGCAGCGGGCCGGACCCAGGCTGCGATCCGGGACTACGACACGGCCATCCGGCTGGGACCGCACCTGCCCGAGGCGTACTACAACCGGGCCGTACTCCAGCAGGAGCGGGGCCGGGTCGCACGGGCGCAGGAGGATCTGGAGCGCGTACTCGCCATCGATCCGGGGCACCTCGACGCCCGGATCGCACTGGTCAACCTGCACCTGGAACGTGGTGCGCTGGACGCGGCCGAGGCTGGTGCGCGGGCCGGGCTGGAGCAGACTCCGCAAGAACCGGCGCTGCTGTGCACCCTCGGACTGATCCGCTCCGAGCGCGGCGGCCTCGCCGAAGCCGACGAGTTGCTGACCCGGGCCCTGGCCCAGGATGCAGAGCTGGTCGAGGCCTGGACGAATAGGGCCGCGGTCCGGTTCGACCGGGGGGACGCGGCCGCCGCTGTGGCCGACCTCGACCGGGCGATCGCGCTGTCGCCGGCACCCGAGCCTCGCTACAACCGGGGTACGGCGTTGATGCGGTTGGGACGGTGGGACGAGGCGGCCCGCGACTTCACCGATGCACTCGCCCAGCCCGGCCTGGACCGGGCGCTGCGTCGCGACCTGCGTACGGAACTGGCCCGCTGCCGCCGCGCCACGACCATTTGACGTTAGGAAGGGCCCCTTCTTATCGCTTTTTGCCTAAGAAGGGGCCCTTCCTAACAAGCAAGCAGATCAGGGGTGCTGCGAAGGCGTACCGTGGCCCAGCGCGCGGGTGCGGAGGAACGCGCCGAGTCCGGCTACCGCCGCCGTGCCGGCCAGCGTGCCGAGCGCGACCAGGATCGCGCCGATGATCCACAGTCCGTCGGCGTCCGGGCCGGTGGCGGCGTCGACGGCGAAGCAGACGGTGAACACCACCGGTAGCGCGATGGTGGCCACCCAGGGGCGACCCCGGCGGCCGGCGACGAACGCGAGCAGGCCGAGCAGGAGTACGGCGACAATGACCTGCCACGCCTCATACGGGCCGGACTCGGACATGGTCTTTGGGTCGAGGTCCTTGTGCTGGTCCCAGGCGAAGAGCGCGCCGTAGACGACCGCCGTGCCCACCGCGACGAGAGCCCCCCAGAGCAGGGCGGAGTCTGGCTTCTGGTGGGCGTTGTGTTCTTCAGTCACACCCACGACCCTCTCCCGACCGGCTCCCACAGGCAATGAGTACCCCTACCCAGTCCGTAGTGGAGCAGAGCGGTGGCGGTGCGGCGGTCAGCGTAGCCGGGGCAGGACCTCCCGAGCGTAGAGATCGAACAGGCCCTGGTAGTGCGGGCCGATGTTGGCGACGTAGATTTCGTCGAAGCCCGCCCTGGCGTACTGGTCGATCATTTCCAGGTGGCCGGCCGGATCCTTGCCGCAGACGAAGACCTCTTCCATCGTTTCTGGCTTGACCAGCTGCGACGCCTGCTCGAAATGGCGCGGGGAGGGCAGCACCTGGGACAGTTCCCCCGGCACTCCGCCGTTGGGCCAGCGCTTGTACGCGATCCGCACCCCCTCGTCCACGCTGTCGGCGTACGCGGCCTTGAACCCGGCCTGGCACGGCTTGTCGCCGCCCCCGCCGTCGCGGAACCGCTTCACCAGATCGGCGTCCGGAATGGTGCAGAGGTAGCCGTCGCCGATGCGGGCGGCCAGATCCGTCGACTTGGGGCCGAAGCCGGAGACGTAGATCGGGGGCGGAGTCTCTGGTCGGGTGTAGATCCGGGCCTGTTCGACCGTGTAGTGCCGGCCCCGGTGGTTGACGAAGCGGCCCTTCCACAGTGTGCGGATCACCTCGACGGCCTCTTCGAGCATCTCGAGCCGTACGTTGGTGTTGGGCCAGGCGTCGCCGAGGATGTGCTCGTTGAGTGCCTCCCCGGTACCGATGCCGAGGACGAACCGCCCCTCGTGCAGTACGGCGCTGGTGGCCGCCGCCTGGGCGATGATCGCCGGGTGGATCCGCGTCGTCGGACAGGTGACCGCAGTGGTGACCGGGAGCCGGCACACCTGACTGAGCGCGCCGATCATCGACCAGACGAACGGGCTCTGTCCCTGGCTGTCGGTCCACGGGTGGTAGTGGTCGGAGATCCACAGCGCCTGGAAACCGGCCTTCTCGGCACCGCGTGCTTGTTCCAGCAACTCGGCGGGGGTGAATTCCTCGCTGGACAGGAAATAGCCGATCCGCATCTGGTCCTCCTCGCAGGCGCGGGGCGCGATGTTGTGTGCCCGGGCGCGGTGTCCGATACCGGACGTGATACCCGGATCGGGGCCGCTGATGCCTTACCTGGGAGGCTGGTGCGCGTGGCCTGGGAGCTGGTTGCGGAGTCAGCGACCTCCTCGGCCGAACATGGAACGGATCGCCGCGAGCAGGAGCAGTGTTCCGAGTACGGCCCCGAGCAGTTGTACGCCGGGCACGTCGTACCAGCTGACTTCCTCGGCGGCCAGGACGATCTGTCGCATCCTGGCACTCTCGCACGGGTCCCCAGCGCGGCGCGAGGGTGCCGGTGCGGCGAAGTTGAGGGCGGTAGCCCGGCTGGGCCGCGATGTGACGATTTGTTCCGGTGGGAGCGCGCCAACAGTAATAGGAAAGTTTATTGACTATTGTTGGTGTCGATGTGACCATGGCACCAGCCCGCCTCGACCGTGGTGGGGGAGAGATCCTGCGGATCACGGGGGAACGACACCGGATGAGTACTTCGTTGGACGCCCTGAGGAGCCTGGCCGGCACGGTTCTACAGCCCGGGTTCGAAGGCACGACCCCGCCAGCCTGGGTACGGCGCTGGCTCGGGGAAGGGCTGGGCGGAGTCGTACTCTTCGCCCGCAACGTGGACTCTCCGGAGCAGGTCACCGCCCTCACTACGGCGCTGCGGGCGGAACGCCCCGATCTTCTCATCGCGATCGACGAGGAGGCGGGCGACGTCACCCGGTTCGAGTCTCGGCACGGCAGCTCCCGGCCAGGCAACCTGGCCCTCGGTGCCATCGACGATCCGGAGCTCACCGAGGAGGTCGCCCGGGACCTCGGTGCCGAACTGGCCGAGGCGGGGATCACCCTCAACTACGCCCCGGACGCCGACGTCAACTCCAACCCCGACAACCCGGTCATCGGTGTCCGGTCCTTCGGTGCCGACCCACAGTTGGTGGCCCGGCACACCGCCGCGTGGATCCGGGGGCTCCAGGCCGCCGGGGTCGCCGCGTGCGCCAAACACTTCCCCGGGCACGGGGACACCAACGTCGACTCGCATGCGGACGTGCCGCACATCGATGCCACCTGGGAACAACTCGTGGCCTGCGAGCTGGCCCCGTTTCGGGCCGCGATCGCGGCGGGGGTGCAGGCCGTGATGACCGGCCACCTGTTGGTGCCCGCCCTCGATCCCCGTCGCCCAGCGACCCTGAGCCGGCGCATCCTGACCGGACTGCTCCGCGACGAACTGGGCTTCCAGGGGGCGGTGATCACCGACGGCATCGAGATGCGGGCGATCACCCACCGGTACGGCTTCGAGGCGGCAGCCGTACACGCGCTCGCCGCCGGTGCCGACGCCATCTGCGTCGGTGGGGAACACTCCGACGAGGGTTCCGCCCAGCGGCTACGCGACGCGATCGTGGCGGCGGTGGTCAACGGCACGCTGCCCGAGGAGCGGCTCGCCGAGGCCGCCAAACGCATCGAGCAGCTGGCCGCCTGGACCATGCAGGCCCGCTCTGCCCGCCCGAAGTGGACCGGTGCCGGCCCGAACGGCTCGGCGATCGGCGCGGCGGCCGCCAGTCGGGCCATACAGGTGACCGTCTCGCCGCAGCGCAACGGCGTCCTGCCGCAGCTCGACGGCGTCCTGCCGCTGACCGGGCCGGCACACGTGGTGGAGTTCTCGCCCCCGACCAACATCGCCATGGGGGCCGAGACGCCGTGGGGAGTGGGTGCCCCGCTCGCCGTACTGCTGCCGGGCACCACGACCGTCCGGTTCGCCGCCGATGACCTGCCACCGGGCGGCGAGCCGCCTGCCGGCCTGGTCGCCGACGCAGGGGACCGGCCGCTCGTACTGGTGGTTCGCGACCTGCACCGGCACGACTGGATGGCGGCAGCGGTGAGCCGGGCGCTGGCCGCCCGGCCGGACGCGGTCGTGGTCGAACTCGGCGTTCCCGCACGCATCGTCGGTGACGTGCATCTGGCCACCTACGGTGCAACCCGGGCCAGCGGCTGGGCCGCGGCAAACATCCTCGCCGGCCGCCCCTGACCGGCTGCTTCTGACCGGCTGCCCACAGCCTCGCCCAGTTGGTGACGGCCAGCTGTCAGTGGGTGGCGAGCAGGTCGGCGTACTCCGGGTGTCGGTCGATGAAGGCCGCCACGAACGGGCAGCGGGCCACCACCTGGTCACCCCGGGCCCTGGTCTGGTCGAGGGCCTCCCGAACCAGCCGGCTGCCCACCCCCTGGCCGCTGACCGACGCGTCGACCTGGGTGTGGGTGAAGACAACCAGGCCGGGACGCTGCTCGTAGCCGATGAACCCGGCCAACGCGTCATCGACCAGGATCTCGTAGCGGTGTCGGGCGGGATTGTCCTCGACCAGGAGATTCACCGCGTCATTGTCCCTCCGGCGGGACCCGGTCACGGGGCTTCCGGACAGAACTCGGGGCAGCCGTGGTGGGCCGGACGTGCATTCGCCTCGTACCCTTGGCCGGGTGATGACTCGACGAACGTCCCCCTCGGCGTCCGCCCTCCGTCGTACTGCCGGTCTCTTCGCTGGCCTTGCCCTCGGTCTGGCCGTCCTGACCGGCTGCAGTTCCGAAGGTGCCAGCACCGACTGCGGGGTCGACGCCTGCACCGTCACCTTCGACCGGGGCGTCGACGCTCGGGCGAGCGTGCTCGGCGTCGAGGCCAAGCTGATCGGTGTCGACAACGACAGAGCGACCATCGAGGTCGCGGGCGAACAGTTGATTCTGACCGTCGGGCAGCAGGCGGCCGAGGTGGGCGGCCTGTCGGTGGTGCTGGAGAGCGTCACGGAGGACACGATCGCGGTGCGGATCGCCCGGAACTGAGCCGGTCGGGCGGTCTGGTTACGTTTGGAAAATACGCCGACTGGTGATTTGAGACGCCATGTCGTTGACCCGTGACGCCCAGGCCGCCGCCACCCGTACTGCGGACAATGGCCTGCTCGAAACCCTCGCCCGAGCCGGTTTCATCGGTTACGGGCTTGTCCACCTACTCTTTGCCTGGCTGGCCCTGCAGATTGCCTTCGACCGGCCCACGGAGGAGGGTGACCAGTCCGGTGCACTGCGTACCCTGGCCGCTCAGCCGCTGGGGAAGTTCCTGGTCGTCGCCATCTGCGTCGGTCTCGTCGCGATGGCGGTGTGGCAGGCGCTGGAAGCCGCCGTCGGCCATCGTGACGAGCAAGGCCGGCAGCGGCTGCTGGAGCGGATCACCTCCGCCGGCCGCGCCCTCGTCTACCTCTACTTCGCCTGGACCGCCGTCAAGGTGGTACGGAACGCTGCTTCCTCCAGCGCCGACAAGCAGCAGGCCCTGACCGAGCAACTGATGGCCTCCACCGGTGGTCGGTGGCTGGTTGGCCTGGCCGGGTTGGGCCTGGCCGCCCTCGGGGTCGGCCTGGTCTACTACGGCGCGGTCAAGCGCTTCGAGCGGCACCTGAAGACCGAGCAGATGAGTGCCCAGGTACGGAAGGTGAGCCGCCGCCTTGGCATGGCCGGCTACGCGGCCAAGGGCGTCGCGTACGGCATCGCCGGGCTGCTCGTACTGGTCGCCGCCGTGCGCTACGACCCCGAGAAGGCTCGGGGCTTGGATGGTGCGTTGCACACGCTGCGGGAGCAACCGTACGGGGCGGTGCTGCTCGTTCTCGTCGCACTGGGGATCGCGTGCTTCGCGACTTTCTGCCTGGTGCAGTCGAAGTATCGCAAGGTCTAACTCGGGTTTAGTCAGGGGTAAAAGGGCTAAATTGCCCGTTATCCCATTTCGTCGAAGACCGCCAGTCGCCGGCCGACGGGCGGTCTTCGACTGCGTACCGGTTCATGGGGAAGGAGCTGCCCGGTGCAGACCTATCTAGGGACGATCGTCGGTGTGCTGGCCGCCGCCGCGATCGCCCTCATCGTGGTGGCGTTGATCCACCGGCTCGTCCAGCCGCTCGGCCGCCGGTCCCTGTTGATGCGGGAACTGTCCGACCACTCCTACCGCCCGTTCCGGGTGGCGGTCACCGCGCTCGCCGTGCAGTTCGCCGTACGGGCCACCACCGGCTACGCCGCCCGGGAGTCCTGGCGGCAGGTGCTGCTGCACATCCTGGTCCTGATCGTCATCGCCACCACCGCGTGGCTGGTCGCCTCCCTGCTCCTGGTGACCGAGGACACCGCGTTGGCCCGGTTCCGTACCGATGTGCCGGACAACCGGCAGGCTCGGCGGATCAAGACCCAGGTACGGATCCTGCGCCGGGTCACCGTCGCGGCCATCGTGGTGTTGACCATCGGCGTCGCGCTGATGACCTTCCCCAGTGTGCGAGGGGTCGGCGCGAGTGTGCTCGCCTCCGCCGGTGTGATCGGTGCGGTAGCGGCCCTGGCGGCGCAGAGCCTCCTGTCCAACGTCTTCGCCGGGGTGCAACTGGCGTTCAGCGACGCGGTACGCCTCGACGACGTGGTGGTGGTCGAGGGAGAGTGGGGGCGGATCGAGGAGATGACCCTCAGCTATGTCGTGGTGCAGATCTGGGACGACCGCCGGTTGATCCTGCCCACCTCGTACTTCACCACCAAGCCGTTCCAGAACTGGACCCGGACCCAGGCCGCCGTGCTCGGCACCGCCGAGTTCGAGGTGGACTGGTCGGTACCGGTGCAGACGATGCGGGAGGAGCTACGGCGCGCCGTCGAGGGCACCGAACTGTGGGACGGTCGGGTCTGCGTACTCCAGGTCACCGACGCCGTTGGCGGGGTGGTGCGGCTACGGGCGCTGGTCAGCGCCGCCGACAGCCCCAGTTTGTGGGACCTGCGTTGCCTCGTACGCGAGCACCTGGTCGGCTGGCTCCGGGACCAGCGGCCCACCGCCCTGCCTCGGACGCGTACCGAGATCGGCGACGCGAACAGCGACCTCGCCTGGCAGTGGGTCCAGCCGCGGCGGCCGAACCCGACCCCGGCTGAGCAGGGCGTACCGGATGACGCACGAGTGTTCGGCGGCAGTGACGACGGTGACGCTCGGAGCACCACCTTCGTCGGTCCAGAAGAACCGGTCGACGCGCCGCGTTGAACTGGGCGGATGAGCCCCTGGGCGGGCTGCCGACCGGGACAATCGGGCCAGGGCGGTGCCGATCTGTTGCACCCTGGTCGAGGCATCAGGTAGAGGATTGACCGCCACGACGGCGGGGCATACACCCCGGGCACGGGAAAACAGGACCTCGGGTACCAGGAAAGGAGGACACCATGGCCGATACTGCCAAGGGCACCACCCCCCGACCGGTCGGCGAACAGACGACGGCCGAACTGGTGCAACAGGCGACTGAGCAGCTCTCCCGACTGGTGCGCGACGAGCTGGCGCTGGCCCGCGTCGAACTCGTCGAGAAGGGGAAACACGCTGGGTTGGGCATAGGGCTGTTCGGTGCGGGCGGGGTCCTCGCCCTGTTCGGAGCCGCGACCCTCGTTACCACGATCATCCTGGCGTTGGCGGTGGCGATGCCCGCCTGGCTCGCCGCGCTGATCGTGACGGTGGCGCTGTTCGCCCTGGCCGCGATCCTGGCGTTGATCGGTAGGAAACAGGTCCAGCGGGCGGTGCCGCCGACGCCGACGGCGGCGGTCGAGAGCGTACGCGCCGATCTGGCAACGATCAGCTCAGCCTTGCGGGATCGGGGGCGGGCAGAATGACGATCGACAACGGGACAGGTGACCGGGAAGCGTTGCAGGCCGAGATTCGGCGTACCCGCGCGGAGTTGGGCGAGACCATCGAGGCGTTGGCCGCGAAGGCGGACGTGAAGGCACGGCTGCGGAGTACCGCCGCGCAGACCAAGCAGCGGGTACGGCTTCAGGCTGACCGGGCGGCCGGGGTGGTCCGGCGACCGGTACGGGACGCTGGGCAACTCGCCCGTCGCAACGTCGTTCCGGTCGGTGTCGTCGGCGCGGCAGCGGTGGGGGCAGTGACTATCGTGATCTTGATAATGGTGATGCGCGGGAGGCACAGGTGAGCAAGGCCATCAACCGGGCGGTCTACAAGCCGGTGGGCATGTTGCTGGGGATCGGCGCGGGTGTGCTCGCGGGCGCACTCTTCAAGCAGGTATGGAAGCTGACGGCGGGCGATGGCGAAGCGCCGCAGGCCACCGACGAGGACCACGGTTGGGGCGAGATCCTGGCCGCGGCAGCGCTACAGGGTGCGATCTTCGCCGTGGTCAAGGCAGCCGTCGACCGGGGCGGTGCGGTGGGGGTACGTCGACTCACCGGCAGGTGGCCCGACTGAGGTGTTAGGAAGGGCCCCTTTCTATCGTTTTTTGTATAGGAAGGGGCCCTTCCTAACGTCTGGCAGGGCGGGGTGGTGGCTCAGCGGGGTGACGGTTCGGCGAGGTGATGGTTCGACTGTCGCCGGGAGCGTGGGAAGTGATGAAGTTCGTCGGTCCTCAGGTCACATGTCGGAGAATTTCGTCGGGTAGGCTGTGCGAAGTTTTTGCGTACGTGGTTTGCTGTTCCACGCTGTTGAGAGATGGCGTGGGTTGAGGGAAGTCCTCCTTCGTGGGGGCCGACTCAGGCGCCGCTGCTCGAAAACGGCCAATCGGCCGCACGGCGTGCTCGGCCGCCAGTTTTAGAAGGAGATTCACATGGCGCAGGGAACCGTGAAGTGGTTCAACGCAGACAAGGGCTTCGGCTTCATCACCGTCGATGGCGGGGGTGCTGACGTGTTCGTCCACTTCTCGGCCATCCAGACCAGCGGCTACCGCACGCTGGAGGAGAACCAGCGGGTGGAGTTCGAGATCGCTCAGGGTCAGAAGGGCCCGCAGGCGGAGCAGGTCCGCCCCCTCTGATCCGGTGCCGGCCGCCTGCCGGCCGGCTACGGGATGATCCGGCCACGGATCGACGACCGAGCCCCGCACTGCAAGTCGAGTGCGGGGCTCGACACTGTCTGGCCTCGCCTCTGTGGCGGTGTGTCGGGCGGTGCGAACAAGGTCGCGGCGGCGCGACCGTACGACTTCGATGGCTGAGGCCGTCAGGCGGAGGCCGGGCCAGCGCCTGGGCGGCGGTCGGGCCGATGTGCGACTTCGACGGCTGAGGCCGTCAGGCGGCGGGCGTACGACCTCGGCGGGCGCGTAGGCCGACGATCAGGGAACCGACCCCGGCCAGCCCGACGAGCGGGCCGAGCACCGCCCAGAGGGTCACGCCGGTCATCCTGCTGCCCTCGACGTGGCCCAGCCCCTGCACCGTCCACATCGCGCCCATGACGACCGCCAGCAGGCCGAGTGTGAGCGGTAGCCAAGCCTTCATTGTCTTCCTTCCGACGCTTACGGCCAGGGATTCGGTCCTGGCCAGCGCTCCGAGCCTAGCTTGTACCCGGCGTGATCTCCGGACTATGGCCGATGCCGGCTCGGCGGTGGACGGCTGGGAAACTACCTACGTCTTCTTCGTCGCCCGGACCCGCATCTGACCGGACCCGCATCTGACCGGATCCGCATCTGGCCAGAGGAAGAAGACCCGCACCTGACCAGAGGGAGAAGCTGTGACCGACCTGTCGGCCTTCATCGCCGGGCTGCCCAAGGCAGAGCTACACGTGCACCACGTCGGCTCCGCCTCCCCACGTATCGTGGCCGAGTTGGCCGCCCGGCACGAGGGACAGACCCCGGTGCCGGCCGACCCCGATGCGCTCGCCGACTACTTCGCGTTCCGCGACTTCGCCCACTTCATTGAGGTCTACCTGAGCGTCGTCGACCTGATCCGGGACCAGACCGACGTCTGGATTCTCACCCACGAGGTGGCTCGGGAGTTGGCCCGGCAGCAGGTCCGGTACGCCGAGTTGACCATCACTCCCTACTCGCATGTCCGGCGGGGCATCCCCGCCGAGGCGTTCTGTGAGGCGATCGAGGACGCCCGGGTCCGGGCCGAGGCGGACTTCGGTATCGCCCTGCGCTGGTGCTTCGACATTCCCGGCGAGTCGGGCCTGATGTCGGCCGAGGAGACGTTGCGCATCGCGTTGGAGCAGCGGCCGGACGGACTGATCAGCTTCGGCCTGGGCGGGCCGGAGATCGGGGTGCCCAGGCCGCAGTTCAAGCCGGTCTTCGACCAGGCGCGGGCGGCTGGGCTGCGCTCCGTACCGCACGCCGGGGAGACCACCGGCCCGGAGACCATCTGGGACGCGCTCCGGGAGTTGGGTGCGGAGCGGATCGGGCACGGCACCTCCGCCGTACGGGATCCCCGGCTGTTGGAGCACCTGGCGCAGCAGCGCATCCCCCTGGAGGTCTGCCCGACCTCCAACGTGCGTACCCGGGCGGTGCCGACGATCGAGGAACATCCGCTGCGGACCATGGTCGACGCCGGTGTGCTGGTGACCATCAACTCGGACGATCCGCCGATGTTCGGCACCACTCTCAACGACGAGTACGCGGTCGCCGCCCGATTGCTCGGCTACGGTCCTGCCGGGGTGGCCGGATTGGCCCGCGACGCGGTCTCCGCCTCGTTCCTGTCCGCGCCCGAGCAGGCGCGACTGATCGGCGAGATCGACGACTACCTGGAGACCAGCGGGAAATGATCCGTTAGGCCGAGTTCATGTGGGCGCGCGGGGCGGGACCTGAGGGTGGGGGACCGCATCCCGCCACGCGCGCGCCGGGCTCTGCCGGATCTAAAGGGCGGTCGAGGTGAGTTCCGGCAGAACCATTCTTGGATCACCGGTGACGTTGCCATCGGTCGTGGCGCGGCGATACCGAGTTAATTCAGATATAAGGAAGATCTGAGCAACGCGAAAAGGTTTCACTCGATCGTTCCGCTTACCGTGTCGCCCGGCACCGGTGGTGACCGGGGTCAATTGTCCGACGAGCGGGCTCGCGGCCAGCGGCGGCCACTGGAGTCCCGTTCCCGGGCCAGTCGCCCCACCAGGCCGAACCGGCTGACCTGCCGGGGGGCGGCTTCGGCGTCGGCCAGCAGCATCACGACGCTGGCCCCGCCCAGGCGGGCCCGGTCGATGCTGACCGAGCCGTTGGCCTGTCGGGCGACCCGTCGGGCGATGTCGAGTCCGAGCCCGGTGGAGCCCTGATCGCTGCTGCCCCGGCGTAGTGCCCGGTCCGGGTCGGCGATGCCAGGCCCGGCGTCGTCGACCCGTACCGCGACGTAGCCGTCCCGCCGGGAGACCACCACCTCGAACGCGGTGCCCTGCGGCGTGTAGCGGAAGACGTTGCCGAGCACCGCGTCCAGCGCCGCGGCCAGCTCGGCCCGGGGGACCGGTACGGGGATGCGCAACTGCGCGCCGAGTACCTTGTGTGGCCGGTTCTGGTCGCCGGCCAGCGCGGACCAGAACACCATCCGGTCCCGGACCACCTCGCTGACGTCGCAGACCGCCGGTCCGGCCTCCTGGGTGATCGTCTTGCGGGTGGTGTTGATCAGTACGTCGACCTCGCCCTCCAGGGTGGCGATCGCCTGCCGGATTCGTCGGATGGTCCGGCGTCGGTCGAGTTCGGCGTCGCTGAACGAGCCGGTGCTGGTGTCGTCGGAGTCCAGCGCGTCGGCGTCCAGCCGCAGCACGGTCAGCGGGGTGCGTAACCGGTGGGACAGGTCGGCCACCAGTTCTCGTTCGTCGGTGCGGGAGGTGACCAGCCGGTCGGCCATCCGGTTGAAGGCGTACCCTGCCTCGGCCAGTTCTCGGGGGCCGCTGGGCTGGATGCGTACGTCGAGATCGCCGTCACCGACCGCGAGGGCCGCCTGGACCAGGTTGCGGGCCGACGCCACCGCTCGAGCGGCGATCCGGTCGACCACGATCACCGAGGCCACCACCAATCCGGCCGCGACCGCCACCAGGATGAGCCAGGTGGTGCGGGTGCCCTCGCGTAGCGTCGCCTGGGTGACGAAGACCTCGATCACCGCCACCTGACCGCCGACCAGGACCGGGTCCAGTCGGACCACCCCACCCGGCACCTCCGTCACCAGTGGCTCGCGCTGCGTGGCGGCCTTCGTGACATCCTCGGCGCGGGCCCGGGTCGGGGACTCACCCGTCAACCCGTGTACGACCGGCCGAGTCGCCGGGTCGCCGCCGCTCGCGGCGATCGCCCGCTGCACCGCCGCCGGTTCGGCGTCGATCAGCAGTGCACCGGCCACCAGCGCGCTACGCCGGGCCGCGTCGGCCACCGCCTCCTCGTACGCCTCGCGTTGCAGCACGACTCCCAGCGGAATGAGGAAGGCCAGGGCCACGATGCTGCTCATGCCGGCACCGAGATAGGCCAGCGCCCGCCTCAGTCCGGGGCCACCAGCCGAAATCCGACCCCCCGCACGGTGCGCAGGTAGCGGGGTTTCGCTGCGGATTCGCCCAGTTTGCGACGAAGCCAATACAGATGTACGTCGATTGTCTGATCCTCGCCGACCGACGGCTGCCGCCATACCTCCTCCAACAACTCCCGGCGGGAGACTACCCGGCCGGGCCGCGCGGCGAGATAGGCCAGCAGGTCAAACTCCTTCCGGGTCAGCGCCAGGGGGGTCCCGTCGAGGTGGGCGCTGCGTTCGCCCACGTCGATCCGCAGCCCGCCCACCTCATGTACGGCGGGGGGTGCCTCCCGGCTGGATCGTCCGGCCCGGCGGAGCACGCTCATGATCCGGGCGTCGAGGTGGGCGCCGGTGAACGGTTTGACCATGTAGTCGTCCGCCCCGGCGCGCAGCAGCCGGACGATCGCCTGCTCGTCGTCCCGGGCGGTGGCGATGATGATCGGGACGTCGGTGATGCCGCGCAGCATCCGTAACGCGTCCGCGCCGTCGAGGTCGGGCAGGCCGAGGTCGAGCACCACCAGGTCCGGCACCTCGGCGGCGACCCGGCGCAGGGCCTCCAGGGCCGTACCGACCGCGTGTACGGCGTGCCCCCGGTCCGCCAGGGAGCGCAGCATCGCACCGCGTACGACATGGTCGTCCTCGACCAGGAGCACCGTGGCCACGTAGAGACGGTACTGCCCGGGGCGGGTGCGGCGCGTCACCGCCCCGGGGACGAGTGGCGCGCTGTCCCGGGTTCAGACCGGATAGGTCGTGTGGTGGTGCGCGTCGGGCTTGCCGACCTGTCCGCGACCGAACGCATCGATGCGTCCCCACCGGCCGGGAATGTTGAGCAGTTCGATCCGCCCCATTCTCTCGGGGAGTGCGGGGACGACGACCAGGTGCTCGCCGCACGGTTGGAGGCCGAGCATGGTCCAGAGCAGGGCCAGCGGCGTGCCGGCCGACCAGGCCTGCGGACTGCACGCGGTGGGGTACTGGACCGGGTACTTCGTCAGCTCTCGGTCATAGCCGGCGAACGCCTCCGGCAGCCGCCCGTGGAAGAACCGCGAGGCGTCGATCATGCTCTCGGCGATCAGCCCCGCCTCCTCGGCGAAGCCGTACCGGCGGAGACCGGCCGCGGCGATCGAGCTGTCGAAGGGCCACACCGTGCCGACGTGGTAGCCGACCGGGTTGTAGCGCCCCTCACCCGTGGCCAGCGTGCGTACCCCCCACCCGGAGAAGAGCCGCGGCCCGACCAGGTGTTCGGCGATCTTTCCAGCCCGGTCCTGGTCAACGATCCCACTCCACAGCAGGTGTCCCATGTTCGAGGAGAGCGCGTCCACCGGGCGGCCCTCGATGTCGAGGCCGAGCGCGAAGTACTCGCCGTCGGCCACCCAGAAGTCACGGTGAAACCGCTCCTTCAGGTCAGCCGCCTCCCGCTCCAGCCGGTCGCCGAGCGCCGGGTCGTTCCAGAATTCGCGGGCCAGCCGGGCGCACCGTAGCTTGGCGGCGTACGCGTAGCCCTGCAGTTCGCACGTGGCCCGAGGGAAGGGGGGCAACCTGCCGTCCCGGTAGGAGACCCCGTCCCAGGAGTCCTTCCAGCACTGGTTCTCCAAGCCGTTCTTGGTGTTGCGGCGTTCGTACCAGATGTAGCCATTGCCGAGGATGTCGCCGTACTCGTCGATCCAGTGCAGCGCGGCGCGTGCATCGGTCTCCAACTCCCGAACCAGGGCACCGTCGCCGGTCCAGCGCTCGTACTCATCGAGCAGGATCAGGAACAGTGGGGTGCTGTCGGCGCTGCCGTAGTACGGCGAATGGGGTTGTTCCTCGAAGGCCGCCGATTCCCCGTTACGCATCTCGTGCAGGATCTTGCCCGGCTCCTCGTCCCGGAAGTCGTCCAGGTGGGTGCCGATCAGCAACGCCAGCACCCGCAGTGTCGTGTGGGCGAGTTCCGGGGCGAACGGAAGCGCCTGGTAGCTGGTGATGATGCTGTCTCGGCCGAAGAGCGCCATGAACCAGGGCAGTCCGGCGGCGGGCATGGTCTGCCCGGTGGCACCCAGCGGCTGGTAGCGCAGCGCGGCAAGGTCGATCATGCTCCGCCGGTAGCACGTGGCCAGCGCCTCGGAGTCGCAGTTGAGTGTCGGGGCGCCCGCCAGCCAGTCGTCGAGCTTCTCCTGCATGGTCGCCTTGATCCACTCGGGTGAGTGGCTCATCCCTTCGCGGATGTCCCGTCCCCCGGCCGCCTCCACCCGGGTGTCGACCCGCAGTTCGGTCTCCCAGCTGTCGTGCGGTTCGATCCGTACCTGGAAGGTCAGCCCCGCCTCGTCGAACTGCGCCGACTCCGATGCCGAGATCAGCGTCTCGCGCCGGAAATTCTCCCGCTGGTAGCCGAGGCGAAGCAGGCCGTTCTCCACCCGGGCGTACGACCGCCCCTTCTTGTGCTGAATGTCCTTGATCTCGAAGAGGTCGGCGAAGTCACTGGCCGCCTCTATCCGGATGGTCAGCTCGATCGGCTCGTTCTTGTGGTTGAGCACCGTCAGGTGCTCGTTGAAACTTCCCCCGATGTTGCGTTGGCGGATGATCGACACCTTCGCGTCGACGTAGTGGGTCGGCTCGCCCGGCACCAGGAAGAACCGGGTCTCGAAGTACTGGACGTCGTCGACCGAGAGCGAGTTGAGCCGTTCGCCATCGACCGTCAGATGCCACTTGGACAGGAACCGGGTGTCGTACAGGAACATCCCGGTCGGCACGCTGGGGGAGGCGTCGATATCACCGCGCCGGTCGCTGACGACGAAGCTGCTGCCGTCGATGATGCTTACAAGATCATCTGTCGTCATCGCTGCCTCCGCTCCGCGTCGACCATCGCTCGGGGATGCCGGGCGTTGGGCGGCCCGGGAACGAGTCGCAGAAAGTGGATGAACAGGGGCAGGCGGCCCCGGGAGGAGACCTCGTTACGCAACACCGCCGACGCCGGCTGCGTCTCCCCGCTGATCATCCGGTCGAATGCCGCCTGATCCGCGTAGACCACGCAGTCGGCCTCCCGTTCTCCCTCGCGTGAGGCCCATACGTTCTGCTCGTTGAAGGTGACGAACCAGCGGTCCGTGCCCGCGTCCGTGGCAAGGTCGAACCGAAGCGTCCCGGTGACATCCGGGGGGAGTAGATCTATCCGGCGTTGATGGAGCCCGTTGAAGAACTCCTCGGTCGGACCTGCCATCGGGTAACCCTCCGTCGCCGAAGCCAGCCCAGCGTCTCCTCACGTCGATCACGCTGCTGCGGCGGTATAGCCGACCCGGGCACTCCTAAACGTCCGGCCCGACCTGGGGCGCCGGCAGGTCGGTGGCGAGCCGGCACCGGCAGGTCGATGGCGACCCGGCACCGGCAGGTCGATGGCGACCCGGCACCGGCAGGTCGATGGCGACCCGGCGGCGGCGACGGGATCAGGGCAGGCGGAGGGTCCAGCGGTAGGCCTGCACCAACCCGGTGTCGAAACCGGCGGCCGAACCCCACAGGAAGAGGCGGAAGCGTCGGTAGAGCGGCTCACCCCAGCGAGCCACGATCTCCTCCCGCGCGGCGTCCAGCCGGCGCGCCCACTCCCGGCAGGTCAGGTAGTAGTTGTGCCGGTCGTCGTCCAGACTGAGCAGTTCGAACGGCGAACGGGCCACCTGGCGCAGGTATTGGTGCAGGAGCAGTGGGGCGGAGGCCCCCGGATAGATGTACCGCTTCATGAACGTGGAAGCCGCGTGCTTGCGGCGCATCGCCAGCGCGTCCAGGTAGACCCGGCCGCCCGGCCGCAGGACCTCGGCGTACTTGCGTAGCGTGGTGCGGTAGTCGGGTAGGTGCTCGGTGACCCCCATGTTGACGATGGCGTCGAAGCGCCGGTCCGGGGTGTAGCCGAAGATGTGTTTGCGGATCACCCGTACCGGCAGCTGCTCCCGGTCGAAGAACTCGGTGAGGTAGCGCTCCGACTCCTTCGACAGCGTCGTCGTGGTGACGTTGACCCCCCGTCGGGCGGCGTGCTCGGCGAAGGCACCCCACCCACCACCAACCTCCAGGACGTGGTCGCCCGGCTGTACCCCGATCGCGTCCAGGGCGAGGTCCATCTTGCGGGTCATCGCGTCTTCGAGAGGCTCGTCGTCCGAGGCGAAGACGCCTTCGGTGTAGCAGCGGTGCCGGGTGTCGAGGAAGGTGAGGAAGAACTCCGAGTCCTCGTCGTAGTGGTGGGAGATGGTCCGGCGATCATCCTCCTGCCGGCCGCCGCGTACGACCGCGGGCAGAAAGCGACCCAGCCAGGCCATCGGATGGAAGTCGGAGAAGAACGCGCGCATCTTCAGGGCCGAGGCGAGATCACCCTCGACGTCGAGCCAGCCCTGTAGGTAGGCGACTGCCACGCCGAACTGGTCCAGATCGGCGAGCGCCTTCGCGCCACGCGGGTCGGCGACGCTGATGGTGAAGAGCGGATCGCCACTGCCGAACCGGTGCGCCGGTCCGCCGTTGGTCGTTACGGCGAACGGGAGCGCCGGTCGTGCGGCGAAGTACCGCACGTACCTGCGTTGCAGCGAGTCGACCAGGTCGGATGTTCCCACGGCGTCAATGTAGCGCTGCAGTCGCGTCCGCGGAGGGCGTTGAAAACACGACCGATAACATCGCAGGTGCCGAACCAGGGCGTCGTCCTTTTCGTCCCGATTGAAGGAGTCATCGTGTCCGCACCCCGTACCCCTGTCGTGGTCGACCCCGTCGTCGTCGCGGCCGGGACGACGGCGGCCGACGCGGTGGCCGCGGCGGGCTTGCCCACCAGCGGCCCGACCGCGATCGTGGTGGTCCGCGACCCCGACGGCGGGCTGCGTGACCTGGACTGGACACCGGAGGCCGACACCCCGGTCGAACCGGTCGCCATCGACTCGCCGGACGGGCTCAACGTGCTGCGGCACTCCACCGCCCACGTGCTCGCCCAGGCCGTGCAGGACATCTTCCCCGAGGCCAAGCTCGGCATCGGCCCGCCGATCGACAACGGCTTCTACTACGACTTCGCCGTCGACAAGCCGTTCCAGCCCGAGGACCTGGCCAAGCTCGAAAAGCGGATGCAGGAGATCATCAAGTCCGGGCAGCGGTTCCGCCGGCGGCGCTTCGAGAGCCTGGCGGAGGCAGCAGCCGAGCTGGCCACCGAGCCCTACAAGCTGGAGCTGATCGAGGTCAAGGGGGCCGAGGCGGGCGTCGGGGCCGGGCTCGACGCCGGTGAGGTGATGGAGGTCGGCGCCGGTGAGCTGACCATCTACGACAACCTCGCCGCCAACGAGGACAAGGTCTGCTGGTCCGACCTGTGCCGAGGGCCGCACCTGCCGAACACCCGGCTGATCGGGGCGTTCAAGCTGATGCGCTCGGCCGCCGCCTACTGGCGCGGCTCGGAGAAGAACCCGCAGCTACAGCGGGTGTACGGCACCGCGTGGCCGACCCGGGACGCGCTCAAGGCGTACCTGAAGCTGCTGGAGGAGGCGGCCCGCCGCGACCACCGCAAGCTCGGCCGCGACCTGGACCTGTTCAGCTTCCCCGACGAGCTCGGCTCGGGCCTGCCGGTCTTCCACCCCAAGGGCGGGGTGATCAAGCGGGAGATGGAGGACTACGTCCGTCGCCGGCACATCGAGGAGGGCTTCGAGTACGTCGGCACCCCGCACGTCTCCAAGCAGGGGCTCTTCGAGACCTCCGGCCACCTGCCGTACTACGCCGACACGATGTTCCCGCCGATGGAGCTGGAGGGCAGCGCCTACTACCTCAAGGCGATGAACTGCCCGATGCACAACCTGATCTACCGCTCGCGCGGGCGGTCGTACCGGGACCTGCCGCTGCGGCTGTTCGAGTTCGGCTCGGTCTACCGCTTCGAGAAGTCCGGCGTGGTGCACGGCCTGACCCGGGTGCGGGGTTTCGCCCAGGACGACTCGCACTCCTACGTCACCCCGGAGCAGGCCCCGGGCGAGATCCGGCACCTGCTGAACTTCATCCTCGGGCTGCTGCGCGACTTCGGCCTGGACGACTTCTACATCGAGCTCTCCACCCGAGACCCGAAGTCGGACAAGTTCATCGGCTCGGACGAGGAGTGGGAGAACGCGACCCGGGTGCTGGAGGAGGTTGCCCTGGAGACCGGCCTGGAGCTGGTCCCGGATCCGGGTGGCGCGGCCTACTACGGCCCGAAGATCTCCGTACAGGCCCGCGACGCCATCGGCCGGACCTGGCAGATGTCGACCATCCAGTACGACTTCAACCAGCCGGCCCGCTTCGGGCTGGAGTACCAGGCGGCGGATGGCACCCGGCAACAGCCGGTGATGATCCACTCAGCGAAGTTCGGCTCGATCGAGCGCTTCCTCGGGGTGCTCACCGAGCACTACGCCGGGGCGTTCCCGGCCTGGCTGGCACCGGTGCAGGTGGTCGGCATCCCGATCCGCGAGGAGCACACCGGCTACCTGGACGAGTTCGTGGCGGCGCTGCGGGCCGAGGGCATCCGGGCCGACGTGGACGCCTCCGACGACCGGATGCAGAAGAAGATCCGCAACGCCCAGCAGCAGAAGATCCCGTTCATGGCGATCGCCGGTGACGCCGACGTCGAGGCCGGTACGGTGTCGTTCCGCTACCGGGATGGCTCGCAGCGCAACGGCGTACCGCTGGCCGAGGCGGTGGCCCACGTCGTCGAGGTGGTTCGCTCCCGTACCAACGCGGGCCCGTCCGCTGAGTAGTTTGCTGTTAGGTGTTTCGAGTTAGGAAGGGCCCCTTCTTATCGCTTTCTGCATAGGAAGGGGCCCTTCCTAACGTCCGGTCAGGTCAGATGCCGCAGGTGGGGGCGGACCAGAACCGGGACGGAGAGTCGGCCACGTGTACGTGGTCGTTGTGTCCGACGTAACCCGGACCGAGGATCTGCGTGAAACCGTGGTAGCGGGCCTGCTGAGCGAGGCGACACAGCGAGTGCGGCCCGACACCGAGGTCGACCCCGTCGCCGTAGAGGTGACGGCTGTTTGAGGCCCCACCGACCGCGCTGTTGCAGGAATAGCTGCGGAACCCGCTGGTGACCCGGATCGACTGGTCGCCGAGGGCGTGCCGCAGTGCCTGGAGCTTCCACATCGACACCAGCGCGTTGGACCGGGCCGTGCCTGCCGCCACCGCCCCGCCGGACCAGGTGCTGTTGCAGCCGTTCAGTTCCGCGTAGCTGAAGTTGATCGGGGTGCAGTCGTTGTCCTGCAACGCGTAGAGCTTGCTGAACGTCTGCGGCCCGGCCGCGCCGTCGGCGGTGAGGCCGTACGCCTGCTGGAACCGGATCAGGGCGGACCGGGTTGCCGGACCGAAGGATCCGTCGAGCGCCAGCTCCGAGTTGTAGCCGGGGTAGCCGGAGATGCGGATCTGGAGTTGTCTGACGTCCTCGCCGGTCATTCCCGAGACGAGGGCACGTCCCCAGGTGTAGCAGCCGTCCGCCTGTGCGGCGGTGCCGGTCACGACGACGCCGACCAGGGTGGTGGCGGCGGCGAGGGCACAGGCCGCGAGCAGTCTGCCCAGCCGCCGGACCATCGAAGCGGTACGTAGAGCCATGAGACCTCCATCGATGAATATCAGGATTATTGGATGAAAGTTTCATGATGTTGGCGTTGGAGGTCAAGAGCCTTCATTCGTTGACATTGTTTCGAACTACCGATCTGCTCCGGTACCTGGTGAGGGGGCGGCGACGGCATGGCCACCCCGATCGCGCCGAACCGTAGGATCGGCGGTGTGACAGGGGTGGATTGGCGCGCGGGCACCGCGATGGCAGACGGGTTGGAGCGGCTCTGGACGCCGCATCGGATGACCTACATCTCCGGCGGTGACCGACCGGCCGGGGGCTACGAGGAACCGGCCGGCTGCCCGTTCTGTCGGGCACCCGGGCAGGAGCCGGGGGAGAGCCTGGTGGTCGCCCGGGGGCGGCACGTCTTCGTGGTGCTCAACCTCTACCCGTACAACCCGGGGCACCTGCTGGTCTGCCCCTACCGGCACGTCGCCGACTACACCGACCTGAACGAGGCGGAGACCGTTGAACTCGGTGTCTTCACCCAGACCGCGATGCGGGTGATCCGTCAGGTCAGCAACGCCCACGGGTTCAACCTGGGCATGAACCAGGGCGGCGTGGCAGGTGCCGGCATCGCCGCCCACCTGCACCAGCACGTGGTGCCACGCTGGGGCGGCGATGCCAACTTCATGCCGGTCATCGGCCAGACCAAGGTGCTGCCGCAGTTGCTCGCCGACACCCGGGACATGCTCGCCGAAGCCTGGCCGGCCTGAGCGGACCCGCCGGTAGCTACTCAGGCCGGCCGACGTGAACCGACCCGGCCGGCCGGTAGCTACTCAGGCCGGCCGGCCTGAGCGGACCCGCCGGCCTGAGCCTGAGCGGGCATCGGCCGCTAGCTACTCCCCGGCTAGGGCGCTCTTGCGGGTCTGCTCGGCGAGGTGGGCGGGCATCGGGTCGTACCGGGCGAAGGACCGTCGGAAGGTGCCGGTACCCGAGGTCATCGACCGGAGTTCGACGGCGTACCGGATCAGTTCGGTGGCGGGCACCTCGGCTCGGACCAGGGTCCGCTCGCCGCTCTCGTCGGGTTCGGTGCCCAGCACCCGGCCACGCCGGCCGGAGAGGTCGCTCATCACCGCGCCGACGAACGAGTCGGGAACCCGGACGACCACATCGTCGACCGGTTCCAGGAGGAGGATCTGCCCCTTCTCGGCGGCGTCGCGCAGGGCCAGGGCCCCGGCGGTCTGGAAGGCGGCGTCCGAGGAGTCGACGCTGTGCGCCTTACCGTCGAACAGGGTCACCCGTACGTCCACCACCGGATGACCGGCGACGATGCCCCGATCCATCTGGGTGCGTACCCCCTTCTCCACGGAGGGGATGTAGTTGTGCGGCACGGCACCACCGACCACCCGGTCCACGAATTCGAAACCGCCGCCCCGGGGCAGCGGCTCCACCTCGATGTCGCAGACCGCGTACTGGCCGTGGCCGCCGGACTGCTTGACGTGCCGGCCATGCCCCTTCGAGTTGGCCGCGAAGGTCTCCCGCAGGGCGACCCGCACCGGTTCGGTGTCCAGGTCGACCCCACCGGCCCGCAGCCGGTCGAGCACCACGTCGGCGTGCGCCTCGCCCATGCACCACAGCACCAACTGGTGGGTCTCCGGGTTGCGCTCCAGCCGCATCGTCGGATCGCCGGCCACCAGCCGGGCCAGGTTCTTGGCCAGCGCGTCCTCGTCGGACCGGGTCTTGGCGACGATCGCCACCGGCAGCAGTGGTTCGGGCATCTCCCACGGGGCGATGAGCAGCGGATCGTCCTTGGCGGAGATGGTGTCGCCGGTCTCCGCCGTACCCGATTTGGTGATCGCGCAGATGTCGCCTGCCCGGCATTCCGGCACCTCGCGCAGGGTCGCGCCGAGCGGCGAGTAGATGTGGGCGACCCGCTCGTCCGCGTCGTGGTCGGGGTGCCCCCGTTCGGCCATGCCGTGTCCGGAGATGTGCAGGGTCTGCTCCGGCCGTAGCGTGCCGGAGAAGACCCGGACCAGGGACACCCGGCCGACGTGCCGGTCGATGGTGGTCTTGACCACCTCGGCGACCAGGGGGCCGTCCGGGTCACAGGTCAGCGGCGGCCGGGGCGAGCCATCGGTCCCGACGACGGCGGGCAACTCGTGTTCCAGCGGCGACGGGAACCCGGCGGTCAGCACCTCCAGCAGGCCGTCGAGGCCCACTCCGGTCTCCGCGCACACCGGCACCACCGGGTAGAAGTGTCCCCGGGCCACGGCCCGCTCCAGGTCCTCGATGAGCAGCGAGACCTCGATCTCCTCACCGCCGAGGTAGCGGTCCATGAGGGTCTCGTCCTCGCTCTCGGCGATGATGCCCTCGATCAGCTCGTCCCGAGATTCGGCGATGGCGGGCAGGTGTTCCGGATCCGGGTCCCGGACGACCGCCGGCAGGCCAGCGGTGTAGTCGAAGACCCGCCGGGTGATCAGCCCCAGCAGACCGGCGATCGAGACACCGTCGTCACCGAGCATCGGCAGGTAGAGCGGCATGACGTTGTCGCCGAAGACGCGCTGGCACAGCGCCACCGTCTCGTCGAAGTCGGCCCGGGGGTGGTCCAGTCGGGCGACGGCGACGGCCCGGGGCATGTCGACCGCCGCGCACTCCTCCCACAGGGCGGCGGTGGCGGCGTCCATGCCGTCCACGGCGGAGACGACGAACAGGGCGGCGTCGGCGGCCCGCAGTCCGGCGCGCAGCTCACCGACGAAGTCGGCGTACCCGGGGGTGTCCAGCAGGTTGATCTTTACGCCGTCGTGGACGAGCGGCGCGCAGGCCAGACTCACCGAACGCTGTTGGCGGATCGCGGCGGGATCGTGGTCGCAGACGGTGGTGCCGTCGGTGACGGTACCCGCCCGGCTGACCGTGCCGGTCGCGGAGAGCAACGCCTCGATCAGGGTGGTCTTACCGGCCCCGGAGTGACCGACGAGCACCACGTTGCGAACCCTGCCGGGCTCGGTCACCACCGGCGTCGCGCCGGTGACTCCCTTCTCCTGATTCCTCTGCGCCATTCGGGCGCACCTCCCTAGGCCGATGGATGGTGGCGACCGCCGCGCGCGACGGGGGAGCTGCCCGGGCGATTCCTGCGGCGATATCCTCGGGTGGCGTGTTGCGTGCTGGGAACCTGCCAGGCAGTCGGGTGACCTACCTCACGTTCCTCTACCGATCCCACACCCGTATCGGTCCGTACACAACCCCGCGACGCGAAGTAGGCGCCACCGTGCGTACCGCTGCGGCCCGGCGACCGATATCGTGAGACCGCCATGGCGAAGATCTTCCAAGTGTCGGCCCGGGCGGGTATGGCCCGCGTTGTCGAACCAATCGCACGTACCCTCCTGCGTCGCGGGGTGTCCCCGAACGCGGTCACGGTCGCGGGCACTGTCGGCGTACTCATCGGCGCGATCGGATTCGGTGCCCGTGGGCACCTGGTCGCGGGCGCCCTCATCGTCACCGTGTTCGCGCTCACCGACCTGCTCGACGGGACGATGGCCCGAATGCGGGGCGGCTCCAGCAAATTCGGCGCCTTCCTGGATTCGAGCATGGACCGGATCGCCGACGGCGCCATCTTCGGCGCGGTGACCTACTGGCTGGCCAGCCAGGGTGACTCCTGGGGGGTCGCGGCGGCGCTCATCTGCCTGGTCGCCGGACAGATCGTCTCCTACGTCAAGGCCCGCGCCGAAGGGCTGGGCATGACCTGCAACGTGGGGCTCGCCGAGCGCACCGAACGACTGATCATCGTCGGGGTCGGCGGGCTGCTCAGCGCGGTCGTCGACTGGGGGCTGACCGCAGCGCTCTGGGTGCTGGCGGTCCTGTCGCTGATCACCGTGGGACAGCGGATCGCCCACGTGTACCGCCAGGCGCAGCGGGCCGAGCTGGACGTGGACGCGTGAATCTGGCCGAACTCGGTTATCTTGCCGGCTGGCGCGTCGTACGGGCGCTGCCTCGGCCGCTGGCCGAGGCGGTCTTCCGCGCGGGTGCCGACCATGCCCACCGCAAGGGCGGCCGGGGTACGGCGAGACTCGCCGCCAACCTCCGCCGGGTGGTCGGTCCGGAGCTGCCGGAGGCGGAACTCGACGCGTTGACCCGTCGCGGCCTGCGCTCCTACGCCCGGTACTGGATGGAGGTGTTCCGGCTGCCCTCCCTGTCCCAGGAGCAGGTACGTCGCGGGTTCCGGCTGGAGCGGCACGAGTTGCTGGCCGAGGACGTGGCCGCCGGTCGGGGCGCGGTGGTGGCGTTGCCACACGGCGGCAACTGGGACGCCGCCGGGGCCTGGGTGGCGGCGATGGGTTGGCCGTTGACCACGGTTGCCGAGCGGCTCAAGCCGGAGGCGGTCGCCGAGCGGTTCCTCGCCTTCCGGGAAGGGCTCGGGATGGAGATCATCCCGAGCCACGGCGGGCCGCGGCCACCGTTTGACATCCTGGTCGAGCGGCTACGCGCCGGACATGTCGTACCGCTACTCGCCGACCGGGACCTCTCCGCGCGGGGTGTGGAGGTGACCTTCTTCGGCGGCCGTACCCGGATGCCGGCTGGGCCGGCGCTGCTCGCCATCCGGACCGGCGCGCCACTCTACGTCGCCTCGATGTGGTACGAACCGGACATGGCGTGCGCCCGGCTGGAGGGCCCACTGGAGGTGCCCGACCCGGAGAGCGGCTCACTGGACCAGCGGGTTCGGGCGCTCACCCAACAGGTGGCCGACCGCCTGGCGGCGGGCATCGCCGCGCACCCGGAGGACTGGCACATGCTGCAACGCATCTGGCTTGACGACCCGTCGGACGCCGTCACCACCGCCCCGGCGGAGCCGGTCGGGGTCAGCCCGACGACGGGCGACCCGTCGGTGTCCGCACCGTTGGCCGGTGACCCCGCTGGGGCGAGTCCGTCGACGGGGGAGTCCGCCAGAATGCGCCCCCCGTCCACGTCCGGGCCGGTCTGAGAGGCGGCGCCAGTGCGGATCGGCATCGTGTGCCCGTACTCGTTTGACGTTCCGGGCGGGGTGCAGAACCACATCATGGACCTTGCCGAGGCGTTGATCAGCCTCGGTCACGAGGTCAGCGTGTTGGCCCCCGCAGACGAGGACGCGCCGCTGCCGCCGTACGTGGTGCCGGCCGGGCGCTCGGTGCCGTTCCCCTACAACGGCTCGGTCGCCCGGATCACCTTCGGCCCGGTTTCCACCGCCCGGGTACGCCGCTGGCTGGCCCGGGGCGACTTCGACGTGCTGCACGTTCACGAGCCGTTCGTACTCAGCCTGTCGCTGTTGGCCGTGTTGTCCTCCCGGGGACCGGTGGTGGCGACCTTCCACACCGCGATGACCAGGTCGAAGGCGATGGCCGCCGCGCAGGGCATCCTGCAACTCGTGCTGGAGCGGATCACCGCTCGCATCGCGGTCAGCGCGTTGGCCCGAAAGGTGCAGGTGGAACACCTCGACGGGGGCGCGGTGGAGATCCCCAACGGGGTCGCGGTGGCGAAGTTCGCCGACGCTGAGCCGCTGCCGGGCTGGCCCGGCGAGTGTCGCCCGGGTGAGGGCGGAGCACTGGGCTTCCTGGGCCGGTTCACCGAGCCGCGCAAGGGCTTCCCGGTGCTGCGCGAGGCGTTCGTGGCCCTGGCCGAGCAGCGGCCCGGACTGCGGCTGCTGGTGGCCGGGCCGGGCGACGTGGCCGACCTGCACGAGGGGGTGCCACCTCACCTGCGGGACCGGATCACCTTCCTCGGCATGGTTCCCGAGGAGGAGAAGGCGCGGATGTTGCGCAGCGTCGACCTCTACGTGGCCCCCAACATCGGCGGCGAGTCGTTCGGGATGATCCTGACCGAGGCGATGGCGGCCGGGACGACGGTTGTGGCCAGCGACCTGGACGCGTTCCGTCGGGTGCTGGACGGCGGCCGCGCTGGGCAGCTCTTCCCCACGGGTGATTCGGTGGCGTTGCGTCAGGCGCTCGCCGAACTCCTGGACGACCCGGACCGGCGCACGGAGTTGTCGGAGTGCGCTACGCAGGTGGTGTCATCCTTCGACTGGCCGGTGGTTGCTCGTCGAGTTCTTGAGGTATACGAGACAGCGATCGAGGCCACCCACGGTCGGGTGATCGACGAGGAGTGGATTGAACCGCGCTGACCGGTATCGGATGTGGTATCGGATGTGGCGTGGGTTCGCAGAAGCGCCGTGGGCGTCGGATGCGCCGTCGCCGGACTGAATGGGAGCGACACTACGATGCCGGGCATGTGGTGGGTGGTGGGCATCGTCGTGGTGGTTGTCCTGACGTCGGCGTACCTGGCGTGGACGGCGGCCCGGGTCGATCGGCTCCACCGGCGGGTCGAGGCGGCCGCACGGGGGTTGGACGCGCACCTGTTGCGTCGGGCCGCGGCCGCCGCGGTGCTGGCTGAGGAGTGTTACGCCGTTGAGTTGTACGCGGCCGCCCGGATCGCCCTAGATGCCGGACCCGACGAGCGGGAGGCCGCCGAGAACGACCTGACCCGCCAGTTGCGCAGTACTCCACTGGGACCGGACGATCAGGCGGCGGAGGCCGTGATCGGGGCCAGCCGGCGGTTGGTGCTGGCTCGTCAGGTGCACACCGACCTGGTCCGGGACGCCCTGTCCGTACGGCGACGTCCGGTCGTACGGTTGTTGCGTATGTCCCGCAAGCATGAGCGTCCCCGCTACTTCGACGTGGACGACCCGACCCTCACCCCGGAGCCCTTGTCGGTGGCGTGAGCCCCCGGTGATCGGGTCCGGCCGTTGGGGTGATCGGTGCCCCCAGCGCAGGGCGTGAGCGGTGCCACAGGGCAGGCCACCAGTGGGTCGATTGGCTGTCGGTCCGGGGCCGAGCCCGCAGTAGCATCGGGGCTGAGTCGCATTTCACCACCTCTGAGGAGCGAAAACGCCGTGTCCGAAGCCGCTACGCAGTCTGCTGCCACCACGCCCGTAACCGGCACCGCCCGCGTGAAGCGGGGAATGGCCGAGATGCTCAAGGGCGGTGTGATCATGGACGTGGTCAACGCCGAGCAGGCGAAGATCGCCGAGGATGCGGGTGCCGTCGCGGTGATGGCGCTGGAGCGGGTGCCGGCCGACATCCGGGCCCAGGGCGGCGTCTCCCGGATGAGCGACCCCGACATGATCGACGGGATCATCAACGCCGTCTCGATTCCGGTGATGGCCAAGGCCCGGATTGGGCACTTCGTCGAGGCGCAGGTGCTTCAGGCGCTCGGCGTCGACTACGTCGACGAGTCCGAGGTGCTCACCCCCGCCGACTACGCCAACCACATCGACAAGTGGGCTTTCACCGTGCCGTTCGTGTGCGGGGCGACCAACCTGGGCGAGGCGCTGCGTCGGATCACCGAGGGTGCCGCGATGATCCGTTCCAAGGGCGAAGCGGGCACCGGTGACGTCTCCAACGCCACCACCCACATGCGCAAGATCCGGGACGAGATCCGCCGGCTGACCTCGCTGCCGACCGACGAGCTGTACGTCGCGGCGAAGGAGCTGCAGGCACCGTACGAACTGGTCAAGGAGGTCGCCGAGACCGGCAAGCTGCCGGTGGTGCTCTTCACCGCCGGGGGTATCGCCACCCCGGCCGACGCGGCGATGATGATGCAGCTCGGTGCCGAGGGCGTCTTCGTCGGCTCCGGCATCTTCAAGTCCGGCAACCCGGAGCAGCGGGCCGCCGCGATCGTCAAGGCGACCACCTTCTACGACGACCCGGACGTGCTGGCCAAGGTGTCCCGTGGCCTGGGCGAGGCGATGGTCGGCATCAACGTCGACGACATCCCCGTCCCACACCGGCTTGCCGAGCGCGGCTGGTGATGGCGCGCCCCACCATCGGTGTGCTCGCCCTGCAGGGCGACGTACGCGAACACGCGAACGCGTTGGTCGAGAGCGGTGTCGCCGCCCGGCCGGTGCGTCGCCCCGACGAGCTTGACGAGGTCGACGGCCTGGTGATTCCGGGCGGCGAGTCGACCACGATGAGCAAGCTGGCCGACGTGTTCGGGCTGGCCGACCCGATCCGGAAGCGGATCGCTGACGGCATGCCGGTCTACGGCTCCTGCGCCGGGATGATCATGCTCGCCACCGAGGTGCTCGACGGCCGGCCCGACCAGCGCGGCTTCGACGGGATCGAGATGACCGTACGGCGTAACGCGTTCGGTCGGCAGGTCGACTCGTTCGAGGCACCGGTGGAGATCAGCGGCGTTCCCGGGCCGGCCTTTCACGCGATCTTCATCCGGGCACCCTGGGTCGAGCGGGTCGCCGACGGGGTGGAGGTGTTGGGCCGGGTGACCGACGGTCCGGCCGCCGGCCGGGTGGTGGCGGTCCGGCAGGGCAACCTGCTTGCCACCGCCTTCCACCCGGAACTGACGGGTGATCTGCGCGTACACCGCTATTTCGTGGACATGGTCCGGGCCACGGTCTGAGGCAGCGCTAGACGATCCATTCCAAGGGGTGCGGGGCTACGCAAGGAAGCGAGGGTTAGCGCGGAAACTTTTTCGGCCTCTGACCCGAAAAAGTTTCCGCGTTGTTCCGATCATGGCCATGCCCTCGCTTCTTCACGCAGATGCACCCCTGGAACAGATCGTCTAGATCTTGGCGCGGGTGGCCGCCCCGGTAGCTAGGGGCGGTAAGCCACCAAGAACTGTCAGCGGAGCGCCGCCGGTGGTGGTGTGGTTACGGCGCGGCGGGCCGCCGGTAAGATTGGCCCGTTTCAGGAGCCGAGCCTGGCCGCGGCTGCCTTCGCGCATCATGACCACCGGGTTGTGCATCGATCACGGTGGAAATTGGGCGGAATGTGGAGATCGTGGAGGGTGACGCCGAGTCGGGGTAGCTACGGAGGTCATCCATGTCCGGCCACTCAAAGTGGGCGACGACCAAGCACAAGAAGGCGGTCATCGACGCCAAGCGCGGCAAGATGTTCGCCAAGCTGATCAAGAACGTCGAGGTGGCGGCACGTACTGGCGGTGGTGACCCGGCGGGGAACCCGACCCTGTTCGACGCCATCCAGAAGGCCAAGAAGAGCTCGGTCCCCAACGACAACATCGATCGTGCGGTCAAGCGCGGCTCCGGCCTGGAGGCCGGCGGCGCGGACTGGCAGACCGTGATGTACGAGGGCTACGGCCCGAATGGTGTGGCGCTGCTCATCGAGTGCCTGACCGACAACCGCAACCGGGCCGCGACCGAGGTACGCACCGCGCTGACCCGTAACGGCGGTTCGCTCGCCGACGCCGGCTCGGTGTCGTACATGTTCTCCCGCAAGGGTGTGGTGATTGTCCCCAAGGCTGGTCTCTCCGAGGACGACGTGCTGATGGCGGTGCTTGACGCCGGTGCCGAGGAGGTCAACGACCTGGGCGAGGCGTACGAGGTGGTCTCCGAGCCGGGTGACCTCATCCCGGTCCGCACCGCACTGCAGGACGCCGGCATCGAGTACGAGTCGGCCGAGTCCTCCCTCATCCCCAGCGTCAACGTGCCGCTGGACGAGGAGGGCGCGCGCAAGGTCTTCAAGCTGATCGACGTGCTGGAGGACTGCGACGACGTGCAGAACGTCTACGGCAACTTCGACGTCTCCGACGAGGTCATGGAGGCCGTCGGCTGACGGTCCTGACCGGTGACGCCACCGGGCGGTAGTCCGGCCTGGAGTTCGATAATCCGGCCCGGAGTCCGATTGTTGTTCGGCCTGGAGTCGAGGGTGAGGGGGTGGCGGATGACCACGACTGGGACTACCGAACCGGAGAGCCGGTTCGCCCCCGGTGATGTCGTGGTACGGCGGGAGATCCTGCTCGACGAGGTGTGGTTCGCCTTCCCGACGATCTGCGTCGAGGATTCCGACGATCTCCTCGCCCTCTACGTGCCCACCGGCACGGTCTTCGGTTTCCCGGAGACCGGCCGGTTTCCCACCGGTAGGCACCCCTGGCAGGCTGAACGCAGCCAATGGTCCGGGCACGGGAAACTGATGCTGCACCGGCCGGGGGAAGCGCACTCGATCGACGTCTTCTGGACCGGTCCGGAACGGTCCTTCGCGGGTTGGTACTTCAATCTGCAGGACCCGTTTCGGCGTACCCGGATCGGCATCGACACCCTCGATCACGAGTTGGACCTGTGGTGGGCGGCGGACGCCGACCGCTACGCCTGGAAGGACGTCGAGGAGTTCGAGCAGCGTCTGGTGGCGGGACGCTATCCGGGCCGAGCGGCGGCGATTCGGGCCGAAGGACACCGAATCGCCGCTCTCCTCGATGCGGGGCATCGGTGGTGGGACGAGGGCTGGGCCAGGTGGCAGCCGGATCCCGCCTGGCTGCCCCCGTCCCTACCATCGAACTGGACGGACCTGCCGGTCACCGCTCACCGGGACAGCCCGCCGTTGCCGGTCAGCTCCTGACCACCGCGATCTGGAGTTCGGTCACTCCCTTCTCAGCGGCGTCCGGGTGGTAGTCGAGGTAGATCTCCCGGTGCAGGCCGACCGGTCGGTAGCCGTTGGCGTCGATCCATCGGGCGAGGATCTGGTCACTACGCTGCACGTCGGTCATCGGTCCATGGTGGATGATCGAGGCGGCGAGGTCGACCGCCGGCAGGTCCACGACCGCGAAGTCGTAACCGGGCCGAGGGCCGACCGTCACGGGCAGCGCGGCGTGTACGACGACCGCATCATCGCCGGCCTCGTCCGGTGCCGCCTCGTAGTAGGCGAACGACGGCCCGGTCGGGGTTACCCCGGCGGCCTCGGTCCGTCGGTACAGCTCCGGGTAGAGCGGGCCGATGGCCGGCCCGATGTGCTCCGGGCCGTAGCTCGCGGCGATGGCCGTCAACTCGGCGACCCGGATCGGGCTGAGCTTCTTGAGTACGACTTCCTCGGTGTCCATGTGGCCTTCCTCTTCGATCATCCGGAGCCTCGCCTCCACCGTGGAGAGCCGGACCGCGTCCGCCGCCATCTGGGCGGCTAAGGCGTGTTTCATAAGCTGGTCAGAGCCACTCGGTGATGATGGTGATGGTCAGGACGGCTTGGAAGCGGACCGCCAGCTTGTCGTATCGA
>NZ_JBSFTE010000024.1:0-106770 GCF_053590565.1 Micromonospora sp. NPDC003197 | reverse complement strand
TCGGATGTGTTCCTGCTGCTCCCGCATCTCGGCGATCTTCTGCTCGACCTGCCGATCGTGCGCCTCCAGCAGAGCGATACGGATATCGAACGACTACCGGGCGTTCATCGGCGGCGGCACTGTCATTCGGGATGAGCGGATAACCGCCTTCATCGAAGAAGACCTCGAAGCCAAGTCCCAGTGGCCCGATCCCTGGCTGTCGCTGAGTCCGCTCTTCGCTTCCGGTGGTTCGGTGGCCGAACTCGCCACCACCGGGGTGTTGCACCCCGAGTGCGCGCGGATCTTCCAGACCGGTAAGACCGAGGGCGGCACGGTATGCGACGGACGGCCGCTCACCCTCCACAAACACCAGCGGGAGGCGATCGGGCTCGCCCAGGCCAACACCTCCTACGTACTCACCACCGGCACCGGCTCGGGAAAGTCGCTGTCCTACCTGGTCCCGATCGTCGACCGGGTGCTGCGAGATCGCGAGCGGAAGACGAGCCCCGACCACAAGCGGGTACGGGCAATCATCGTCTACCCGATGAACGCGTTGGCCAACAGCCAGCTCAACGAGCTCAACAAATACCTGCGCGATGGCTACGGCCTGGGCCACGAACCGGTCACCTACGCGCGGTACACGGGTCAGGAGAGCGAGGAGCAACGTCGTAGCGTTCGCGCCAGCCCACCGGACGTCCTTCTCACGAACTACGTGATGTTGGAGCTGATGCTCACCCGGCCGGACGACCGGCGGTCGCTCATCAGAATGGCCAAAGGGCTGGAGTTCCTCGTCCTGGACGAGCTGCACACCTACCGGGGCCGGCAGGGCGCGGATGTCGCCCTGCTCGTCCGGCGGGTACGCCAGGCGTGCCAAGCCGAACGGCTGCTGTTCGTCGGCACCTCCGCGACCATGACCAGCGAGAACACCGGCGACGACCAGCGCGCCGTGGTCGCTCGGGTCGCCACGGCGTTGTTCGGCACCGAGGTCAGCCCGGCGAACGTGGTCGGGGAAACCCTGGTCCGGGCCACGAAGGAGACCCCGGAGACGGTCCCGACCGAGCGGATCCGCGCCCAGCACTCGCCGCAGACGTACGGGGATCTGGTGCGGGATCCGCTCGCTCGATGGATCGAAACCCGGTTCGGCGTCGCGGAAGACCCTGCCGACTCGACGGGCCGGCTCGTCCGACGGAAGCCGGCCCGGATCGAGGCTGCGGGGGCCGAGCTGGCCGAGCAGAGCGGACTTCCCGAGGCAGTCTGTGTCGATGCCATCCAGCACACCCTCAAGGTAGGCGCGGAGGCTCGGCATCCAGTCACCGATCGTCCTCTGTTCGCCTTCCGGCTGCATCAGTTCATCGCAAAGGGCGACACCGTTCATGCCACCCTCGAGGACAAAGAGGTCAGGCACCTGACCCGGGACTATCAGCTGGTCCAGCCCGGACCGGATCGCAAGATCCTGCTGCCGCTGGCCTTCTGCCGCGAGTGCGGCCAGGAATACCTGACGGTGTGGCGGACGGAAGCGGACGGCCGGGTCGTCTACCGGTCACGCCGGGACACCATCGCCACCGGTGGCCGGGCCGGGGACGGTTATCTCTACGTCGACGCCGACCGGCCGTGGCCGCTCCGGGTGGCGGATGCCATCGCGGAGCGTCGCCTGCCGGAGTCCTGGCTGGATGTCGACGACCACGGGCAGGAGGCGGTACGCGACGCGCAGCGACGCCGGTTGCCTCACCCCATCACCGTCGATCCGCAGGGAGTCGAGGGCCGAACCGGCCTCGCCGCTGCCTTCATTCCGTCCCCGTTCCCGTTCTGCCTGCACTGCGGGGTCAGCTACGAGCAGTACCGGGGACGGGACTTCGCGAAGCTCGCCGCCCTCGGGCAGGAGGGACGCTCCACGGCGACCTCCCTCATCTCCGCTTCCATCGTCCGCTCCCTGCAGGAAGCACCGCCCGAGGCGCTCGACCAGAAGGCCCGGAAGCTCCTGACGTTCGTCGACAATCGACAGGACGCCTCCCTGCAGGCCGGTCACTTCAACGACTTCGTTCAGGTCACCCAGCTACGCGGCGCCCTCTACCAGGCGCTTCTGGAGGCGGGCGATGCGGGCCTGAAACATGAACAGCTCGCCAACCGGGTCACCGACGCGCTGCACCTGGACCTCGCGGACTATGTCGGGACCGCGAGCCTGCCGCCCTCGATGGCCCGGAACGCCGCCAAGACGTTGAGCGACGTCGTCGCCTTCCGGCTCTATCTGGATCTCGAACGCGGCTGGCGGGTCACCATGCCCAATCTCGAACAGACCGGCCTGCTGAAGATCGACTATTCTGATCTTGACTGGCTCGCCGGGGAGCAGACCCGGTGGGCCGATACCCTGCCGGTGCTGCGCGAGGCAGAGGCCAGTCAGCGGCTCGAAATCATGCGCGCCCTACTCGACGAGATGCGCCGCGCACTGGCGATCGACGTACAAATTTTCCGCGACGACTTCGATGCCCTCCAGCGGGCCAGCGAGGAGCGCCTCGATCATCCGTGGGTACTCTCCGCCGGCGATCGGCCCAATGTCCGCGCCGCGTACCCGCAGCCGTCGAAGCCAGGGCTGGAGCGAACTGGGCTGTTCCTCTCCGGGCGGGGAAAGTTCGGCAGATACCTGCGGCGCGTCCACTTCCGCAATCTACCGATCGCCGATACCCAGCAGGTGATCGAGGAACTGCTCCGGGTGCTTGCCGCCGACCAGATCCTGACGGCGATCACACCGACGACATCGCGACAGCCCCGGCGGTTCCGCAAGCCGGTCAGCCCGCCGGTCACCGGCTACCGCATCGCGGCCCGGGCACTCATCTGGCGGGCCGGATCGGGCGAGTCCGGTTCCCACGACCCCCTAACCCGCACCTACGCCAGCGGCGACGGTCCCCGCGTCAACACGTTCTTCCGCGACCTCTACCGGAACACCGCCGACACCCTCGGTGGTCTCAGCGCCCGCGAGCACACCGCCCAGGTCGCACCGGAGGAACGAGAACGGCGGGAGACCGACTTCCGTAACGCCGATCTCAAGCTGCTCTACTGCTCGCCCACCATGGAGCTGGGCGTCGACATCTCGGAGCTCAACGCGGTGATGATGCGTAACGTGCCGCCCACCCCGGCCAACTACGCCCAGCGCAGCGGCCGGGCCGGCAGATCGGGCCAACCGGCGCTGATTGTCACCTACTGTCACACCGGCAACAGCCATGACCAGTACTACTTCCGCCGCTCGGACCGGATGGTGGCGGGTGCCGTCGCCCCGCCCCGCCTCGACATCGCCAACGAGGACCTTGTCCGCTCCCACGTCCAGGCCATCTGGCTGGCCGAGGCCGGGCTCAAGCTGGGCCGTGCCATCCCCGGGATCATCGACATCAGCTACCCCGAGGGGGATCGCATACCAAACCCCGAGTTCGCGCTGCACGACCACATCGTGGCGGCGCTGGCCGACACCACCGCCCAGCGGCGGGCAGTGACAGCCACCCGGCAGGTGCTCAGCGGGCTGCTCGCCGAATTCGCCCGCTCCACGTGGTGGGACGACCGGTGGATCGAGGAGACGGTACGGAACGCTCCGGATCGGTTCCACCGCGCCTTCGACCGGTGGCGCGACCTGTTCCGGGCCGCCCTCGTCGATCAGGCTGAGCAGAACCGCCGCGTGCTGGACCATACGTTGACCGAACGGGACCGCGCCGAAGCCGCACGCCGCCGCAGGCAGGCCGAGACCCAGCTCACCCTGCTCAAGAACGAGAGCATCGACCGCGCCTCGGTACTGTCGGACTTCAACCCGTACCGATATCTTGCCAGTGAGGGCTTCCTCCCCGGTTATTCGTTCCCCCGGTTGCCGCTCGCCGCCTACATTCCCACGACGGGCCGTCGCTACGGTGAGGGCGACTACCTCCAGCGTCCCCGGTTCCTCGCCATCCGTGAGTTCGGCCCAGGTGAACTCATCTATCACGAGGGGGGCCGCTACCAGGTCGCCCGCATCCAGCTGTCGACGGATGACTCCGGCCAGGTGTCCACCAGCGCGGCCCGACGATGCGCCACCTGCGGCTACCACCACGACGTCAGCGACCGCTGTGACCGATGCGAATTGTGCGGGGAGCCGCTTCCCGACCCAACGAAGGGGCTCCTAAGACTGCACACCGTCTTCACGGTGCTCAGGGCACAGATCTCCTCCGACGAGGAGGAACGGCGCCGGGCCGGCTTCCGCCTCGTCACCTCCTACCGATTCCAGGCCCACGGGGTACGCCCCGGTCGGCAGGACGCGGTCGTCTCCGACACCGATGGCCCGTTGACCACCCTCACGTATGGCGATTCGGCGACGGTACGGATCACCAACATCGGATGGGTCCGGGCCAAACCCGGTGAGCCGGATGGCTTCTGGCTCGACCCGGCCACCGGCCAGTGGATGACCAAAAAAGACGCCGCCGAGGCGTCCGGGGACTCCGCCGAGCTACCGCTCGTCGATGCCGACGGCAACGAGCAACGACGCAAGACGCGGGTCATCCCGTACGTCGAGGACCAGCGCAACATCCTGGTGCTGAAGCTGGACCAGCCGCTGCCGGAGTCGGTCGCGGTCTCGTTGATGTACGCGCTCGAGCGCGGCATCGAGGCCGCCTTCGAGCTGGAGGACTCCGAGCTGACCAGCGCACTGATGCCGCAGGAAACCGGGGTGCGGCAGTGGATGCTCTTCACCGAGGCCGCCGAGGGCGGGGCCGGCGTCCTGCGGCTCATACAGGCGGAACCGACCGCCTTGGCGCGCGCCGCCGCCGAGGCGCTGAAGATCTGCCACTTCGATCCGGACGGCTCCGACCTCGGTGGTCCGCACCCGAGTCGACCCTGCTCGATGGGCTGCTACGAGTGTCTACTCACGTACTCGAACCAACTCGATCATGGCTTCATCGACCGGCACCTGATACGAGAACTGCTGTTGCGTCTCGCCGCCGCAAAGGCCACGACGATCGACCCGGGCGAGTCCCGTACCGAACGGGTGGCTCGGCTGGCGGCCGTGTCGGCCACGGCGTTGGAGGCCGAGTTCCTCGCCTGGCTGAAACAGCGCGGGCTGCGCCTGCCGGACGACGCGGGGGTGTTCATTCCCGAGGCACTGGCCCGACCGGACTACATCTATCGGCTACCCGGCGTCGATATTGCGATCTTCGTCGATGACGTCGGACACGAGCGCGCCGCGACCGCTGAGCGCGATCGCGACGCCGAGGAACGTCTAGGCGACAGTGGTTGGGAGGTCATCCGGTTCGCCCGGGACAGCGACTGGTCGGCGGTCGCGGCGAAGCACGCGCACTACTTCGGCGCGGGTATCGGCGGCGGTTGACCACGTCGGCAGTGAAGTAGGCCTCGACTCCCTCTCGACGGGTCGAGACCGCTCCCCTCCCCAACCCCCGTCAAGCTCCGAGGGACTGCCGATGTCGACCACCTTCACCCCTGGTTCCCTGGTCTCCGCCCGTGGCCGCGACTGGGTCATCCTGCCGGAAAGCGCATCGGACATGCTCGTCCTGCGCCCCCTCGGCGGGGCGGACGACGACATCGCGGCGGTTTTTCCCGCCTTCGAGCCGGTTCGGGGGGCCGAGTTCGCGCCCCCGTCCGCCAGCGACCTGGGCGACTCGTACGCGGCGGGGCTGCTCCGCTCGGCGCTGCGGATCGGCTTCCGCTCCGGTGCCGGCCCGTTCCGGTCGCTGGCCGGGATCGCCGTCGAGCCTCGGGCGTACCAACTGGTGCCGCTGATGATGGCGCTGCGGCAGCGGACGGTACGGATGCTGATCTCGGACGATGTGGGTATCGGCAAGACCGTCGAGGCCGGGCTCATCGCCAGTGAACTGCTCGCCCAGGGCAGCGCGAAGGGTCTCGCCGTACTCTGCTCACCGGCCCTGGCCGAGCAGTGGCAGGCGGAGCTGCGTACGAAGTTCGGCATCGACGCGGAGCTGGTGCTCGCCTCCACCGTGTCCAAACTGGAACGTGGTCTGGATCTGGGGCAGTCCCTGTTCGACCGGCACCCGCACGTGGTGGTCTCCACCGACTTCATCAAGTCGACCCGGCATCGGGACGACTTCGTCCGGCACTGCCCCGACCTGGTCATCGTCGACGAGGCGCATACCTGTGTCACCGCCGACGACAACACCTCGACGCAAAATCAGCTCCGCTACGAGCTGCTGCAACGCGTCGCCGCCGACACCGACCGGCATCTGCTGCTGGTGACCGCGACGCCGCACAGCGGCAAGGAGGGTGCCTTCCGTAACCTGCTCGGCTTGGTCAACCCGCAGCTCGCCACGGTCGATCTCGGTTCGGACGCCGGCCGTAGGCTGCTCGCCCCGTATTTCGTACACCGCAAGCGCGCCGACGTCCGCCAGTATCTGACCAAGCGGGACGGGCTGGCTGACGACAGCCTCGCCGAGCAGACCTCGTTCCCGTCGGACCGGCACTTCAAGGACGAGACCTACAAGCTCTCCCCCGCCTACCGGGCGCTGCTCGACGACGCCATCGGGTACGCCAGCGAGCGGGTGACCGCCGCCGACAGCCAGGGCCGACGGGAAGCCCGGATCGCCTGGTGGTCGGCGATCGCCCTGCTGCGTTCGCTGGTCTCCTCACCACGGGCCGCCGCGCAGACCCTGCGGACTCGGTCGGCGACCGCCACGGCCCACACCGCCGAGGAAGCCGACCGGCTCGGCGCGCCGCTGACCAGCGACTTCTCCGACAGTGACGCGCTGGAAGGTCTCGACGCCGCGCCCGGCGCAGAGACCGATGGCGCAGCAGTTGGCAGTGGTGGGGCCCGGCTGGCCGCGCTCGCCGACCGGGCGGCCCAGCTCGAAGGCCCGGACGAGGACCGCAAGCTGGCGGCCCTGATCAGCCACGTCAAGGACCTGCTCAAGGAGGGGTACCGGCCGATCGTCTTCTGCCGCTACATCCCGACCGCCGACTACGTCGCCGAGCACCTGGGCGACAAACTCGGCAAGAAGACCGTGGTACGGGCGGTTACCGGCACCCTCTCCCCGCAGCAGCGGCTGCAACGCATCGAGGACCTCGCCGCGCAGGCGGGGAATGACCCGGGCTCCCGGCACGTCCTGGTCGCCACGGACTGTCTCTCCGAAGGCGTCAACCTGCAGCACCATTTCGACGCCGTCGTCCACTACGACCTGGCCTGGAACCCCACCCGGCACGACCAGCGCGAAGGCCGAGTCGACCGGTACGGCCAGAAGCGGGACGTCGTGCGGGTCATCACCCTCTACGGCAGCGACAACGGCATCGACGGCAAAGTCCTCGAAGTTCTCATCAAGAAGCACCGCCAGATCCGCAAGGACCTGGGCATCTCCGTCTCCGTCCCGGACGCCGCCTCCTCCGGGGTGACCGACGCGATCGTCGAATGGCTGCTGCTGCGCGGCCGGGAAAGCACCACGCAGGGCAGCCTCTTCGACGTCGAGGAATACCGGGCGATCGACAAGAAGGCCGCGGTGTTGACCGCCGACTGGCAGTCCGCCGCCGAACGGGAGAAGACCTCCCGCTCCCGGTTCGCCCAGCACGCGATCCACCCGGAGGAGGTCGCCTGCGAGGTCGCCGCGATCCGCGACACCCTCGGCCGCTCCGGTGAGGTCCGAGGCTTCGTACGGCAGGCGCTGCGCGCACTCGACGGAATCCTGCGCGACGAACCGGGTAATACTGGTGACTTCACCGCCGAGCTGAGCGGCACCCCAGCCGGGCTGCGCGACGCCCTCGCCCCGGTGCTCGGCGGTGATGTCGTCGAACGGGGGCGGCCGGTCCCGTTCCGCAGCACCGCAGCCGTGGCGCGGGGCGAGGCGGCGCTGGTCCGTACCGATCCGGCGGTGGTGGCGCTCGCCGGGCACGTCCTCAACACCGCGCTCGACGGCCAGGCGACCGGGCCGCGTCCGGCCCGCCGCTGCGGCGTTATCCGCACCCACGCCGTCAACGGGCGTACCACGCTGCTGCTGGTCCGCTACCGCTTCCACCTCACCCTGCCGTCGAGGACCGGGACCCGGCAGCTCGTCGCTGAAGACGCCCGACTACTCGCCTTCGCGGGCGCACCCGCCAACGCCAACTGGCTGTCGGCCGAAGCCGCGCTGAACCTGCTCGACGCCAGCGCCGACGAGAATACCGACCCCACCTTCGGGGAACGCACCATCGTTCGGGTGCTCGACGGGCTACCCGCCATCGCCGACCACCTTGAGGCGTACGGCGAGAAGCTGGCCTCCGAACTCCTCACCTCGCACCGCCGGGTCCGCAGCGCCGCCGGCGAGATCGTTCGGGGCCTGACCGTCACAGCACAGAAACCCGCCGACATCCTCGGCGCGTACGTCTATCTGCCAGTTCCCGCGACGACGGGAGGGCTGACCTGATGAGCCCCACCGCCCGCAACCAGGTCTTTTCCGCCGTCCACACCATCGGCGGGCTGATCCCCGCCGACATGCTGGTCCGAATCTCCGAAGGTAAGGACGTCACCGGCTCCCGTCCCGCCGACTATCGCGTCATCGGGTCCCGCTCGGTACGCGACGACGCCGAACGGCACTGGGACTATCTCAAGTCGGTCTGGAAGGAGCTACGTGCCAAGCTGCCAGTCGCCCCGGAAGCCGCAGCCCCAGCCGACCCGACCGGGCTCGCCGTCGCCCAGTGGCTCGAACCGCTCTTCGCCGAGCTCGGCTTCGGTCGGCTGACCGCGATCGGGGCGGCCGGTATCACGGCTGACGACGGCGGCAAGACCTTCGCGATCAGTCACCGCTGGAATCACGTACCGCTGCACCTGGCGCCCTGGAACGCCACGCTGGACAAGCGGCCGGGCGGCGCGGGCACCGTCCCGCCGCAGTCGCTCGTGCAGGAATGCCTCAACCGGTCCGAAGCCCACCTGTGGGGGGTGCTCACCAACGGTCGGCAGCTGCGGCTGCTGCGTGACTCCAGCGCGCTGGCCACCGCCTCGTACGTCGAATTCGACCTGGAGGCAATCTTCGACGGCGAGCTGTTCAGCGAGTTCGTCCTGCTCTATCGGCTGCTGCACGTCTCCCGCTTCGAGATCGCCGAAGGTGCGGCAGCGTCGACCTGCTGGCTCGAAAAATGGCGTACGGAAGCCATCGCCTCAGGCGTCCGCGCCCTGGACCAACTCCGCAAGGGTGTACAGGAAGCCATCACCACGCTCGGCACCGGGTTTCTGCGGCACCCCGACAACAACCGGCTACGCGAAGACTTCGACGTTCAGGAGTTCCACAACGCCCTGCTGCGCCTGGTCTATCGGCTACTTTTCCTCTTCGTCGCCGAGGACCGCGACGTGCTGCACCCGCGGGGCACGCCCGAGGAGACCCGCGTTCGGTACGCGAAATACTTCTCCTCCGCCCGGCTGCGCACCCACGCCCGACGCCGCCGAGGCAGCACCCACAGTGACCTGTACCAGGCCCTGCGGCTCGTCCTCGACGCACTCGGCAACGAGAACGGTCGCCCCGAACTGGGCCTCCCCGGCCTCGGCGGCATCTTCGACAACGGAGGAGCGGACCGGCCACTACAGGACCTGTCGCTGTCCAACGAGCATCTGTTGCCCGCCGTACGGCATCTATGCCAGGTGCGGGACACCGGTTCCCGCCGCTGGCGGTCGATCGACTATCGGCACCTGGACGCCGAAGAACTGGGCTCGATCTACGAATCGCTGCTGGAGCTGGTGCCAAAGCACAGCGCGGTCGATCGCACCTTCGAGCTGGTCGAACTCGCCGGCAACACCCGCAAGACCACCGGCTCCTACTACACCCCGTCCTCGCTGATCGAATGTCTGCTGGACTCGGCACTCGATCCGGTGATCGACGACGCGGTGAAGCGGGGCGAGGTGGCGGCAACCGCCGCTGGTAAGCCCGACCCGGCCGACGCGATCGTCTCCGAGCTCCTCGCCCTCACCGTCTGCGACCCAGCCTGCGGATCCGGCCATTTCCTGGTGGCAGCCGCCCGTCGGATCGCCAAGCGGGTCGCGGCGGTACGGGAACGCAACCCCGAACCGACCCTCGACGCGGTACGCAGTGCCCTGCACGAGGTGGTGGCCGCGTGCATCTACGGCGTGGACCTCAACCCGATGGCAGTGGAACTCGCCAAGGTCTCGCTGTGGCTGGAAGCCCTGGAACCGGGCAAGCCGCTGAGTTTCCTGGACGCGCACATCAAGCATGGCAATGCCCTGATCGGGGCCACACCCGCACTGCTCCTGCGGGGCATCCCCGATGAGGCGTTCAAACCCATCGAGGGCGACGACAAAAAGTTCGCCAAGGCCCTGGAGAAGCAGAACGCCAAGCAGCGAGCAGGGCAGGGCAGCATCTACGACCTGCTCGAAACGGTGAACGTCGCCAACAGCGCGTTCGCGCACAACCTGCGCCGCATCACCAGCGCGCCCTCTGACGTGCTCCGAGACGTACGTCGGCAGGAGTCCGCCTATCGGGACTTGGCGGGCTCTACCGACTACCGGCGCGCCCTACGCGTTGCGGACGCCTGGTGTGCAGCGTTCATGTGGAAGAAGACAGCGGATGCTCCACCTGCGGTAACCCACGGCATCCTCCGCGCTTTGGAGGATCCGAACGCGTCGGCTGTCGAGCAGGCCACCCGTGACGAGATCGATCGGTTGCGTGAGCAATACCGATTCTTCCACTGGCACCTGGAGTTTCCTGAGGTCTTCGACGTCCCGAAGGACGGCACCGGCATCGACCCCGCGACTGGCTGGACCGGCGGCTTCGGTTGCGTCCTCGGAAACCCTCCATGGGAACGCATCAAGCTTCAGGAACAGGAGTTCTTCGCGCAACGGGACGCGGCAATTGCGACAGCGAAGAACGCCGCTGCACGTAAGAACATGATCGCCGCGCTCAAGAACGACGAGGACCGCCGCCCCCTGTATGAGGAGTTCGAGGCAGCCAAGCGCAAGGCAGAAGGCGAAAGCCACTTCCTGCGCAACGGCGGCCGTTACCCACTAACCGGCCGTGGCGACATCAACACCTATGCAGTGTTTTCGGAAACCGACCGCATGCTCATGGACCCACGCGGACGCATGGGAGTCATCGTCCCGACCGGCATCGCCACGGACGCCACCACACAGTTCTTCTTCAAGGATCTCGTCCTCAACGGATCACTCTCGGCTCTATATGACTTCGAGAACGCGTCCCCCCTCTTTACCGGCGTTCACCGCTCATTCAAGTTCAGCATCCTCTCTCTTACCGGTCACGCCCACCACGAGCCCGTCGCAAGGTTTGCCTTCTTCCTCCACGACCCGATTGAGCTGGGCGACGCGGACCGAGCTTTCACTCTTACTCCCGACGAAATCAATCTCCTGAACCCCAACACCGGCACCTGCCCGGTCTTCCGCTCCCGCCGCGACGCGGAGATCACGCTCGGCATCTATCGTCGAGTACCGGTTCTCGTCAAAGAGGGAGACCCCAGCGGAAACCCTTGGGGCGTGTCATTCATGACAATGTTCCATATGTCGAACGACTCACACCTCTTCCACACTCGCGAAGACCTCGAAGCCGACGGCTGGACCCTTACCGGCAATATCTTCACCAAGGGCAGCGCCCAAGCCCTACCTCTATACGAGGCAAAAATGGTGGACTCATACAACCACCGCGCCGCAGACGTTGTAAAAAGTGCGACGGCACAGAAGCGACAAAACCAGCCTTCCTACCTCAATATCGATGACTGGTCTCGGCCTACGCGACTCGCTCTGCCCACGAGTTGGGTATCGAGTGACGAAACTCCAGTCGAGGCGCCTCCGGGATGGTTGGGCTTCCTGCGAATCAGCAGTCCCACGAATCATCGAACCATGATCTCAGCAATCATCCCACCTGCCGCCATAGGCGACTCAGTCTTCATCTTACTGACAAATGGAGCATCTGACTCCGAGTGCATAGCGGCGCAGCTCAATTCCTTCGCATTCGATTTTGTAACGCGGCAAAAAGTTGCCGGATTGAACCTAAATTTTTTCTACATCCGCCAACTTCCCATCCTTCCGCCAGCAGCACTAGAACCGCACCGAAGTTTCGTCTCAACTCGGGTTCTCGAACTCAGCTATACAGCTACGGATCTCGCCCCCTTCGCCACGAGCGCTGGCGATAGTGGATCACCGTTCCGATGGGAGGAGGAGCGACGGCAGGTTATTCGAGCTGAACTTGACGCCCTCTTCTTCCACCTCTATGGAATCTCCCGGGATGACGTGGACTACATCATGGAGACGTTCCCGATCGTCAAGCGGAAGGACGAGGCCAAGTACGGCACATATCGGACCAAGGACCTGGTTCTCGCCGAGTACGACCGTATGGCCGCCGCCGAGGTCAGCCTGACGAACCCACTGGTCGACGGCGAGAACTACACATCCACCCTCAACCCGCCACCAGGACATGGCCCCCGCCACCCCGCCCGCTAAGAACAGAAGGCCCTCAGGCGTGGCTGCCATCTTCTTTCTACGAGATGGCAGCTGCCTTCAAATCCAGCGGAAGAATAACGTCCTACTGGGGGATGAGCTCGCCGACCCCGTAGTTATTCCACCACTCTGGCCTTCGCTTGCGAAGCACCCCATCAAAACGCGTTAGCAGCAACCAATTACCGTTCAACACTAGCGCCGCATCCTCTGGCCGACCGTCAAGCACTCTTGCCACGGCCGCCACCATGTTTGGCGTCCCTTTGTCGGACAGATCATTCTTACGCATGCGAAAGCCAACGTTCACATACTCTTCCGGCTCCCACTCCCACTGGGAACCATCGTCGTCTTCAGCGTCGTAGTAGCCATGACTGCCCGCATAGATGCTGACCGCGTACCCGAGTTGTTCGTAGAGATCGGCACTGAACAGCCGTGGGTAGCCAGCAAGCGAGGACTCCTCAGTGGCTTCCGGCGCAGCAAGCTCCGCCACCTCCCGTAACGAGATGTCACCCGCCAACGTCAGCCGGTACTCAATAGCCACGCCTATCACCTTCCTCAGTCTCGCCGCACGAACTGAATTATTGCACCGGTCCGGGTCACCACCACTAGCTCTTTGAGTCGTACTATCGGCCAGTCTTCGAATTGTTTACCCAGAGCAGCGAGATCGCCGCGCCAGTCCTTAAGATTCAAGACCACGCGCTGCGTCTGCTTGCTGGCGACTTTCTCCGAGACCTCAGTCCAAATGCCTCGCACCGGCTTCGGCGGGGTCGGTGAATAGCAGTCGAAGACGAGCCCTTCAATCAAGTAGTCCGGATCTTTGTCCGGCTTTCCAGAGTCGCCTGTTTTAGACCGCGCCTCAGCTATTTCCTGCCTCGTAGGGTTTTGATGCACCCGGAAGCCTTTGCCTGCAACCATATCGGCGCATTCGTTCTCCAGCTTTAGGGAACGACGAACATTGTCGTCCTCCCTTGGTGGGATCCTGGTTCGCGGTCCGGTCGGTGAACCTCCGGGGATGCCGGTCGGCTGCCTGGTCCACGGCGTCGCTAGATCATGGCCGGCAGGAGGGACCCCGCCGGAAAGGGAGGTCGTCGAGGTTGAATCACTCGTGGTGGAAGCGGCAGGGCTGGCCGGCACGGAACCGCCAGCCCTCGTCAGTTTCCCGACGACCCCAACTGACGCGCCTCCGCGATCCCCGCCTCGACGAGCTGCCGAGTAACTCCGGCCCGCTGAGCCACCAACACCAGAACCTGCTTGGCGTTCTCCAGCGCCTGTAGCAACGGCTCCGGCTGTCCGCCATGGAGAACCGCACTAATGATTCGCTGCGTCTCGCCGACTTGCGCGATGACGCCGCCGATCCCATCACGCAACCCGTCGATCATGTTTTGCGCTGGCGTCAACCCGCCGATCGCCTCTTCCGGGGTCGCCCCGTGGGGAACGGAACCGACTACTTTCGTTACCTCTCCAATCAAGGTGGCAAGTCCACCAGCTCTCCCTTGGATTGCCACGATTGCACTGCGTACCCGCATCATCCCTGCAGCCACGGCAGCGAACCCAGTGCCTGCTGCCCGGATAGCCACCGCCTCTGCCTGACTGTCAGCGGCGGCTATCAGCCCTTGCGCTCTCTCAACCCCGACCGTCAGTGCACGTAGCTCACCAGTGATCTTTTCGGTGTAAGACATGGTTGTCCACTTCCTCGATGCGAAGGACGTAGATGCTGTAGCCGAAACTACAGGCAACCTCCCAGGCGAGCCAGACGCTAGGTTGTACCGGCGACGGCACTCCGTACGGCCGAGCCGCGCGCATGAAGTCCAGCGCGGGCGGTCCGAGGCAAGTGATTGATGAATCTTCGTCTCATCCGTTACGCAGACCTTTGGCGCGTCCAGGGCAGGCTGAACTGATCGTCCTCCAGCTTGAGGACTGGCATTGGAATCCCGCAGACTTACGTAAGCAGCTCGACGACTGGCCTATACCAGGACTCAAGCAGCTGGTAGCCGTGCTGCCTAATGGAACCGTCGTCCAGATGATTCGCCAATCTTAGGAGGTAACAAGATGGCAATCAACTTCCGCTTGACTATCGCGACCGAAATGCTGCTGGAGCAGGCCGCAAAGCTTGCCGCCCCGGAGGCCACCGAAAAGCCGCCAGCCCCAGGACACTCGCCATATTTCAGTGCCGACTTTTATGAGCAGCGCGGCTACGCCATTACTATCAGCGGCGGCAAGAATGGCTACTATTCGGCCGAGGGCGACAGCGGCGATGAATTCGAATGGGAGCTGGAAACATACATTAACTTCAGCTTCCACATGCGCAAAAGCATGGGCGATGAGGACGTTTCCAACATGCTTACCACTGTCGCTCGAATTCTTGCCAGCCGCCCCGAAGACGCGGCACTCATCCAAGACGGAAACTGGCTACTGCTAACCCGGCTCAACGGGAAGTTGCGAAAGCACAGCTTGTCCGACTTCTGGCGCGGTGCAGTCTACAACAACATCATTCCCGGGTAGACCTCCAACAGCCTCATGAAGGCGTATCAGACCGGGCGTGTTAGCTGAACCTGGTCAGCCGGCTGGACTTCTACGTGCCCCTCGGGGCGGCGAATCTCCAACACCGGTACGCCTTCGTCGAGGTGTAGTTCATTGCGCTCGCGGCCGGTGGGCATACGGGCGATCACTGACGCACCCGCCGGGATCTCGACCTGTTGGCGCTCGGGCGTCTCCCGCACCCGGCTGCCATGTCCGCGAACTGTACTGACCAGTCCTTCCGCGCGCAGCGCAGAGATCGCCATCCGGACCGCTTCGCGACCGATGCCGTACTCCTGCGTCAACCGCGCCTCGCTCGGCAACGTCGCGCCCGGTAGCAGCTCCCCAGACTCGATGCGCTCACGCAGCAGGTCGGCCACCTGCACGTAAACCGGCGTGTGGGAGCGCGGATCGATGGTCATACCGCACAAGCCTTGTTCCCCCATGGGGCCGACTGGTTGTGCCCCTATGCCCCCGTGCGTATAGTCGCATCATTGGCAACCGTCCGTGACGGGAACCCGGATCGCCAACGGCAATAACCGCCAGTAGAGGGCACCCACGATGGCGACATTCGTTCAGGCCAGACAACGAGATCGAGGGAGGATCTGATCGTGTCTATCGACTATGAGCTGACACTCGCGAGCCACGTCCCGCTGGAAGAGTTGGCCAAACTGGTTGCCCCTGGAGCAACCGAAGGTCTCTCAGCATCTGGCGACCGGATGTTGTGCGCATACCTCTACGACGAGTACGGATACGCAGTCAGCATCCTGGCCGGCACCAACGGCTACTACGAGGCAGAGGACTCCGGCACCCAATGGCTATGGAAGCCCGAGACGTACGTCGACATCGCCTTCCACATGCGCAAGGACACCTTGACCGAGCAGGGCAGGCCACACATGCTCAGGGCAGTGGCCATAGTCCTGGCCAACCGGCCCGAAGACGCGGCGTTGACCCTGAACTACGACTGGCTCCTACTGACCCGCTTCGACGGCAAGCTGCGCAAGCACAACGTCACCGGTTGGAACCACGAAGACTTCGACGAGACATATATTTCGTGACTGCTTCACGGTCCAAGCGCCAGGCGTTGCGCCAGCAGCGACTTCGCTGCTCAGGAGTCCTGTTCCGAGGTGTCGGCCACGAAGACGCCGATGCCCATCCGGCCGACCAGCTCACCGAGCTCGATCATGGAATCAAGGGCACGACGGACAGTCATATGGCTTGTGTCGTACTCCTCGGCCAGCAGACGGGTCGAGGGAAGCTTTGTCCCTGGCGGGTAAATGCCAGCCGCGATCTTCGCGCGGAGATGCTCCCTGATCTGACGCCAGAGCGGCTGGGCATACGGCATGCGATCAGAAAAGCAGCTGAGCCGAGGATTATCGAGGCCTATCCCCTACTCCTCCGAATCAAGATGATCCGGCCGGTGATCTCTGATCCACCGCTCTACGTCCTCGCAAGCCAGATTCGCCCTACGGACAGGACGGCCACCGGATCTGGGAAGGATTTCGAGTTGGTGATCTGGTAGGCGCGCGTACGGGAGACGCGAAGCATCTCCTGCACTTCCTGACTCGCTACCAGCCGAAGCTTTCTCATCCGGCGACGACCGGAGCAGTCGCGCTGTCTGCCTGTGCGGTCTCCCGCGACACGACGAAGGCTCCGTGCCTACGCATCCTGCTCCGAGGTGTCGGCGACGAACACACCGACACCTTGCCTGCCTTCCAGCACTCCCGCCTCTATCAGGAGTTCGACGGCCTTCCTGACGGTCACCGACGAAGTCTCGTACTGTTCGGCAAGCTCTTTGGTCGTCGGCAGCTTGGCTCCAGGCTTCAAGATCCCGGCATCGATCATGCCCTGGATGTCCTGCCGGATCCTTCGCCACAGCGGCACGTACGGCACCATGACGCGAGTCCATCACGCCCAGTTCTTGATCTTGCTACCAATGCCACCTTTACAATCTATAGCTTGAAAGATTAGTTTGATTGTAAACATGCCTTGAGGTGCAGCGATGCAGGAAGGAGGGACATGGGTAGGCGCTGGAAGTGGCTCTTGCGGCCAGGGAAGGTCGTCATCGACCCGACCGGGCAAGCGAAACCAGATGGAGACGCGCCAAGGCGCTTCCGGCGGCTGGCTGTCGAGGACTTCGTACCCAATCTTCGGGGGACCTCGCGGTGCAACGGCGCGGTCGCCTACGAGCGGCCCGAGGAGCGCCAGACCACACACGCGGACCAGCAACGGTGAGTAGTAGGTGTCGACGGATTGTGGGGCGGGATGCGGAAGGTTGATGAGCCGGAGGCGTCGAGTGTTCCTCGACGGATACTCGGGCGAGAGCTGCGGGAGCTGCGGACCGAGGCGCGGATGTCGCTGGACGGTGTGGCGCGGACGTTGCAGTACAGCCCACGGAAGATGTGGTGGATCGAGACGGGCGCGGGCGAGGTGCGCGCCCACGACGTACGGATCATGTGTGCGCTCTATGAGACGAGCCCGGAGCTGACCGACGCGCTGGTCGCCCTGGCCGGCAAGACGACCGCGACCGGCTGGTGGCATTCCTACAGCAGCACCATCCCCGCCTGGTTCGACCTGTACGCCCGTCTGGAGTCCGCCGCCCGCCGCCTCCGCACCCACCAGAGCACGCTGATCCCCGACCTCCTCCAAACCCGGAAGTACGCGCACGGGCTCTGCCAGCAGCACCCCGACCTCACCGCCGACGAGCAAGAGCAACTGATCAAGGTACGACTGAAGCGGCAGACCCTCCTCCACCGACGGCACCCGTCCGCACCCCGCTACGACGTCATGCTCTGCGAATCAGCACTGCTCCGCGTCGTCGGCAGCCCGGCATGCATGGCCCAGCAGCTCCGGCACCTGCTGGAGGCGAGCCGGCTGCCCAACATCTCGATCCGGGTCTTACCTCTGACTGCCAGCCAGCACTCCGGTGCCATCGCCGGGACCTTCGTGATGCTCGACTTCCCCACCGGTAACCGCACCGAGCCCGAACCGCCGGTGGTCTATCGCGAGATGCTGACCGGCGCGCTCTATCTCGACCGCAAGGAGGAGTTGGCCGCCTACGAGCGGACCTGGGCGAGCCTCGACACGCTGGCGCTGAACGAGGAACAGTCCCGACAGCTGATCAAAAAGATTGCCGAGAGGTTCCAGCATGGCTGAACCTGCGAGCTCCAAGACCAGGATCGGCTGGCACCTATCTGACAAGTTCCACGGTAGTGTGGATGTCATGGTGGCGGCACAGGAAGAAGTGCCGTTCAGCGAGTTTCTGCACCGACCCGGGGCAGCCGCGGAACGGTTGAACGTCGTACGCGTGTTGCGGCTGCGCCGCCGCGACGCGGAAGATCTGGCGCTGATCAGGGCAGACCAGATGGAACGCGAGGCGGTGGTGGTCGATTTCACCGCTCGCCTCCTGGCGGGTCTGGTCCGTACCGAGTCCCTGGAGGCGGTGCGGCGGGTCCTGGTCGAAGCCCTGCCGTGGGTCACCTTCCTCCCCGACGCCGACGTCGACCAGCTCCTATCCGAGCTGGTGACAGTCGCGCAGGGAGCAGCCTCGGTCGACAATCTGACCCCAGTGGCCGTGTTGCTCGCCCAGTGGCGGCACACTGCGGAGGTTTACAGCGATCCGAGGCTGCTGGAAATCATCAGCCGCGAGCCCGAGTGCGACTTTGGGCCGGCTCATCCCCCGACTACCGAGCGATGAGCCCGAAGCGTGGCGACCGGGCAGCACCGCCGCCCATCGACGCCGAGTATGACCTTCGCTTTGCGAACTCTCAGGCAGCCGATGGCTGGGAAACGCTGGCCCGCCAGGCACCCGCGAACCTGCGGCGCGCATACGACGCCATCCGCGCCAACCCAAGAGCCATGACCGCACCGGACCGGCACCATCGTCTCAAGGGCTCCCTCGCCAGCGGCACGTGGAAGGGACAAGCCCACGAGCGCTGGCAGTACGAGGTCACCGGCGGCGGACGCATCTGGTACCTGGTTGACGACGAACGTCGTACGGCCTGGATCACCTACGCCGGTGCTGGTCACCCACAGGAAACTGACTGAGCGTCCGATCTACTCGGGCCCCGTACCAGGCCCCCCGCTACGAGGTCATGCTCGGCGAATCAGCGCTGATGCCCGTCGCTGAAAACCCGACAACCCGGCATCATGGCTGAACCGCATGGCACGTGGCGTGTTGTCTTCCTCTCCTACGCCGACTCTTATCCGGCTCCGAATCCTATTCGATCTTCTGACGGTCGCGCAGCAGGCGGACTCGGTGGCAAACTTGACCCCGGTGGCCCACAAAGAATGATGCCGGACCACGAATGTTGGGTGGCTGCAACGATCGACACATGATGCTACGGTGAGGCCGCTCGAATGCCCGCACAATCATTCCGGCCGGGCCGATATGGGAATCCACCCGTCGCCCAGCTTCAAAACCATGACATCGACTTACGTCTTGGATGCGCATGCCATGGAACTCATGATCGAAACGGTCGAGGCGGGCTGGCCCAAGTGTTGGATCGCCGCATACGATCGACCGGCCGGGAGCCAAGAGTGAAGATTATCGACAAACTGGCGTGGCTACGGATAGAAAACGGCAAGATTCTGAGCACCCGGTCGCACGGAAAGGACGCCTATTACATTCCTGGCGGCAAGCGTGAGGCGGGCGAGAGCGATCAAGAGGCGCTCAAGCGGGAGATTCAAGAAGAGCTCTGCGTCGACCTGGTCGACGACACGATCGAACTGGCCGAGGCCTTCGAGGCACAGGCCCGCGGCAAGGCCGAGGGCATGATCGTCCGGATGACCTGCTACCGGTCGGACTACAAGGGCTCGCTCAAGCCCGGCGCCGAAATCGAGGAAGTCGTCTGGTTGGACTACTCCGGACGGGAGAAATCGTCCATGGTGGATAAGCTGATTTTCGACTGGCTGCACGACCGCGGCGAGCTGTGACCCGCCGCTGCCTCCGACCCCACTACTGACCGGGGGAGGCCGGCGACCGCAAGCCGTCACTGACCCAGCGGGTAGCGTTACATCCGCCGTCATCGACCGGCCACTTTGGAAGTACGCCGTGCCGCAACTCGCCCTCGCCAACAGCTTCTGGGAGAGCTTCGACGTCCTCGAAAAGCCGGTAAGGGCCGGGGTACGCAAGGCGATGGCGAAGTTCCAGCACCTCAGCATCGCCGAGTTGCACGCCGACAAAGGGCTGCACCTGGAATCGGTCAACAACGCCCGGGATCAGCGAATGCGGACCATCCGCGTCAACGACTTCTGGCGCGGTGTGGTGCTGGCCCCAGATGACGGCAGTGACACGTTCCTGCTGCTGAACGTCGTGCCATGACCTGGCCCACGAGGCTCGCCGGTTCCTGCACCGCCGCCAACGTCAACCCCACACCGTACGCGGCTACTTCCACGCCCGCCACGTCCGCTACTCACTCATATAGGAAACCAAACCGTTTCGTCTCAATAAGATCATTACGCCCGATGGATTCTCTTCCTTGAAGGGGATAAAGACCCCGGGCGGCTTCCCACTTGGACAGATACGCCCGTTTCCTGGTTGATTTCTCCTGATGGGTGCTGGTCAAACGACGTAAAGCCGTAGCCCGGGTGGCGTTGAGGCGGCCTAATTCGTCATCCGTCCTGTGTAGAGTGATCACGTCGCTGTCGGGACATTCCCCGCTCACTTTCCGCCACCCATTGCTGGGCCAAGTGGCTCTGTCGCCGACCGCACAGTCATTCGCCGTGCGACACCAGCGGCATATCGATCTGACTACGGGGGGAAGGAAGCACCCGACATGGCACTCACGCCATCAGCCGGACGTCGGTGGCGCCTCGGCGCTACCACCGTTGCGGCCGTCACCACTATCGCCTTCGGCCTGCCCGCCCAGGCTGCGCCTGTTGAGGGGCAGATCCTCAACGTTGGCGGTTCTACCGCGGTCACCGACTCCTACATCGTCGTACTCAAGGACGGCGGACTGACGGCCGACAAGGTCGACAGCGCCGCGCAGACGCTCGCAGGGCGGCATGGTGGCCGGGTCGCCCGGACCTACCAGCACGCCCTGCGCGGCTTCGAGGCACATTTGACGGAGTCGGCTGCCCGACGCCTCGCCGCCGACCCGTCGGTGCAGTACGTGCAGCAGAATCACACGGTGTCGATCGATGGCACCCAAACACCGACCCCGTCCTGGGGACTGGACCGGATCGACCAGCGCCCTCTGCCGCTGAACAACTCGTTCGCCTACCCGAACCAGGGCTGGGACGTGCGGGCGTACATCATCGACACCGGCATTCGCTTTTCACACAGCGACTTTGGCGGCCGGGCAAGCTCCGGCTTCGATGCCATCGACGGCGGTAGCGCCGACGACGGCCAGGGTCACGGCACACACGTGGCGGCCACCGTCGGCGGTTCGACGTACGGCGTGGCCAAGTCGGTCAAACTGATTGGCGTACGAGTGCTCGACAACACGGGCAATGGAACGTACGCACAGGTCATTGCCGGCATTGACTGGGTGACCGGAGACCACGACCCGGGTGAGCCGGCGGTGGCAAACATGAGCCTCGGCGGTGACTTCTTTCAGTCTCTCAACGACGCGGTGAGCGCCTCGATCGCCGACGGCGTGACTTTTGTCGTCTCCGCTGGCAACGAATACGGCAGCAACGCCTGCGCGAAGTCGCCGGCCAGCACCCCCGACGCGATCACCGTCGGGGCCACCACCTCGAACGACTCGCGGGCGAACTACTCCAACGTCGGCAGCTGCCTGGACATCTTCGCTCCCGGCTCCTTGATCACTTCCGCATGGAACAGCTCGGACAGTGCTACGGCCACGATCAGCGGTACCTCGATGGCGAGTCCGCACGTGACCGGTACGGCGGCACTCATTCTCTCCAAGAATCCCACGTACACCCCGGCACAGGTACGTAACAAGCTGGTCAACGACGCGACCTCGAACGCAGTGGTAGATGCCGGCTATGAGTCGCCGAACAAGCTGCTCTACGTCGGAGATGCGGGCGTACGCGGCCCACTCCTGCCACCGGGCAAGCGCCGTCCGATTGATGTCACCCCATAGTCGACCCCGCAGGACGTTATAGGCCCGATTCGGGATGGCTCGGGCATGGCGTTCATAACGAATGCCGTTGAAACAGGGCGTGGGGTCCTCCGTAGACAGGTTCTTGCGAAAGAGCCGATCTACCCGGAGGACCCCACGCGTTTTGCTTTAAGCCCGATCCTGCCGCTGCATCCATACCTGGACTGACGAACGACATTTTGGATTGGGCGAGAACCCCGGCTTTCAACGATCCAGATGGGGAGCAATTCGATCGCCTCTGAACAGGTAGATCCGACCATCAGGGCTTGAGGATTTGCACGAAATCTTTCACCGCTTGCCCGTAGCGCACGTTGTAGCCTTCCGAGATTGCTGCTTTCAGGACGTCGTCTCGCACGTCGGCGACGTTACGCGGGGACGAGACCCCGGGAGTGTGTTCGTAGTTCCAGACTATGACGTCGAGAAAGACCGGCGCGACGAGCGTCCGCCCCAGACGCAGGAGCGCTTCAGCGATTGCCGGGTAAGGCGTGTGAACTGGATCGGCCAACCAGCTACGGAGCGCGGGCTCCTCGACACTGAAGTCCACGCCCATACGACCCAACGCTTGAATGGTGTCGGGCTTCGGCTGATCCGGCTGCACACCCAAGTCTCTTATCTTGCGGAGCCGATAGAAAACGAAAACCTGCTGACCAGCGAGATTCGGATATTCTATCTGGTGACGTACGCCCTGGTCCTTGTCCTTGAAATAGTCATGGTCGAACGTTATCCCGCGATCTCCAAAGTCGTCGTCCTTACTAAAATCGTCATCTTCCTTTAAATGACCACCTATCCTCAAAATTTCGCCCGGATGGATGTCGACGTTGCGGCCAACCTCAATAGGAAAGGTTTCGAGGAAATCTATTTTTACACCCTCGTCGTCCGCCCTCCTGAACAACGTGTGACACACTCGATTGTTACCGGGCGGCGGCCCCACGCATACGCCCAGGGTGCCACGGACTTCCAGATCGATATCCGCCTCGTCACTTTCGGTCTGCAGCCCGCTGTGAATTCCCTCTAATATGACCTCAACTTCGAAAGGCATCCCTCTCCACCCCTTCATCACATGCATTGCCGCACTACGGACGCGGCGGCCTCCTACAGCTACAACCGGTTATCCGCCACAAAACCCCCGGCACCGCCGGTTACCCGCCCAACACCACGTCACGCGCCACCGGTCGCAGGAAATCAACAGGTCAAACCCGGGGTAGTGGGGTGAGTCCCCGTGGCGGTCCAGGGTGCACCGAGAGTCGGTCGGTTCGGCAAGTAGCGGATCGAGTCGGTGTTGTCCGGTCGGCGTCCCCGGCCGGAGCGGGATCTGCCTGTCAGCTAGCCGAGGTTCTACACACCACCTCGGGCCCGCTGTTCTGCAAGGGTGTACCGGTCGACGCCGACAAGGCGTGGATATTGCGAAACGAGATCCGTTTCAACGGGCACCTACCGGCCGGTGTGGCACCCACGCTTCGGTGGCATGTCGAGGCCAAGGGTTGGCGGACCCCTGCACCGCTACCGGTACGCCCGTTCGCGGCCCGCTGGGCAGGGCTAATCGATCCAGTGATCGTGGACGGCGACACGCTGTTGCACACCGACCAGACTCCCCGGAACATGCTCGTCGATGCTGGCCGGGTACGGATCGTGGCTTGGGCAACCCCGGCCGTTGGGGCTGCATGGATCGATACCGCGCTCACAGTGCCCCGGCTGATCCGCGACGGACACACCATCAACTCGGCTGAGGAGTGGGCCAGGCAGATATCCGCCTGCGCTGGTACAACTCGCCGCCACGTTGGTTCATCAACCACCGCTGGTCCGCGCCTGATCGGATGGCCGCCCGGATCGCCGGACAGGTCGCTCGGGCCGAGCACCGCGCCGGGCTGATGCCGGATGTTGATCCGCCGACGTTTCAGCACCGACAGGGCTGCTTCTGGGAGTGGAACTGACCGGCGCCGTTCCGGGACGTCCGGCCTCCCGACGGTCGCCCACCTGCCGCACTGCGCCTTGCTCTGCGAGGTCGAGTAGGCGACGCATGGGACTGGCAATCGCACGCGCGACTGTCTCGATTTGCCTCAGCGGAAATCGGCATCGACCACTATAAGATCGACCCTTCGCACCCGTAGCCGGCGCAGAAGCGGTGGAACATGTTCGACAGGATTCGTTGGTGGCTCTCGTCCAGCCTCGTCGTGGCGCTGCTCGCCGTCGGGCTCGGCACAACCCAGGCGCAGAGCGGGGCACCGGGGGTGATCCCTGCCGCTGCGGTCAGCGTCAACACCGACGTGCGCTGGGATGTCCCCCGCTGGGATCCCCAAGGTGCCAACACGGCGGTCATCTTCCGCTACCGCGCCGACAACGTCTCGACCGGTTCACAATGCGGCACGAACGTCTGTGGCGTGCAGCTCAAGGGCGGCACGGCGGTACGGCGTATCGAGCGGCCAGCGCCGTTTGGGGCGTACTCGTATCTGCCGCTCGACGGGGTGGACGACGGTGTCATCGGTACCACGCCGATCACCACCCAGGCAAGCTCTGGCATCACGATCCAGGTGTGGTTCCGGGCCACGCCCGGGGCCAACGGCAGGGTGCGGCTCTTCTCCAACACCGAGGGCGGGAAGGGCTTCGCGCTCGACTACTACGACGGGCGGCTGCGCGGCTCGTACACGATGCAGCCCGCCTCCGGCGCGGGCGTACGACAGACGATCGTCAGCACGTCCGGGCCGGACCTGAACGACGGCCAGTGGCATCACGCGGCGCTGGCGATCGCCCGCGTGCCGTACACCCCGTCGGGTTCGACGGTGTCCCGGCCGACCACCCGAGCCCGGCTCTATCTGGACTACAAGCAGGTCGGGGTGGACTACCAGTGGCTGGCAAGCAACGGCGACTTCACCTTCGCCAACTCGACCTCGGTCCCGGCGGTCGGAGCCGAGCCGGACGCGGGTGTCCTCGCACCGGCATTCTTCGCCGGTGAGATCCACGCGGTGGTCGTGCACAACTACCAGGTGGACCACAATGTCCTGGCCACTCCGCCGCTGCGCGACGGCGGACGCTACTTCGGCGCGCCCAGCTACCACGACTATCTGGCCGTACCGGAGCGCACCGGCACCAACGACAAGACCTGGAGCCTCGCCCGCCGGATCACCACCTCCGAACGCGACCCGGCGAACGAGTCCCAGCCGCGCTTCCCGGAGATGCGCCAGATCGCCGCCCGGGTGGGCATCCCCCTGCTCAACGACTTCTACGTCCCGCAGGGCCTGGCGGTCAGCGAGGACGGGCGACGGATGTTCATCCATTACTACTACGCCAACCCCAACCATGTCCCGGCCGGCGGCACGGCGACCGACGCGGCGCTGAACCCACCGGACGGCAAGTGCGCCCCGGTGCGCTGCCCGGTGGTGGTGGCCGAGGCCGACCTCACCACGTTCCGGGTAACCGCCATCTACAAGCTCCAGGTCGACGGCGTGAATCCCTGGCACGCGGGCGGAATCGCCTTCGCGCACGGCTACCTCTACACCGGCCCGTACGGCACGCTGTACCGCTTCACCCCGCACATCGACGATGCCCGGCGCCAGCCCATCGACGCCGGCAACCCCGCGTACGACATCCCGCCCGTCTACGAGTTGCGGCCGGTTGACGGCGTCGCGGTGCATACCTCGCTCTCCGGTCTGACGTACTCGCCGGAGACCAACGCGCTCTACATGGTGGGCTTCTACGGGGTGGCTGGCGACGAGGCCAACAACACGATCAACCGGTACGACCTCACGGCGACCGGCGCGGTGGCGAATCCGGGAGCCGCTCCTGACGCGACGATCAGCGTGCCGCTCAACGAATGGCAAATTCAGGGGCTGGCCCGGTTGCCGGGCACGGCGGATTGCTTTGTGCTCTCCAACCGGCAGCGCAACCCGGACAGTCTGCCACCGGTACGCGTGCCGAGTCAGCTCGTCCGGTTCTGCGCGGGCGGTACGACCTCGGTGGCCGCCCGCCTGGTCAGCGTTACGGAGAATATTGCGCTCGGTCCGGACGGCATGGTGTGGGTGCTGAACGAAAACGGCGCTGCCCGCTACCAGAAACAGTTGTACGCCACCCAGTGGCACGACCGGCTGACCCCGTTCGTCGACGGGATACCTCGCGCCGCCTTGGGTCTCTGACGACAGCGCCGAGGTGCGGTCGCGGAGCGAGGTAAGCCGACGGCAATCCCCGCAGGGTCCCGGTTCGTCCAAGCTGGCGAGCCGGGACTTCGGAGGTGGCTGTACTGGCATCAAATGATTAAGGCCCAGGTCTAGGCGATTATGCCTTGACCTGGGCCTTTGCCGTGCGCCGCCAGGGACTCGAACCCCGAACCCGCGGATTAAGAGTCCGCTGCTCTGCCAGTTGAGCTAGCGGCGCTCGTTGGCAACGGGGAAAACCTTAACATGCCCTCGGCGGGGGTCTCCAATCAGTTCCGCCTCCCCGGTACGGGCCTCAGCCGTTCACCGGACACCGGGGCCGAAAACCGTCAAAATTTGCGAGCGGGGCACAAATTTCTGGCGCTCGTGGGGCACGATGTGCTCCGAGCCACGCGAGTGAACAGAGGTGGGAATGGGCAAGTTCACGCGGGCCTGGGCAGTGACGGCTGCTCTGGTGACGCTGGTACCGCTGGGTTTGACCGGTTGCGGCTCGGAGGAGCCGCGCATCAACGGGGGTGGCACAACAGAGGGCGGCAGCAGCGCCAGTCCCACACCACCCGCCGAACCATTGAGCCTCAGCATCACCCCGGGGACCGGGGCTGCGAAGCAGCCGGTCAGCACGGAGATCGGTACGACGGTGGCCGGCGGCAAGGTTACCGACGTCACACTGACGATGGATGGTGGGGGCAAGATCGAGGGGGCACTGCGCGAGGACGGCTCTTCCTGGGTGCCGGCGGCTCCCCTGAAGTACTCGAAGAGCTACACCGCCTCGGTCACCGCGACCAACTCCACGGGGCAGACCGAGACGAAGACGACGTCGTTCACCACGATGAGCAAGCCCAGGTCGCAGGTTGGCTCGGGGCTGTATCTCTTCGACGACAAGACGTACGGCGTGGCGATGCCGGTGGTGGTCGAGTTTTCGCCGGGCATCCCGAAGAAGGATCGCGCTGCGGTGCAGAAGCGGATGTTCGTCAGCACCAACCCGCCGCAGCCGGGCGCCTGGCACTGGGTGAGCAGTGGCACCCAGGCCTTCTACCGGGCACCGGAGTACTGGCAGCCCGGGACGACGATCAGCGTACGGATCGGTCTGGAGGGCATCCCGCTGAGCAACGGCCGGTACGGCAACGTCGACCGTAAGGCCACCGGGAAGATCGGCAACAACAAGATGGAGTTGAAGGTCGACAACGCCACCAAGAAGATGTCGGTCTACGAGAACGGCAATCTGATCAAGACCATGCCGGTGAGCCTGGGCAAGAAGAGCACTCCTTCGTCCAGCGGCACGATGGTGATCATGGAAAAGAAGGCGGCGACGACCTTCGACACCATGGACGACCCGAATCCGGCAAACCGCTACGTCACCGATGTCGAGTACGCCCAGCGGCTCACCTGGGGTGGCGAGTACATCCATGCCGCCCCGTGGTCGGTGGCGGACCAAGGCCGCCGGAACGTGTCACACGGCTGCGTCAACGTGGCCACGGCCAACGCGAAGTGGCTGTTCGAGAAGACCAAGGTCGGTGACCCCATAACGATCACCGGCACCGAGGTCAAGCTCTCCAACGGCAACGGCTGGACCGCCTGGAACCTGTCGTGGGCGGAGTTCATCAAGGGCAGCGCGCTGCCCGTACCGGCGGATCTCGCTTCTCCCGGCGCGGCGGGCACGCCTTCCCCCGCTGCCTGAGCACGCAATTGGTGATTGCCCCGGTCCGGTTGGTAGGAATACCACCAGACCGGGGCAATCAACTACCGACAAATTTTGGTTATCCGATATGTCCACATATCTCGTCGGTGTTTTTGTTCACGGCCGGCAACCGAAATTGGTCCTGACGCGTCGGTGAGAGACGATGGGCTACGGCATTCCGGAGTGTGGGGGAATCATGCGAGCGAGTCGAAGCCAGCGGATACGGAACGGCGCGGGAAGGCGTACGCCGGCCCGGATGATCGCAGCAGCTCTCCTCGCCGGTGCGATGGCGCTGACCTCGGCCGCGTGTAGCAGCGGCGACGGCGGTGGGCCTGCCTGGCGCGGTGGTGGCGACGACAACGCCGCCAAGTCCGCAGCGACGATCACCACACCGGCGGCGGACGCCAAGGACGTACCGACCTCCACCGAGATCAGCTTCACCACCCAGGACGCCACCAACCCGACGGTTGAGCTCAAGGACGCCGCTGGCGCGGTCGTCGAGGGAAAGCTGGCCACCGACGGCAAGACCTGGCTGCCGAACGCGCAACTGAAGTACGGCACCGCCTACACCGCGACCGTGACGGCTACCGGCAGCGACGGTAAGCCGGCCACGACGACCAGCAATTTCACCACCATGGCCAAGCCCGCCAACCAGATCCGGGTGAGCAGCTTCCTCGGTGACGGGGCAGTGGTGGGGGTCGCCATGCCGTTGCGGCTCAGTTTCAGCCGCAACATTCCCGAGGACTACCGGGATGACGTACAGCGGCGACTGACCGTGCAGAGCGATCCTCCGCAGGAGGGCATCTGGCACTGGGTCAAGCCCAACGAGGTCAACTTCCGGCCGAAGGAATTCTGGCAGGCGAACACGAAGATCTCGTACAAGGCGCAACTCGGCGGGCTGCCGATGGGCGACAACTGGTACGGCCGTTCCGACCTCACCCTCGACATCAAGGTCGGCTCCTCGGTGATCATGGTGGTCGACAACAGCACCAAGCAGATGACCGTCACCAAGGACGGCAAGGTCATCCGGACCATCCCGATCAGCCTCGGGAAGAAGAGCACCCCCTCCTCCAGCGGCACGATGGTGATCATCGAGAAGCTGAAGAAGACCGTCTTCAACACGATGGACGAGCCGGACCCGGCAAACCGCTACATCACCGACATCGAGTACGCCCAGCGGCTGACCTGGGGTGGCGAGTTCATCCACGCCGCCCCGTGGTCGGTAGCGGACCAGGGCAAGCGCAACGTCTCACACGGCTGCGTCAACATGTCGACCGCCAACGCCGCCTGGCTGTTCAACCAGACCCGCGTCGGTGACCCGATCACCGTCAAGAACACCGAGGTCAAGCTCCAGAACGGCAACGGTTGGACCGACTGGAACATGAGCTGGGAAGAGTACGTCAAGGGCAGCGCGCTCCCGTACCAGCCGTCGACCGACGCCACTCCGGGCGGCGGCGACCCCAGCGGATCGCCCACCAACTGAACCGGCAGAGCATGACGGTGTCCGGTCCCTCCTCCCGGGAGGGGCCGGACACCACTGTTTCCGCCCCCAAAGCACCGGTGATGGACGAGCATCCCGCTGCCGGCTTGTCAGCAAGGGCAAGCACTGGCGGTCTGCGGCGACCCACATTGAGCGATACCGTCAGGCGATGTACTCGTGGAAGGTGCCCCAGCTTCTGTCGGGGACCAGCCCGGTCGACGGATCACCGTCGTTGACGTCGTAGACCTGCCCGAATCCAACGCGGGACCGGTCACAGCAGAGGAAGTGCAGGTGTCGCGGCCCGCACCCGCCGATCTCAAGCCACACCCCGACCTCCCGCATCGCCGCAACTGAGGCTTCGCCCTCCCACTCCGGAATATCCTCGTCCGCCAGGAGCGCGAGGGTCTTCTCGTAGCAGCCGGCGGTGGCTGTAAGCGCAGTGGAGAAGCGGTACACCTCCCACCCGTACGGGTCCGGAGCGCCATCGTCGCCGACGGTCCGCAGGCCCCCGCCGTGGACGCGTACGAAACCGCCGTAGTCCGCCGGGATCGCGAACGCGTCAACGGACCCGACGCCGTGGACCTGGGTGATGAGTGCCGCCAGCCCGGCGGGAAGGGCGAGCGACTCCGCCCGCTCGATCGCCCGGGCGTCCGTACGAGGCGCGGATTGGTGACATGCACGCCGTGATGCTATTCACCCCTTCGGGCCAAGATCTCCGGCGCAGTGCCCCTACAGTGCCCCCAACGCAAAGATCAGGGCCGGTGAAAACCGACCCTGATCTGGCGTTACATACGGGGTGACTGATGGGATTTGAACCCACGACACCCGGGACCACAACCCGGTGCTCTGCCAACTGAGCTACAGCCACCATGTCGACCGTCCGGAAGTTGCCTGCCGGGCGGGCGCCGACCAATGATAGCCATATCCCCGCCCCTCACGTCGAGCGGGTTACCCATCTGCGGGTTACAGCTCGGCCGCGATGCCCTTGGCCGTCTCCACGTCCGGGCCGGGCAACGGTACGAAGATCGTCCGCCGGTAGTACTCCAGCTCCCGGATGCTCTCCCGGATGTCGGAGAGCGCCCGGTGCGCCAGCCCCTTGGCCGGCTGCCCGAAATAGACCCGGGGATACCAACGCCGGCACAACTCCTTGATCGACGAGACGTCGATCATGCGGTAGTGCAGGTGCGCGTCGAGCCGGGGCATGTCCCGGGCCAGGAATCCCCGGTCGGTTGCGATGGAATTGCCGCACAGCGGCGCGCTGCGCGGATCCTTGACGAAGCTGGTGACATAGTCGAGCACCATGTCCTCCGCCTCCGTCAAGGTGACCGCGGAACGCCGTACCTCCTCGGTGAGCCCGGAGCGCTCGTGCATCGTCCGGACGATCTCCGGCATGCCCGCCAGGGTCTCGTCGTCGGCATGGATGACGACGTCCACGCCGTCACCGAGGACGTTGAGATCGGGATCGGTAACGAGCGCGGCGACCTCGATCAGCGCGTCCTTGCCGAGATCAAGCCCGGTCATTTCACAGTCGATCCAGACAAGAAGATCAGCCACGGCCACAGCCTACGCGCAGCTTAGGAGCTCGCGCCTCAGCACAGCAGCCAGAACCGACCGCTAGGGTTTTCCCGTGCCTGCAGATCCCGCCGCGCCCACCGTCACCGCCGAAGACGATCCTGGCGGTAGGACCGCGCGCCGACTCGTGGGCATCGCCGTCCTCATCGCCCTGGTACCGGTGCTCTACCTTCTCGCCAGCCCGCACAACTTCTTCGACCTGCACATCTACATGAACGCCATGCGCTGGTGGGCGGAGGGCAATCCGCTCTACGACTACGTGCAGCCGGACCGGGTGCAGGGCGAGCTCTACTTCACCTATCCGCCCTTCGCGGCCCTGCTGCTGCGGCCGTTCGCGGGCCTCCCGCTCGGCGCCACGGTCGTCATCTTCACCGTCTTCACGGTGGTCGCAGTGATAGTGACCACCTGGTGGCTGGTCGCCCCGGTCGCCGACCGGCACCGGCTGTCCCGCTGGTTCGCGATCGGGTTGGCCGTGCCGGCCGTCGTCGCGGTGGAGAGCATCCGGGAGACGATCACCTTCGGTCAGATCAACATGTTGCTGATCGTGTTGATCCTGGCTGACCTGCTGATTGCCGTACCCCGGAAGTCTCGCTGGGCCGGTGTCGGCATCGGGCTGGCGACGGCGTTCAAGTTGTTTCCGGGCATCTTCATCGTCTATCTGCTGGTCAGCCGCCGCTGGCGGGCGGCGGTGGTGGCCAGCGCGGCAGCAGCTGGCGCCACGCTGCTGGCCGCCGCAATCGCCCCCGGTGACTCGTGGCGGTTCTGGACGCACGAGCTGTGGGCGACCGACCGGGTGGGCCGCACCGACTACACCGGCAACCAGTCGCTCTTCGGCATGCTCAGCCGATTCTCCATCCCGGACGAGCCCAACCAACTGCTCTGGCTGGGGCTGGTGGCGATCGCGGCCGGGTACGGGTTGTGGCGGGCGGCCCGGGCGGCGCGCGCCGGGAACGAACTCGCCGGCCTGACGCTGACCGGGCTGGTCGGCGCGTTGGTCAGCCCAATCACTTGGACGCACCACGTCTACTGGTTCATCCCGGCCATCGTGGTGCTGGTCGACGCGGGACTACGGCAGCCGGCTCAGGAGCCATCTGGGCCACTGGGCCCGGGGCTGAGCGGGGTCGGGCGGGAGCGTCGGACGCCCCTACTGGTCCTGGCCGCCGTGGTGTACGTCTGCATCGCCTACGGGGTGGTCTCGTACTACGACTGGGGAGTGGCCGCCGAGCGAACCAACTCGCCCGTCGAGTTCGTCCTGCGCAACATGTACGTGCTGCTGGCGCTGCTGCTGCTGGTCGTACTGCCGATCCGACGCGAGACCGCCCCATCGCCGAAGACGGTCACCGTACCGGCGACGGGCTAAGGTAGCCAATGGTCGAACTTGCGCTAAATGGACAGATCTACCCGACTCTCCTCATCGCGGGTAATCTGGTGCCAACAACCTAAGACATCCCTCCCGAGACATCCCTTCAGTGCACCGATCCCCCGGTGAGAGTGGCCCTCCGTGTCGGCAGCGCGGAGGGCCACTCGCGGAGGGCCACTCGCGGAAGGTCACTCGCCTGGGTCACGGAGCACCACTCAGCCTGGGTCACGAGCACCACTCGCCTGGGTCAACGCGCTTGGGTCAACGCGCTTGGGACAGCCCTCGGCACCGGGCCGAGACAGCGGGTCGAGACGCCTCGTCGAGACACCGAGTCAGGGACATCCGGGGCCGGTCGGCGCCTCCTGCTTGGCATCGTTGCGCCGCCGGACCTCATCGGCCGTCTCCTCAGCCAATAGGTTGCCGGCGACCCGCTCCGGTCCACCACCAGCGACGGACGCGCCCTGTGCCACCGCGACTCCCACGGCTCGCCGGGCCAACGGGTCTCGGGGAGCTGACACAGCCGGGGCAATCTCCGGGGTGGCTTGCTCGCCTACGGTCCGGCATCCCTTCAGCCGGTTCGCCACCGGTCGGGCGACCGCCTCCACACCGGCTCGGGCCGGGTCGTTCGGCCCTGCCTGGGCCGGTGCAGGTGCCGGCGCAGCCTGTGCAACGGGTAGCGGCACTGCCTGAACAACCGGGACCGAGGCAGCCTGAGCAGCCACCTCCAGGGCAGCGGGCGCAGGTGCCGGTGCAGCCTGAGCAGGTGCAGCCTGAGCAGGTGCCGGGGCGGCCGGAACGGCGGCTACAGGTACCGGATCTGCCTGAGCGGCCGCCTCCAGGGCAGCCTGAGCAGCTGGTGCCGGCGCGGCTTGAACAGCCGGGGCCGGGGCCACTTGGCCGGGAGTTTGGGACGGCCAGGAAAGCGCCAAGCGGACCGGCGGAGCGCTCCCCAGCTGCCGATTCCGCTCTGCCCCTGCCGGCAGGTAGGGCACCATGTCGGCCAGGGTGACCGGCCGGGATCCCGGGATGAGTGCCGGCTCGATCGGCTGGACGGGCATCGTCTCCACCGTCTCCACCGGCCAGGTGGGTGGCATCAGTTCCGCCGGTCCACCATCGACTACGTCGGCGACAGAATCCTCGGCAAGCTCGCCGTCGAAGAAACGGTCACCACCAGCGACAGGGTCATCATCGACAGCACGAAGGCCGTCATCAACGCCACGAGAGCCTTCGAGGACTGGCACAGTTCCCCGTGCCCGCCCTGCCCGGCCGAGTTCGGCCAACGAGGAGACGCCGACTCGGGCGGCCAACAGCGGCACCTGGTCCGGTTCGACCACGAAGACCACCTCACGGGGGCGGCTTCGCCAGACCAGCACCGCGATCCCGAGCGTGGTCAACACGACGCCAGCGGCGAGCGACCCCCAGGCGATCGGATCCAGCCATGCGGTGCGTACCTCGGCGCGTAGATCCAGGGAGATGCCGGGCTCGGCGTCGGAGCGCATCAGCACCAGACTGAGCTGCTGGTCACGCAGGGCGGAGGGGTCGATGTCAATCGTCCCGTATCCCCGCTGCACCCAGAACGACTGGGCCTGGGGCGGCTCGATCAACGGCTCGTCACCGAACGCCGGGCTCGTGTTTGGACCTGGCAGGCTGCTCTGTACCGGCATTACCGGCTTGACCCGTACCGGCAGCGGGCCCTGGGTCACCGCCACCCGGTCGATCGCCACGTACGGCGTCTCCGCGAGGTAGTCGGTGATCGTGTTGGCGGGGGCCAGGCCGAGGAAGACCGCTCCGTCGGGGGTCTGTGCGGTGAGCCGCAGTAGACCCTGATCGGCCCTGGTGAACGGGGCATCCCGGTACAACAGCGCGGCCAGATCGGGTACGACCACCGCGTACCCGGGGGTGTCCAACTTTTCCATGCTCGCGCTGAACGCACCGCTGTCGTCCCGGTGCTGTAGCACCATCCACAGTGCGCCGCCGACGAGTAGCCCCGGCAGCCCGATGATCAGCAACAGGATGCCAACTATGGCGCGCCCGAACCGCATCCGCGTCTTCCCTCCTGGTCACAGTACCTCGACGACCATACAGAGAGAAACCACCCGAACACGGACGATTTAGCAAGACAATGCCGCAAAACGGAACTGGCCCGCCGGAATGTCCGGCGGGCCAGCACAGAACGAAGATCGGAGACAGCGCAGGTTGACGATCAGGGGCAGCGCAAACTGACGATCAGCTGGTCGGCGGTGCCGCCGCCTGCCGGGTACGGGCGAACGCCAGCCCACCGAGCACCAGCCCGGCCACACCGGCGACCAGACCGGCGACGCCCAGCCCCAACGCCACACCGGTCGACCCGTCCTCGTCGTCGACCTTCGCGTCAGCTGCCGAAGACGCGGTGCCACTGGTGGCCAGGGCATCCGGTGCCGTGACCTTCAGTACCGGTGCCGAGTGCTCCGGCTCCTCCCCGCCGGCGGTCGGCTCCTCGATCCAGCGCACCACGTTGCCGTCCGAGTAGGTCTGCAACGCCTTGAAGACGATGCTGTCCACCTTCGGCAGCGGCCCCATCGAGACCGGGAACTCCTGGAACTGGCCCGGCTTGACCGCGGCGTTCTCGTCCGTCACCGTCCAGGTGATCTTCGACACCGCCTCGTTGACCTGGCTGCCGTGCACCTCCAACGGCGGGTCGACCTTGCGCTTCTCGACCTCCACCGACCAGCCGGGCACCGGCATGGTGGTCACCGACGCGATCGGAGCGTTCTCCGGCAGGTTGATCTCCACCTTGGTGGTGGACGCGGAGTCACTCTCGGTCGGCACCCGGAACGCTACCCGGGCGTATCCGCCCTGGTTCGCCTCCTTGGGGTTGACCGACACGTGCGCGGACGCCGGCGCGGCGAACCCGAGTACGCCGGTGGCGGCAGCGCCAATGGCGAGAGCAACCGCGGCTGCCGCGGTACGCCGGTGACGGATCATTGCGAACCTACCTCTGCTACTTGATGGGTACGGTGGCGGTCACCGTGGCCTGGTCGATATCGGACGTCCGGACGGTGATGCGCAACTGCCAGTCCCCCCGGGTCGGCAGTTTGATCTCCCCGGTCGCGTGGTTGTCGGTGAGCGGCAACAGCGGAACCTCGATCGGTTCGATCCCCTGGGCCGGCAGGGCGGCGGTGACCCGCCACTCGACCACCGGCAGCGGCTTCCGGTCCGGGGTGAAGACATCCAGGTGGAGGGTGTTGCTGCCGATCTCGGCCGGGTCCACCACCAGTTCGAGACTGTAGAGATTGCTGGTCAACGTGGTGGCGTAGTAGCCGATCGTGCCGCCGCCGGGCGCGTCCGCGTCGGCGGTCCGGGCCGGTGTGGTCTGTACCAGGGCTGCCGCCACCGCCAGGATCACCGCAGTGATCCCCAACTCGGCCCAGACCGCCCGCCGGATCCGACCCGGCTGGTCGGCCGCGGCCCGTCGCCGTACCAACTGCCGGGAGTACGCGGCCACCGCCATGACCAGGGCGAAGAGTCCCACCTTGGCGAGCAGCAACCAGCCGTACCGGGTGGACACCAGGGCGGCCGGGGTGCCGACCTCGATCAGGGCCTGCACGGTGCCGGCGAGCACCAGGGCGGAGACGGCAGCCGTCGCCCAGCGGGACCAGACCGGCATGATCGCGGCGAGTTCCCGCTCGTCTGCCTGGCGCAACAGGACGGCGACCAGCATGGTCAGCCCGCCCAACCAGATCGCCATGCTGCCCAGGTGGACGGCATCGACGACCACCGAGACCGAGGGAACGGGTGACGCCGCTGGATGCCCGGCGATCGGCCAGGTGAACAGGGCACCGAGGCCCAGGATTACCAGCAGCCACTGGTCGACCCGCCCGGACCGGCCAGCGAGCAGCGGACGCAGCAGGATGGCGATCGCCACCAGGATGCCCAGTCGCACCAGATGCGCCGCGCCGAACGGGCTGCCCAGCACGTCGCCCAGGGCGCTCCCGTCGACGCTGAACAGACCGCCGCCGTTGGTGTAGGGCACCTGTAGCCACAGACCGGCCAGGGTGGCGAAGGCCACCATCCCGAGGCCGGTCCAGGCCAGCCGAGCCGCCCGGTGCCGGGACAGTCGCTGCGGCCAGAGCAGGCTGAGCACCAGCACCACACCAGCCAGCAGGACCAGGCCGATGTAGCCGACGTACTTCGCCACCGGCACCGCCACGGCGACCACCGGGTCCACGGCGCTGCCGGTGTCGCTGTCCGCCGGTGGAGTGCTCGGCGCCCCGACCGAGTAGGTGTAGCCGCCCGCCACCGGGTGACTGTCCGCGGAGATCACCCGGTAGCTGACCAGGTACGTCCCACGTGCTCCGCCTGGGTCGACCGGGATCCTGACCACCGGGCCGTCGAACTTCGGCTCGCCCCGGTCCACCCGGGACCCGTCCGGCCCGAGCACCCGGATCTTGCCGGGAACCTGGCGGACGGGCTCGGTGAAGGTGAGTACCACCTCCGTGGGGGCGCTGGACAGCACGGTGTCCGGGACCGGGCTGCTGCTGGCCAGCACCGCGTGCGCGCTGGCCGGCGTACCGGGCACAACCAGCAGGGCGAGCGCCATCACCAGGAGCCCGAAGGTCGCGGCGACACGCGCGGGCCACCGATTCTTCGCGACAGTCATGCCCGACATGCTCGCCGAACCGGCGGCTGCCGCGCGACCTCGGGTCACCCGCGGCCCGTCGTCATGGCGGCGGCCAGTGGCGGGTCGGTGCGCCGGTTGACCCGGCCCAACGCCCACAGCAGCCCGGCCTGGGCCACGGCGGCCAGGTGCCCGATCTCGTGCACCAGGGCGGTGGTGGAGTTGGCGATGTCGACGATGCTGGTGCCGGCCAGGCAGACCGCCAACACGAAGGCGACCGGTACGAACGCCTGGGCCCGTTCGGGTCGGTAGGCGGCGAGCACGAAGCCCACCGAGAGCGCCACGTCGAAGGAGGCCATCTCCCGGCTGACGTGCGGGTCGACGCCGACGCCGAACCCGGCGAGCAGGATCGGCAGCGCAACGGCGAGCTGCGCCACCGCGGCCACCGCCACGGCGACACGCAGGATCTGCCGGGTGCCGTACACCGTGTCGGTCCGCCGGTTACGGGCGGCGGCGGCCTTGGGATCGGCGGCGACCGCGGCGAGCACCTGGGCGGTGAGGTCGGGGACCTCGGCCGGCCGTACCCGGACCAATCGGGTGACCTGTTCGGCCTGGGTCAGCCAGGTCCGACATGCCAGGCAGCTGGTCAGGTGGCCGTCCAGCACGGTCGTCGGGGCCTGCGGGTCCTCCCCGTCGAGCCGGGCGGACAACGCGATTCGCACCCTGTCGCATGTCATGACTGGGTAGTCGGTGCGATGGTGGAAAAAGTTCCCCGGTTCAGGGCGAAAAATGGCAGGTCAGGAACCGCACGCCCAGGCCCGGGCTGGCCGCGTACCCTGGGTTGCCGTGATCCCCGCCCAGCGTGACTTCGTGGCTGACCCGGCCGATGCGGCCGGCTCCGCGCTGGAAACCGCCACGCACTGGGCGCTGGCGGCCCGGGACGGGGATCCGGTGGCGCAGGCGGCCTTCGTACGGGTGACCCAGGCCGAGGTGTGGCGGTTCGCCGCCGCACTGGTCGATCCGGACAGTGCCGACGATCTTACGCAGGACACCTACCTTCGGGCCTTTCGGGCGTTACCCTCGTTCGAGGGGCGGTCGAGTGCCCGTACCTGGCTGCTGGGCATCGCCCGTCGGGCCTGCGCCGACCATCTCCGTACGGTGGTCCGGCGGCGACGGCTCGATGAGCGGCTGACCGCCCACGCGCACACCGACCATCCGTACCCCGATCCGGCCGGGCAGCTCGGGGCTGCGGACCTGCTGCGCCGGCTGCCGGCCGACCGGCGGGGGGCGTTCGTGCTCACCCAGGTACTGGGACTGTCGTACGCGGAGGCGGCCCTGGTGGAGGGGGTGCCGGTCGGCACCATCCGGTCCCGGGTGGCCCGGGCCCGGGCCGAGCTGGTCGAAGCGGTCGGCGACGCGCTGGCCAGTTGACCCTCGACCGGCCGAACAAGCCGGCCGATCCGGACGGCGGAACAGGCAGGCCGGCCGATCCGGACGGTGACCACCGGCCGGCTGAGCCGATCGACGATACGCGCCGACAACCGGCCGGGGCCAGGGCCGCTGGACCCGATCCGGTAGGGGCCCGCCGGCCCGGTCGATTCGGGTCCCCCGACCGGGCCACCGAGTGTGGTGGAGACGGCACAGTGAGACCTGGCACAGCCGGAACTTCTTTGGAGATCGGCACGACTAATGACCGTGACTCTCGCGACCGGCCGCGGTTTCCGATGGCGTAGCGCCCTGCCCTGGATCGGCCTGGCCGCCCGACTCGGGCTGGCTGCGGTGTGGTTGGCCGCGGGTGGTTCGAAGGTCGGCGACCTGGCCGGCTCGGGCCGGGCGGTCAACGCCTACCAGGTGATGCCGTACGACCTGGCGATGGTGGTGGGCGCGGCGCTGCCGTTGGTGGAGATCGCCCTGGGCGTACTCCTGCTCGCCGGGCTGGCCACCCGACTTGCTGCCGGGATCTCCACGGCGCTGCTGGTGGTCTTCATCGCCGGCATCGTCTCCGCCTGGTCCCGCGGCCTCAACATCGACTGCGGCTGCTTCGGCGGGGGCGGGGAGCTGGCCGCCGGGCAGAACCCGCAGTACGGGACGGAGATCCTTCGAGACGTGGGCTTCCTGATCCTCGCGGGAATCCTGCTGAGCTGGCCACGCACACCGCTGTCCATCGACGCCTGGCTGGCCGGTGGACACCTTCCGGAGGAGAAAGATGAGCAGTCGTAAAGGGCAGCGCACCGCCGCCCGGGTGGTACGCGAGCAACTCGCCCGGGAGCGGCGCCGGAAGCGCACCCTGTGGACCTCGGTGATCGCGGTCTCGGCGCTGGTCATCGCCGGCTTGATCGGCTGGGGGGTGTACGCCAGCCAGCAGAGCGGCGAATACACCGCCCCACCGGGAGCCATCGAAGATGGCACCGGCATCGCGGTGGGCTCCGGGCCGGTCACCGTCGATGTCTACGAGGACTTCATCTGCCCGGGATGCGGGCAGTTCGAGCAGCGCATCGGCGGCACGATGGACCAACTCGTCGCCGAGGGTAAGGTTCGGATCATCTACCGTCCGGTCGCCTACCTCGACCGCTACTCGACCACCGACTACTCGACCCGGTCCTCGGCCGCCTCCGCCTGCGCCGCCGAGGGGGGTAAGTTCCGGGAGTTCAGCAAGGTGTTGTTCGAGCGGCAGCCACCCGAGGGAGGAGCGGGCCTGAGCGACACCGAGCTGATCAACATTGGGGCCGAGGTCGGGCTGAACAAGGACAGCTTCGGCTCCTGTGTCCGGGACGGAAAGTACAAGCCGTGGACCCAGCACGTCACCAACGCGGCGGCCAAGGCGCAGATCAACCAGACGCCGACCGTGCTGGTCGCGGGCAAGCGGGTGGATACCAGCGCCGAGGCGATCACGGCGGCGGTGGCAGCGGCCAACAAGTAGTCTTCAGGGGGTTTTGAGGGTGTGGCGGATCGGCCTTCGCGGCGCGACAGCGGCAGGCGGCGCGAGCCGGTACGGGTCGAGCGGTCGGCTCCTGCTGACCGTGCTCGCCGGCCTCGTCGGGGCGCTCACCCTCACCACTCCCGCCTGGGCCCACGGTGCCGACGCTCCGGACGGCACCGACTACCGCACCGAGGTCACCGAGGTCACGCCGGCTGTACCCGGGCTCACGGTCCGGGCCATCGAAGCCGGTGCCCGACTGGAACTGATCAACCGGACCGGTCACACCATCGAGGTGCTCGGCTACTCCGGCGAGCCCTACCTGGAGGTACGGCCGGAGGGGGTGTTCGAGAACGTCAACTCCCCGGCGACGTACCTGAACCGGACCCTGGCCGGGGACACCGTGCCACCGGCCAACGCCGACCCGGCCGCAGCACCCCGCTGGCAGCTGATCGCCGACGAGCCGGTGGCCCGCTGGCACGACCAACGCACCCAGTGGCGGGAGGGTGGTCTGCCCCAGCCGGTCCAGGCCGACCCGAGCCGGGAGCATCGGATCCGGGACTGGACGGTACCGCTGCGGGACGGCTCGGGAACGGTGCAGGTCCGGGGCACCCTGGACTGGGTGCCGCCGCCGAGCCCGTTCATGTGGTGGGCGGTCAGTCTGTTGACCGCCGGCATGGTGGCATTCCTGGGCCTGGCGTTCCGCTCGACCACTGATACGACCGCTGATACGACCGCTGACACGGCCGCCAGTACGGCCACCGACACGGCCACCGGTACGAACCCCGTCGGCCGGATCGGCACGGTGGCGCTGGCCGTACTGGCGGTGCTGGGCGGCGTGGGTGCGGTCGTCTTCGCCATCGGACGGGAGATCGACGCCGGGTCGACCAGCCTCGGGACAATGCTCCAAGGGCTGCTCACCACCCAGACCTGGACCATGCTCGCCGGCCTCGGCGCGGTCGCTGCCGCCGCGTACGCCCTGGCCCGCCGGCCGGCCGCCGACTTCGCGCTGGCCCTGGCCGGCTCCTGCCTGGCTCTCTTCGGCGGGGTGGCCAACGCTGCCGTCTTTGCCCGCGCCGTCGCCCCGGTGCCGTGGCCGGCCACCTCGGCTCGAGTCCTGATCGCCCTGATGATCGTGACCGGCGCCGGGGTCGGCCTGGCCGGCGTACTGCGGCTACGCGCCGCCGGACGCGGCGACCAACCGGGGATCGAAGCCGGCGGGCAACTCCAACCGGTGCCGGGCCAACAGCGCGTCGTCGACGAGCAGGTCGACGGTTGACCCGTCGGCGACGATCCGACCCTCATCGAGGATCACCGCCCGGTCGCACAACTCCAGCGCGTACGGCAGGTCGTGGGTGACCATCAACAGGGTCACCGGCAGCCCGCGCAGGATCTCGGCCAGTTCCCGGCGCGCCGCCGGATCGAGGTTGGACGACGGCTCGTCGAGCACCAGGATCTCCGGATGCATGGCGAGTACGGTGGCGACCGCGACGCGACGACGCTGCCCGAACGACAGGTGGTGCGGGGCCCGGTCCCGATGCTCCGTCATACCGACCGCCGCCAGCGCCTCGTCCACCCGGGCGGCCAACTCGGCACCGCGTAGCCCCAGGTTGGCCGGGCCGAACGCGACATCCTCGGCAACCGTGGGCAGGAAGAGCTGATCGTCGGGATCCTGGAAGACGATGCCCACCCGACGCCGGATCTCCGCCAGCCGCCCCCGGTCCCGGTCGACGGTCAGGCCACCGACCGAGATCGTCCCCTCGGTGGGGACGAGGATCCCGTTGAGGTGCAGGACCAGCGTGGTCTTGCCGGCACCGTTCGGGCCGAGCAGGGCCACCCGGCCACCCCGGGGCACGGTCAGATCCACCCCGTGCAGGGCGACCCGGCCGTCCGGATAGGCGAAACGCACCCCACGTACGTCCAGCGAAGGGCTGCTGTCTGCGTACTCGATCATGACACTCCGACTGCGACGGCGGCGATGGTGATCGCGGCGGCCGGGACGGTCGCGGCGGTCAGCCACTGGTTGATGGTGGCCGCGCCGGCGCTGCGCCAGACCGCCGGCATCCGGCCCTGGTAGCCCCGGGAGACCATGGCCAGGTAGACCCGCTCGCCACGCTCGAAAGCCCGCAGGAACAGCGTGCCCACACCGGCCGCGAACCCGCGTAGCTGCCACAGGAACCTCGGGTCGTCACCCCGCGAGATCCGCGCGATCCGCATCCGACGCGCCTCGCCGACGAGCACGTCGAGGTAACGCAGCATGAAGGTGGCGATCTGGGTGATGATCTGCGGGCACCGCAACCGGTCCAGGCCGACGATCAGGTCCCGCATCGTGGTGGTCGCGGCCAGCAGCAACGATGCCAGTACGCCGAGCGTGCCCTTGGCCAGGATGTTCCAGCCGCCGTAGAGCCCGTCGACGGACAGGTGCAGGCCCAGCCAGTCGACCCGATCGCCGGTGCCGAGGAACGGCAGGGCGAAGGCGAAGAACACGAACGGCAACTCGATCAGCGACCGGGTGAGCAGCCAGCCAGGGCCGACCCGGGCCAGCGCCGCCACCGCCACAACGAGTACGGCGTACCCGCCGAACGCCCAGAGTGCCTCGCGGGGGGTGGCGACCACGGCGAGGGTGAAGGCCACCATCGCCGTGATCTTCACCTCGGGCGGAAGCCGATGCACCGGGGAGGTCCGGTCCAGGTAGAGAACGTGCGCGTGCCCGGCACTCATGTCGGTCTGCCTAGCCTGCCGGGTTGGTGGGCGTGCCCGCCCCCGCACCGGCCCTGGTCGGCCGCCGACGGACCAGCCAGAACATCCCGCCCCCGACCGCGAAGGTCACCAGTACGCCGACCACCCCGGACAGCCCGGTCGACAGGTACTCGTTGTCGATTCCCTTCACCCCGTAGTCGGCCAACGGCAGGTCGGCGAGTTCATGGTCCTTGGCTGCCTGGGCAGGACAGTTGCCGCCGGTGATGTTGTCGTCGGCGTCGAAGGTGCAGCCGTCGCGCAACGACGAGTCCAGACCGTCGGGGTGCGGCGAGGCGAAACTGCTGACCACCCCGGCCAAGAGCAGGGCGACGAGTAGTCCGCCGCCGATGAATCCCCAGGAACGCTTCGTCACCGGGCACCTCCCGGAGTCGGTACGGACGCAGCCGCCGGCACGGGCCGGAGGGCGCGCAGGGCGTAGACCAGGTCGGGGCGTACCTTCGCGACGGTGGCTACGGTGGTGGCCGCGATCAGCCCCTCACCGATGCCAATCAGCAGGTGCACACCGGCCATGGTGCCGGCGAGTCCACCGAGGGTGCTGCCGACGTCCGTGGTGCCGCCCAGCCAGTACTGCAGGATGAAACCCTGCGAGGCGACCACCACGCTGACCACCGAGGCGACGAACGCGGCGATCGACACCCCGGCCGGGGTACGGGGCAGGATCCGTACCAGCAGCGCGATCAGCAGATACGCGGCGGCCGTACCGAGGATCGCCATGTTGGTGATGTTCAGCCCCAGCATGGCGACTCCGCCGTCGCCGAACACCAGTGCCTGGACCACCAGCACCACCGCCACGCAGAGCGCGCCGACCCAGGGGCCGACCAGCGTCGCCGCGAGCGCACCACCGAGCAGGTGACCGCTGACCGCACCGGTGAAGATGGGAAAGTTGAGCATCTGGACGGCGAAGATGAAGGCCGCGACCAGGCCGGCCATGGGTGCCAGCCGGTCGTCCAGGTCGGCACGCCCGCGGATCACGCAGTACGCGAGCACCACGAGTGCGAACGCCGCGAACACCGCAGCGACGGGACCGTTGATGATCCCGTTCGAGATGTGCATCGCCAGACTTTCCACTCCACCTCCCCACGTCCGTCGGCGAGGAGGGTCCCGCCGGCCGCAACAGCCTATTCATCGGCGACTGCTGTTGCCAAGAGTTGGCAGCATGTTGCCCATCGGGACATCTGCCGCGACACCGCTCCGTGACCGTTTCAAGTTCGACTGCGGCGGGGACCGGGCCGGCCGTGTCAATGCCGGCGGTAGGGTCACTGCCATGACCGCACCGACCCGCCTCGCGCCCGGCGACACCGCACCGGACTTCACGCTGCCCACCGACACGGGCGAGACGCTCTCCCTGAGCGCGTTGCGGGGCCGTACGGTGATCCTCTACGCCTACCCGGCCGCGATGACCCCGGGCTGCACCAAGCAGGCGTGCGACTTCCGTGACTCGCTCACCTCGCTGCGGACCGCCGGATACGAGGTGGTCGGCATCTCCCCCGACACCCCGGCCAAGCTCGCCAAGTTCCGCGAGCAGGACGCGATCACGTTCCCGCTGGTCTCCGACGGCGACAAGTCGGTGCTGACCGCCTACGGCGCCTACGGCGAGAAGCAGCTGTACGGCAAGACCGTGACCGGGGTAATCCGCTCCACCTTCGTCATCGACCCGGACGGGAAGATCGAACGGGCGCTCTACAACGTGAAGGCCACCGGTCACGTCGCCAAGTTGCGCCGGGACCTCGGCCTGGACTGAGTATGCGGGACCTGTCGTACCCCATCGATATGGTCCGGCAATGGCGGTGCGGTATTCCACCGAGACGCTCCGGGCAGCCGTCGCGGTTTCCGACAGCATGGCTGGTGTCCTGCGCTACCTCGGGCTAACGCAAAACGGTGGATCCCATGCCCATCTGAGACGACGGATCGACGCAGCCGGCATCGACACCTCCCATTTCCTCGGCCGGGCGCACCACCGGGGGCGTCCGAGCGGTCGGCGGTTGAGCCCGGCCGAGGTGCTGATAGTCCGTGACCGAAACCGCCGTCGCGCTCATCCGGACCTGTTGCGGCGGGCGCTGGCGGAGAGTGGAATACCAGTCCGATGCGTCGGATGCGGCACCGGCCCGTCGTGGAACAGCCGGCCATTGACCTTGCAGGTCGATCACGTGAACGGGGAGTTCTGGGACTGCCGACTGGAGAACCTGCGGCTGCTCTGCCCCAACTGCCACAGTCAGACGCCCACCTACGCCGGTCGTAACCGTCGTTCCTTCGGCCTCCCGGCACCAGAATCAGACGGTGGTCAGACGGCGGCGACAGACAACCACCTGCGACCCGACGAAAAGCGGGTACGGGAGGTGATCGAGCAGGTGGATCGCCGCGAGCTCACCTGTGTCGAGGCCGCCCGGCTGATTGGCTGTCACCGTAATCACATCTATCGGCTTCGGCGACGACTGGTCGAAACCGGCTCTGTCCGGCCCCGGCGGGGTGGCCGCGGTTGGCGCTCGGCAGCACACCGGGACCGGGTGATCGCCTACGCGTTGGCCCATCCCGACCTGGGCCCGAAACGCATCGCCCGCCAACTACGGGACCAGATGCCCGATGGACCGCCGATAAGTCACGGAACGATCTCGAACATCCTTCGTACGGCGGGCCTGAGCACGGTCGCCGAACGACGCTCTAGACTCAGTACCGCCAGCGGGAGTGGTGTAATGGCAGCCACGCAGGATTTAGGTTCCTGTGCCTTCGGGCGTGGGGGTTCGACTCCCCCCTCCCGCACAAGTTCAGCAGGCCGCTGAAGTGTCATCACCGTCACCATGACCGACGGTAACGGGTCAGGGCAGCCCAGTTCCGGTCAGGATTGGCGGCATGGCCCTGCGTTTCGTGCTCGATCCCGTACTCACCCCTGAGCTGCGTCGACAGATAGTGACGCTGTGGGTGGAGGCCACCAATGCCGGTGGCGCCGTCGGTTTCGTCGCCCCGGTCACCGCCGAAGACGTACGACCGGTCGCCGAGCGGGCGTTCGCGGGCGTCACCGACGGACCGGACCGGCTACTGGTCGGCTACGAGGGCGAGCAGCTCGTCGCGATGCTCTTTTTCGTCAGCAACCGGTTCGCCCTCACCGCGCACTGGTGCGTCCTGAAGCGGGTGATGGTGCACCCGGGCCGCCAGGGGCACGGCTACGGGGTAGCACTGATGCGGGAGGCGGAGCGGCTCGGCCCGCAGCTCGGCTACGAGGCGTTGCACATCACCGTACGGGGTGGGCACGGCTTGGAGCGGTTCTACGACCGGTGCGGCTACAAGGAGGTCGGCCGACTGCCCGGAGCGCTGCGGGTCGGTGCCGACGACGAGCGGGACGAGATCCTGATGTGGTTGCCGCTGAACCGGACCACCGCACGGCCCAGCGGCACCAGCTGATGCTCAGTCCAGCACTGCCGCTGGACACTCAGTCCAGCACTGTCAGCAGATCGCCGACGGTAAGCGAGCCCAGGTCGTCGACGGCGTGGGAGCCCAGGTCGGTGTGAGAGTCCGCGTTGTCGACGGGGCGGGAGGCCGGGGCGGCTGCCCGCTCGGGGACGAGGTTCAGGCCGAAGAGCAGGTCCTGGTTGACGTTGCGGTGCCGGGCCAACGTCCGTAGCGGCTCCCGTCCTCGCTGACCGGTCTCCTGGTCGGTGGTGGTGACCACGCATCGGTCGCATGCCTTGACCGCCCGGAAGATCACCCTACCGATCTGTAGTCGCCGGCCCAGCCAGTCGTCCTCGGCCCACGGATCGGCATCGCTGATCACCAGGTTGGGCCGGAACCGGGTCATCGGCACCGGCCCTTCGGCACTGCCTGCTTCCTGGATCCAACCGTTGAGCATGTCGAGCGAGGCGGTGTTGGCCAGCAGCACGGGGTAGCCGTCGGCGAAGCTGACCGGGTCACCCGGCTCGGCGTACTTCGGGTTGACGTGGCGGACGGTGGGGTCGCCCAGCCAGACGAGTCGTACCTTGCGGTCGAGCAACTCGCTGAGCCACTGGTCGGCCAGCGCTCCGGCCCGCCGGGCCGGCACCGGCGTCTGACTCCGGAACACCCGGACCTCGACCGGGTCTCCGTCGACCGGGTCGGACAGTTCCACGGTCGGGAACCCACTGGCCCGTAGCTCCAGGCCGCCGGGCCGGGACTGCGGCCGAAGGGTGGTCAACCTGGTGGTCTCGCGCTGGGTGACGCCGACGCCGTCCTCGTCGAGGATCATCCAGCGTCGGTCGCCAGCCAGGCCCCACGGCTGCACCCGCGCATCGTCCTGGTCCAGCCGGTGACACCCCTTGATCGGGTACGTGTGAATCGACCCCACTCGCATGGGTCAAAGCCTCGCACAGCACGCCATCGGTGATGCCACCGTGGTCACCAGGCGGCGCCGATCCCGTCCCCGGGAAACCAGTGTCGGACCGGGGTCTCCCGGTAGGCCAGGAACCGCCGGCCGGTACGTCCGGCGTGCTCGGCCAGCACGTTGGTCATCGTGACGTTGTCGGTCAGCAGCAACGCGCTGGGGGCGAGCTTCGCTTCGATCGCCTCGAACTCACGTCGTTCGTGGGTGACGCTGTGGTCGCTGTCGTGTAGGAAGATGTCGACCGGCCGGTCCAGCGCCGCGATCGAGGCGATGGAATCACCGATGACGAGGTCCACCACGCTCGCCCAGGGCTCGGCCCGCGCCAGGTAACCGGCCTCCGGGTTGATGTCCAGCGAGGTGAGCCGGCCGGGGTCGCCCTCGGCGGTGTTGCGCAGCAGCGCCGAGGCGAGGACACAGGTGCCCAACCCTTTGTCGACGCCGGTCTCCACCACGTGCCCGGGTCGGGTGGCGCGCACGATCGCGTACCAGCCGATCCGCCGTGCGTAGCGCACCCGGCGGTCGGCCAGGCCGCGTCGGGCGGAGGCGGCCGTGGCGCGTTCGATGTGTGTACGCAGCACGTCGTCGGATTCGATCTCGACCAGATAGGCGCGGACCTGCTTGACCGGTACGTCGCAGATCAGGCTGACGAACCAGGCGAGGTGCTCCCGACTGAGCCGGGTCAGGTCGTAGGTGTAGTTGTGGTGTTCCCGGGAGGTGAACAGCCATCGAGCCGAGACGCCCAGCACCCGGGCATCGTGGCGGGCGACCCGCAACAGTCGTTTGGGGAAGGCGGCAACGGGGGCAAGCCGGCTACGGGCAAGGGCGCGACGGAACCGCAAGACATCCATCCCCATGGTTTTATCACGATCTCCGGCGGCCGTAATGCCCGTCTTCCGGCGCCGGTTGTCTCGTACGGGGGAGAACACCGGGTATTCCGGACGGATATTCGCATCAGTTCTGTAGGGGAACGCTGCCGCAGGTCGTCGGAGAGTGGCGACAAGACCGGTAATCAGGTTCCGGATAGCAATCTGGACAGGGGGCCCGATACCGATCGGATAGTCAGTACGATCACCGTATGCAACAGAGCCAACAGTCCGCTAAGGCCGAGTCAGCCGTCCCAGACGATGTCAGGCCCTCCGCTGTGGAGTCAGTGGAACCGGTGGAGCCATCGACGGATAGGCGGCCACGCCGACGCCGGGGGCTTCGGATCGCCCTCATCTGCCTACTGGTGTTGGCGCTGTTCGCCGTGGGCGGCGTCGTAGCGGGCGGACTCTACTTCCGGTCGGTCGAGTCGGACATCGAGCGGGTCGACGCCTTCGAAGCGCTGCCTCAGGAGGAACGCCCGCAGGTCGTGGCCGAGCAGGCCATGAACATCATGATCCTCGGCAGCGACTCCCGCGATCCGGAAGAAATGAGCGGTTCCCGCACCGACACCATCATCCTCGCGCATGTTCCCCAAGACCGGAAAAGCGCACAATTGATTTCAATTCCCCGGGACACCTGGGTGCACATACCCCGATCGAAGGATGGCCAGAACGGCGGCCGAACGGCCAAGATCAATGCCGCGTTCGCCTGGGGCGGGGTTCCCCTGATGGTGCAGACCGTGGAACGGTTCACCAAGGTTCGAGTCGACCACGTCGTGATGGTCGACTTCGCCGGCTTCACTGAGATCATCGACGCATTGGGCGGGATCGACGTCAATGCCGAACAGACCTTCACCTCGACCCATGCGCCGTACCGCACCTACAAGAAGGGCGTACAGCGGTTGGACGGTGAGGCGGCGCTCGACTACTCACGCCAGCGTAAGCAGTTCCCGGATGGGGACTTCGCTCGTATCCGGCACCAGCAGCAGGTGATCAAGGGAGTCCTGGACAAGGCGGCGAGCGGCGGACTTCTCACCAACCCTGCCAAGCTGAACGATTTCCTTCAGGCCGTCTCAAGCGCCGTCTCGGTCGACAAGAAGCTGTCCCTGGTGGACATCGCCGCCAAACTGCGTCATCTGCGAGGTGGAAACCTGACCTTCATGACAAGCCCCACCAGAGGCACCGGTCGAGTCGGCACCGAGAGCGTGGTCTTCGCCGACGACGAAAAGGTGCAGACCTTCTACGACGCCGTACGCCGGGACGCGGTGCCGGAGATCCTCAAAGCTGGGCGGTAGCACGCCGAATTTGGGTATGCCGGCTGCGCTGGCTCGGCTGAACTGGTCGTATCCTGCGTTCGCCCCGGGCACACCACAGCAGTCCGAGGCAGCCACGGGGAGGACCACGCATGTCAACGCCACCAGCGATGGGGCACGACGCTGCGGCTACTAGACACGCCATTCCGGTGCCACGACGTGCGACCACGGACGAGAACACGGCACCGGGCAAGAACACGGCAGCAGATGAGAACACAGCGCCGGGCGAAGACGGAAGCTGGAGAGCCGAGCCAAAGCATGGCCAGCCGATCGATCGACTGGCCAACGGCATCCGTCCGGGCCTGGACACGACGACGGTACTGCCCTACGCCGGCTCTCGCGCCTCCACACGTACCCGCAAACTGCGGGCCTGGATGCTGACTGCCCCGGTCGACGTCATCGCGCTGCTGGCTCCCCTGCTGTTGATACACCAGCACTGGCGCGGCACCCTGGCGATGGCCGGGCTGACCGTTGTCATCTTCGCGGCTGGCGGGCTTTACCGAGCACGCCGACACGTGAGCATCCTCGACGAGTTACCAAATCTCTGCGGCCGGCTGCTGGCCTCCGGAGCACTGGTCACCATCATTGCCGCACTGCGGCACGAATCCGCAGAGTACATGGGTGACTTCAGCCGCGGTGTGGGCATCTCCGCCGCCCTGGTCGTCCTCGGGCGTGCTCTGACCCGGGAGGCCACCATCGTCGCTCGAAAGCGTCGTTGGGTGGAGCACAACACCATCATCATCGGTAGCGGACCGACTGCGGTGGAACTCGCGCGACTGTTGCGTCGCTACCCTCAGTACGGCCTGCGATTCGTCGGCTTCGTTGACGTCGTGTCACGGCAGCAGGCCACCGCCAACCCACTGATCGGCACTCTCGACCAGCTCGACCAGCTCGTGAAGATGGTCGACTGCGACGTACTCATAATCGCGCAGCCGAACTGCCCGGAGCCGGTCCTGATGGAGATTCTCCACCGGCCGAGCAGTGCGAGCTGCGATCTGTGGGCGGTGCCCCGGCTCTGGGGATCCCGTTCCCGAGGCGACCACATCGGTGCAATCCCGATCGTCCGGGTGGGCGACATTACGCTGTCCGGACCCCAATGGGTGCTCAAGCGGGCGTCGGACGTCGTCTTCGCCGCCGTGGCGATGCTTCTGCTGAGCCCGGTCCTGCTGCTCTGCGCGATAGCCACGTTCCTGGAGTGCGGCCGCCAGATCTTCTTCCACCAGGAACGGGTGGGACGTGACGGCAAACTCTTCAACATCATCAAGTTCCGCTCGATGCACCCGGTTGACGACCACGAGGCACAGACGAAATGGTCGATTGCCAGCGACCAACGCGTTGGTCCGGTCGGGCGCTTCATGCGCCGTACGTCGCTAGACGAGTTGCCGCAGCTCTGGAACATCCTGCGGGGCGACATGAGTGTCGTCGGGCCACGACCAGAACGCCCGTACTTCGTCGAGAAGTTCTCCGCCGAGTACCCTACCTACGCAATGCGCCACCGAGTCCCGGTTGGGCTTACCGGGTTGGCGCAGGTCAGCGGCCTGCGAGGCGACACGCCAATCTCCGACCGGGCACGGTTCGACAACTACTACATCGAGAACTGGTCGCTCTGGTTGGACGTCAAGGTGCTCGTGCGCACAGTGCTGGAGTTGTTTCGCAGCAATGACCGTTAGCGACCTGCACCGCAACACAGGTCCGACCTGCCAACCCTATCGCGACGCACTGCTGCAGGCGGGGAGAGTCAATTGGCGAACGTATCAGTCGTAATCCCGACGACCGGCCGGACCAGCATCACGGAAGCGGTACTCTCCGCGCGCTCACAAAACGGGGTTTCTGTCCATATTGTAGTGGTGTGCGACCTAGCGCAAGTGCCTGCGTCCGTACAGCAGCTACGGGCGGAGATCGATGAGATCGTGGTTACCGGTGGCGGCAGGGGCGGTTCGTTCGCCCGGAACCTCGGAGTCGCCCACTCCACCAGCGAGCACGTCGCATTCCTAGATGACGATGATGCGTGGCTGCCAACGAAGCTGGCAGCTCAGCTACCAGTCGCCGAACGGCTGGCCGCAGCAGGCAAACTGCCCATCGTCTCGTCGCGGATACTGCAACGGAAAGCCGGCGGCGATCCGCTGCCGACAGCCGCGCCAGCGGAACTGATCGCCGAAGGCACCCTTCCCGAGGACTATCTCTTCCGCCATCGTCGCCTCGGCGTCGGCCGTCAGTCGTTGCCCACCTCGACCCTGTTGACAACACGGGAACTCGCCATCAGGTGCCGATGGGACGAATCACTGCCCCGCCATCAGGACTGGGACTGGCTGGTTCGCGCGGCCCGCACTCCGGCTGCCAGGATCGTCCAGATCGAGGAGGCCACCGCCATCTACACCGTCGGTAGTCCCGGATCGATCTCGGCGCGTGCCGACTGGCGGACCTCGTGGGAGTGGGCCAGGCGATGGGAAGGGAAGTGGGCAAAGGAGACGTTCTCCGACTTCGTAGCCGCCCAGACCCTTCGGTATGCCCTCCAGGCTCGGGATTGGCACGGTGCTCGCGAGATGGTGCACGCCATTCGGCGCAACTCCCCCCCGTCTCCAGGCAACGCCGTACTGGCCGTCCTGGGACTCGTACCTCGGGCCACGCTTGAGCGCCTCGCGATGCGACAGTCACGGACCCCCGACACCGCCCGCCCCCGGCCCACCCAGAAGGCTCCCTGATGCACCTGCATTTCGTACTGCCGCAGCTGGAACCCCTCTACGGCATGGAACGGGCCGCCGTGCTCCTCATGCGGGGCCTGCGGGCGCACGGCGTGGAGGTCTCCGCGACCGTACTGTCCCGGGCCGTACCACCCGGCCTTGACGATCTGGAAATTCACCACCTTGGTGTGGGCACCCGCATCACCCGCCTGATGGAGGCGGTTCCGCCACTACGCCGACGGTTACCGCACCTGCCGGCGGACGTCGAGATCGTCGCCAGCGGGTTGTGGGCGACCGTGCCGGTCGGTGCGGCGCTGGCCGGCACCGGCAGGAGCTTCGTTGCTTGGGAACACTCCATGCTGCCGGAGCGGCTCCGGATCGACCGGAGGGTGCGTACGCTCGCTCGGATCGCCCGGATCGGAACGCTGCGCCCCAGACTCGTGGTCGCAGTCTCCAACGGCGTCGCGAAGACCGTCCGACAGCTCATGCCCCGGCAACCGGTCATCACGATCACCAACCCGATGCCGCTTACCGAGTTCGTAGCGCCTCGCCAGGTCAGCGACCGCACGCGGATCCAACTCCTCACGACTGCGGCGTTCCGTCCCTACAAGAACCACTCCTGTGCACTCTCAGCGCTGGCCCTGCTACCGGATGACTACCACCTGACGCTCGCCGGCGACGGTGAGGAGCGTGAGCTGTTGCAGGCTCAGGTGCGAGAGCTCGGTTTGGAGAGCCGCACCGTGTTCCTCGGCCGGGTGCCGAGCGTCCGAGCCCTCCTTGCCGAGGCTGACCTGCTGGTACACCCCTCCCGCGCCGAGACGTTCGGATTCAGTCTGGTCGAGGCGGCCGAGGCGGGCCTGCCCGTCGCGGCCCTGCCGGTGCCCGCCCTCGACGAACTCGTTCCGAACCTCGTGCCTGGCACCCTAGCTGCGGATACGACACCAGCGACGCTCGCGGATGCGGTACGGCGAATGACTCGGGATGAGCGGCCCACCCAGGCCGATTTCGAGAAGGCCTGGCACACGCGGTGCGCCACCCTCGACCCCGCCGAGGTTAGCCGCCAGTGGGTGGAGGCGTTGCGCAGGTGACACTCGCTCATGGAACCGCAGATCCGGCAGGGCATAAAGACGCCGACGGACCCCCTGCCCCTCAACCGACCCGACGTCGGTTGCCCTTCGTTGGCCAGGGCGACAACTTCCTAAAGAAGTCCGGCAAGTTCTTTACCGGGACCCTGTTGCGCACCGCAGCTCAGGGCGCACTCTTCGTATTGCTCGCACGCGAGATGCAGATCGACACCTACGGGCTCTTCGTCGGTGTCACCGCACTCATCGCGCTGGTATCCCCGTTCGCCTCAGCCGGCGCACCAAGCCTGATCTTCCAGAACTATGCCGACTCCCCGGCGGAGTGGCCCCGGCATCTCGCCCGGGGCATGCTTCTGTCCGGAATCGTCGGGCTGGGCGCGGCCGGCCTGGTAGCAGGCGTGGGAGTCGCCATCTGGGGAAGCCAGATGGACTTTCTCGACCTCTTCTGGCTCGCCTGCGCGGACCTGGTCGCCTGGCGTTTGATCGAGGTCGTGGCGGCCTCGGTCCAGGCACGCGGTCGAGTGCTCCTCGCCTCGATGATCCCCGCCCTCCTACACGTGGTCCGACTGGCCGGGGCGCTGGCACTGGCGATGTCGACGCCGGAGCCCTTGGCGTTGCACACGTGGGCGACGACGTCAGCTCTGCTCTCCGGTGCCGTCTGCCTGTTGGTGATCTGGCACGGCCGGCGCGGATCGGGCGGGTTCCACCTGGACTTCCGTGGCGCGTTCGCCCAGGCACGATCCGGAATGCTCTTCGCCGTCGGTCTCTCGGCCCAGACCGTCTACAACGATCTCGACAAGGTCATGCTTTCGAAGCTGGGCACACCTGAGGGTGCCGCCATCTACGCTGCGGCGTATCGGGTGGTCGACTTCGCGTACACCCCGGCCCGTTCAATGGCGGCCATCGCCTATCCCCGGTTCTTCGAGGCCGGCCGAGACGGGCCGCGTGCGGCGTTCAAACTGACCCGCCGGCTGCTCCCGCGATATCTGCTCTTCAGCGTTCCGGCATGCCTACTGCTCGTCGCGTTCGCCTGGGTCATGCCGTACGTCTTCGGGCCTGAATTCGCGGCGGCCGAGGTGGCCCTCCAGGGGCTGGCTGCTCTCCTGGTCCTGAAGTCGATCCACTACCTCGCCGCCGACGCGTTGTCGGGAAGCCGGATGCAGGGCCGACGGACAATCGCCCAGATCGCGGTCGGCGTCGTCAACGCGCTGCTGAACATCTGGCTCATCCCCGCATACGGCTGGCAGGGCGCCATCGCCTCAAGTCTGCTCTGCGACGCGCTCCTCTGCGTCCTGCTCTGGAGTTGCCTCGCTGTCGCCATCCGCCGTCAGCCGCACCCCGAGACCGTCCCGGTACAACACCCGGCGACCATCAAGGAAAGGACCTGAGTTGGTCAGCCTCTTCGGTTTCCTGCTGACGGCGGCCGGTGTCGCGATAGCTGTCTGGCTGATCGCCACCAGGCGGAAGGTGGTGGCCGCGTTCGGTGACAGCTCTACCACCGTCGCACTCATCGGCTTCGCAGTACTCACAAACGCTGCGCCGGTACTCGCTGGGGACCACAGCTCCGCACTCATCGGATTACTCGTGCTGTGTCTGCTGGCCTGGGTGGTCTTCTCCGGCCGAGCGAGCCTGCGCGGCCCGTCCGACGGCTGGCTGCGGTTCTCCTGGCTGATGGCCGCAGTGCTGCTTGTCTGGTGCTTCAGCGTGGACGGCATCGTCGGCTCTGGGCTATACGGGTCGCGGATCGTGGCCTACGCCGCCGCCATGCTGCTGCTACTCACCGTGGGCCTGATGTCCGGCAGTACACCGCTGAACGTACGAGCAATGGCCTACCTGGGGCTGGCCATCCTCTCGATCATGACAATTCCGACGGTCTTGTCCGACTCGGCATGGCGGGCGTGCACCGCCGGAAAGCTCGAAAAGTGCTCGCTCGCCGGGGGACTGTTCAAGAGCTTCTACGACTCGGAAAACTACATCGCCATGCTCGCGACGTTCACCCTCGTCGCTGCGCTCTGTGTGATGCGGCGAGCCGAACTGCTGGCTGTGGGAGCCTTCTGCCTACTGATCGTCGTCGCCACCGGTTCACGAACCAGCTACCTGGCCATCGCCGCCGTCGCAGTCTGGCTGTTGGGCAGCTTCCTGCTGGAGCGGCGGCGGCAGTACGTCCGCATGCACCTCGCCATCTGCGGCACGATGGTGCTGACCGTTCTCGCGCTCGCCATCTACCTGACCTGGAGCGCCTCCAGGACGACCCTGAGCAACCGGGGCAACATCTGGATAACCGCGCGCGAGTACATAGCCGAAATGAAGGCGACCGGCGTGGGCGTATCGAAGTGGTATCACCTTCGGGACATCGGAGAGGCACCCACTCACTTCTTCCATTCGGGCTATGTCCTGGCCATCTTCGCCGGCGGTCTGATCGCACTGTCGATCTGGGGCCTCTGGGCAACCGCTCTGCTACGTGGGGCTGCCCTCGACGGCCGGGCGTTCTCCGCGAAGGCACCGCTCGTGCTACTCATCGTCTACTCGTTCACCGAGGTCGCCTGGAACCCGCTGTCGGTTGACGGACTGTCGTGGATCTTCGTTGCCCTGATGCTGACCCGATCCGCCTCCGTCATGCCAGATCCGGTCCCGACCATCGACCCGGCCGCCCCTGCCCGCAGCTCGGAAAGCCCCTATCCCCCGCCGATCGGCAGGTCGTAGAAGGTCAGCAACCCGGCCCCGGTCGCGTTGACGATCCATGGCCCGGGGCCGGAGTGACTGAGGTAGCTCACGCCGGACGCGTCCGGGGCCGGAGCAGACAATGTCAGAACCAGCCGGCCGCCGACACCGTACGCCACGTTGGTGACCGCGACCGTGGTGCCGTTGATCCGGAAATCCGCATTGACGCCGGGGGCGATGGTCAGCGAGTCGTCGGCTCGCAACTGGATGACGATCTCGGTACGTTCGGGGTTACCGAAGCTCGCGCTACGGGGGTTCGGCGGAGCCACTCCACTGGAGGGGCCCTGGTACAGGTCGCGGGCAACGACGGCGAAGGTGTGATCGCCCAACTCCCGGTAGCCATGCTCCCAGGAGAAGTGGCAGCCGTCGTGACCGGACAGACCGTTGGTCGACAACACCGTCACATCGAGCCGGTCACCCATCTGTCGTTGGGCCTCCCGTAGTTTTCCGGCGTCGCTGTCGGCACAGGGTGAGGTACGTACCTGGTAGACGTAGTACCGAGTGCCTCCGGTGACGTCGGCGCCGATATCCCGGCGCCAGCCCTTCAGCAACTCGCCGACCCCCGCCACATGCGCGTCGGCATCGTCGTTGTCGGTCTCCCCCTGGTACCACAACAGTCCTCGGACGTGTGAACTGACACTGGCGGCGGTCATGCGACGCAGCAGGCGGCCGTAGTTGGTGTCGACGGCATCGGTATCAGCATCCCGGCGCTGGAAAAAGGCGATCCTCTTGCCGTTCTCCCCGCCGTTGAGGACGGCCACCGGCACCTGATAGGTATCCATGATCCGATTGGCCAGTCGGATCCCCCACTGCCCGATCGCCCCGGGCTGGTTCATCGTGTCACCGATCGCATAGTTCCAGTTCCGGTCGGCTTCCGACAGGATCGGATCGGCCACCGGCGAGCCGAAACTACGCAGGAAGGGCGACTCCTCAGCGGCCGATGAGCCCTTCGTCATACGGGCCACGGCATTGGACTGGCCCTGGATGACGTAGACGTCCCCAGCCACCACCCCATCCCACCGGCCGACCCGACGGCTGACGCCCTCGCCGATCACCCGCAACTCGAACCGGTACTCGCGCAGCTCGGCAACGATACGTTGCCGGAACGAGAACATGCGGGTGGCGGTGACCGGCAGGGTCTGTTCCCACCCATCGGCGCCGCTGATGACCTTCAACTGCACCGCTTTGACCCGTAAATCGGTGACCTTCCCGGAGACGAGCACCGTGGCACCGTTCGCGGCGTCCCTCGGATAGAGCTGGAGTTGCTGAGGGTGATCGGTCACGGTGAGCACCGAAGCTCGGGCATAACCGGTCAGCCGGCGCTTGGTGAATGAGCCGCCGTTACCGGCCAACGTCCAGTCCGGGTGGCCCTCGGCCTGGGTACCGATACCGAGCGAGAGTGGCGAGGCGGCCCGTGCGAAACCGTTGACCGCCAATACCGTCTGCGCTGCCGCCCCCGACGACGACGCAGGATCGACCAGATGTACCTGGAACGACCCGTACCGCCTGCCCACCTGTATGTCGTCGTCGGCGTCGAACCGACTTGGCGAGGCCCCGGAGACCTGTCGGGAGGCTTCGGGGCGATAGGCGTAGGGCCACATCTCCAGATAGCCCTGAAGCCCGGTGCCCACGGTCAGGCCCTTGACGTTGGACGCGACCTCCAGGTCGGTGACACGTTGCCGGACAACTTGGTCGTCCCGAGTCGGCAGGCCGAGCCGGCGCGCGTCCGCGGTAAACGGCTCCATCGCGGTCCACACCCACTGCGCGCCGCCCGGCCCGGTCAGCTCCAGGCAGTATCCGACCCGATCGAACCCGCCGGCCAGCAGAGCGGTCCGGTCGAACGCGTACGCCGGGACGTCGCCCCCCGCATCGACCCGGTCCGGCAGGTCGAGCGCGGTTATCGGAATGAACTCGGTCATGCTGGCCACGTTCGCCGCACACATCGTGTCGTCTGTCGGGAAGGCTGGCAGTCGCGACCCGTCCGTGGACGGGGACACCGCAGCCTGCGGCACTCCCTCCGTCGGTGCCCGCCACGCCAGCAGGGCAACGGAGCCCAAGAGAAGGCTGACTGCCCCCACGATGCACCAAAGCATGCGAGACCTGGACCAGAGATGCAACACGGGAGAGAGTGGCTTGAACACTCTCGAACCTCCACAGGTCAGGCAGCTTGTCGTAGCAAGGCTATGCGATGTACCGCGTCCTATGACCGCTGGCCAGTTCCAGTCAGCCAGCTCGTCGGATTGGTCGCTGATCGCCATCATCAACTACCTCGGGGCAAGGTACATCCGATCATCGCTGTCTGCGATGATGCCCGCCATGGCCGTTACGGACACGACGACAACGGTGGGCACGCGTTCCGCCGGAATCGATCTCCTCCGGGTAGGTGGCATCGCCGCAGTCGTCGTCGGCCATGTTTGGATCAACGACATCACGCGTGCCGCGATCTACACCTGGCACGTGCCACTGTTCTTCGTCCTCACCGGATACTTCTGGACCCCGGGACGTACCGTGCGCACGGAGGTGCGCCGACGGTGGCGGACCCTGGGGGTACCGTACCTGCTCTGGTTCCTGCTTCTGTTCCTCATGTTGGTGGCGGCCGACATGTTCATGCGGGACCTGGCACCGACCACCTTCCAGGACGCGGTGTACGGCGGCAGCGCGGCGGTACGTCCATTCTCGGCCTTCTGGTTCGTCTCCGTACTGTTCCTACTCGCGATCGCCCACCGCTGGCTGGAGCGGTTCGGGGCAGCCGCCACCTGGGCCGTCGGGCTCGTGGGCCTGGCTGCTGCCTACCTCGCACCCGAGGCGGTAACCGCCGGGCCGCTTGGGCTGTTCCTCGTACCGGCCTGCCTGACCTTCGTGGCTGCCGGCCGGCTGTTGCGCCAACTCCGGGCCCGGATATCTGTCGTGACCGCTGCGCTCATGGTCGTGCTCGGCGCAGTTCTGGCGGCGGTGGGCCTTGGTACGCCGTTGGACCTGAAGGCCGGTAACTTCGGGTTTCCCGGGGTCGGTGTGCTGACCGCGATCCTGATCAGTAGTGGACTCGTCGTCTTGGCCGAACAGCTCGACCCCTATCTCGACGGCCGGCCGGCAGACATGATCGGTCGCCTCTCGGCATGCGGTATAGCGGTCGTCCTGAGCCACGCGGCCGTGCTGTGGGTCCTGGGCACGCAGCCGAACGGCGGATGGCTGGATCTCCTGGCTGCTCTCCTGCTGCCCTGGGGGTTCGCGCTGGTGATGCTCGGTACGCGACTCGGCCCGTACGTCACCGGAACGAGGGCCGGCCAGGGGTGAACCGCATGCGACAGTTCGGTTTCCTGGTCCGGCCCCGGCACAGGTACTCCGCGCTACACCAGGCGGTTCCTGCTTCGTCGGACCAATACCACCATTAGGACAACCCCGGCAACAATCACTACGCCGACGGCGATGAGCACCGGCAGAACCCAGCCCGGCCAGCCCGACGATTCGGACTCGCCTCGGCTGTCGACGGCCGCCTGCCGGTACAGCTGTGCCAAAACGTTGGCGGGCGACTTTTCCAGCACCTTGTCGAAGTGGGAGATGGCGGTCGAGTTGTCCCGCGCGAAGTACGCCTCTAGGCCGCTTCGGTACTGCCGGTCGGCTTCACCGAGGCTGTTCTGGACGCCTGCCGCAGAGAGCAGGCCAGTCATGGCGGAGACTGGCGCGACGAGACGGTTCGCCCGATCGGGTCGAAGCATGTCGTTGTCCAGCATGCCTACTACCCGTCCACTGGCATCGATCGCGATCCCGCCGCGCGAGTAGACGCCAATATCCTCACTGATGCGATACGGCCGCACCGGCGACTGGCTGTCCACCTCGGTGACCGTCACTGCCTTCGACATCAGGCTGTACGTCGCCGAGCGGAAACTGGTGTCGCTGGTCTGATAGCCGATGACGAGTAGCGGCGTCTCCGGCCCGATGGCAGCTGCCGGGTTCAGCTCCGCAACCGGCAGGTCTCCCTGGGCGAGTTTGACCAGTGCAAGGTTGCCCTCGTCGAGAACCTGGGCCTGTACGACTGTGGCGGGGATCGCCGGGCTATCGGTAATATCCCCCTTGGCCACGTTCAGCTGGCCGTAGAGCTTGGCCTCGGGCTCGGCCGTGGGTTCGAACCCCGTGAACAGAGTCGTCTTCATCCTGGCCGCAGTGAATGAGGCGAGATCCTTACCGTTGAGCGTGCCTTCCCGCACAAGAATGTTGCCCAGGGCGGAGAGTGCACCCGAAAGCACGATGTCCTGGGTGGGCCGTACGCATTGGCCGTTGGTGAGGACGTGTCCGTCGGAGTTGACCACAAAGCCGCTACAGCGCCGATTGAACGTGACAGGTGCCGGCCGCAGCAGAACGTTGTCCTTCTTGTTCCTGAGGTAACCAGTGAAGATGACCTCCACGAAAACCATGGATGGCGCGGCGGTCGCCAGCGCTCGTTCCTCTGGGCTGTAGAGCGTGGCCTGTGCCCATGGCTTCAACCCAGGGTTGGCCGAGGTGGCGCTGGGAAGGCTGGTCGGACCGGCCGTCGGGGTGACGGTCGGTTTGTCGGCCCCACGGAAGGCGATCGCCCAGACAGCGACCCCGCCTCCAAGGACCACCGCCAACACCAGGGCGGTGACGGCAATCCAGAGCCCGGAACGCCGCTTGGGTGGTGCGGACGGCTGGATGCGTCGTACCGGCGCAGCGAAGGGATCGTACGGCGGCGTGGTCGTCGAAGATGCCGACTGCTCGGCGGGTGACCACGGCGTCGCCGGTGCGAAGGGTGGCTCAGCCGTTGTGCCTTGCGGCGGGACGGAGAACGGTTGCGGTGCGGCAGACATGGACTGCGGCGGCGCGGAGACCGATGATGGCGGTGCCGACATCGGCTGCGGCGGGGCCGACACCGGCTGAGGCTGCGGCGGCGCTGAGACGGGCTGCGAATGCGGTACCGCAGAAACCGGCTGCGGCGGGAACGGACCCGGTTGCGGTGCAGTGGACGCCGGCTGCGGCGGGGACGACACCGGCTGAGACGAAAGCGGATGCGGCTGGGGCGGAGACGACACCGGCTGAGACGGGAACGGACCGGGCTTGGCCTGCGCGGGCATTGGCCCCATTTGCGGGGCGTTGGCCTGCGCGGGTGTCAGATCCATGCCGAGCGCCTGGAAGAGGCGCTGTGCACCAAGCGCTTCGCTGGCCGAGGGGTACGACACCCAGGGGTGGGTGGCGTAGAAGTCGGCGCTCTCGTAGTGAGGGCCGTCGGCCGTCTTCGACATCGTCTCGGCCGCGTTCGCGAACGCCTCCCGCCAGCGTTGGTCGGCCGCAGCGGCGCCCTCCAAGACCGCCACCGTCACAAGTCGGTTCAGACCATCGACGGCCCACCAGGCTTTACCCACCTGGCACACACCAATCACCTCAGTGAACCGGTACGGACCATTCGGCTGCATGTCGACTCCTCTGCCTCGCCCGCCGTGCGGATCTTACCGAGACGACGCTCATCGCTTTGTCCTGTAACCGTCCCGATCCGTGCCGCCAACCATCCAGGATTGATTGCCGCTGAAAGTTTTCATGCATACAGTCACAACATGAATGAGGAAGCCGCCTTGGCCTCCGCCGACCGGGTACTCGACCTGTTCCACGGCATCCGGCTTACGCCGACGCAGCGACGAATCGCGCACTTCCTGGTGCAGCACGCGGCTACTGCGACGTACCTCTCCGCCGCCGAGGTAGCGGAACTGGCCCAGGTGAGCCAGCCCTCGGTGACCCGGTTCGCGACGGCACTCGGCTACGACGGCTACCCCGCCCTGCGCCGCCGGCTACGCGAACTCACCACCACCGGCGGTACCGGCGCTACTGGGCGAACCGGTAACGAGTTGCAGCGGGCAGTCCAAGCCGAGCGCGAGAACCTGGATCGGCTGGCCGAGCAGTTGGCGGATCGCGAACCCATCATCGCCGCCGGCGGGCTCCTGGCCGCGAGCCGCCCCCTGCCGGTACTCGGCCTACGCGCCGCCGCGCCACTGGCCGCGTACTTCGCCTACTTCGCCGCGAAGGTACATCCGGACGTCCGAGTGCTCGACGACGGCGGCAGCCAGCTCGCCGACCGACTTGAGCAAGCCGGTGCGGCAGGGGCGAGCGCCCTGCTGGCGTTCCTGCTGCCCCGCTACCCCCGCGAGACCCTCGACGCGCTGGGTGAGGCGCGGGCCGCCGGGCTCTCCATCGTCGCGATCACCGACTCCCCGGTAAGCCCGGCAACCGAGTACGCCGACATCGTGCTGCCCGCCGCAGTCGGCACAGACCTCGTCTTCGACCTACACACCGCACCGATGGCCGTGGCGATGGTGGTACTCCAGGCGATCTGCGACGCGGCACCGTCGGACACCCAACGACGACTGGAGGAATTCGAACTCTCCGCCGCCCGCCGACAACTGTTCGTCAGCTGATCCCCGTACCTCGATCCTCAGCCAACAGGAGACCCCCGATGTCCGAGTCGATCCGCGCCCCCCGGGGCACTGGACGTACCGCCCAGGGTTGGCCGCAGGAGGCCGCCCTGCGCATGCTGATGAACAACCTCGACCCGGAGGTGGCCGAACGCCCCGAAGACCTGGTCGTCTACGGCGGAACTGGACGCGCCGCCCGGGACTGGCCGTCGTACCACGCGCTGGTCCGTACGCTGCGCGAACTCGCCGACGACGAGACGATGCTGGTGCAGTCCGGCCGGCCGGTCGGCGTGATGCGTACCCATGAGTGGGCCCCCCGGGTGCTGCTCGCCAACTCCAATTTGGTCGGTGACTGGGCCACCTGGCCGGAGTTCCGCCGCCTCGAACAGCTCGGCCTGACCATGTACGGCCAGATGACCGCCGGCTCATGGATCTACATCGGCACCCAGGGCATCCTCCAGGGCACCTACGAGACGTTCGCCGCCGTTGCCGCGAAACGGTTCAACGACACCCTGGCCGGGACGCTGACCCTGACCGCTGGCTGCGGCGGGATGGGCGGGGCGCAGCCGCTGGCCGTCACCATGAACGGCGGGGCCTGCCTGATCGTCGACGTCGATCCGACCCGACTGGCCCGGCGGGTGCAAACCCGCTACCTGGACACGGTGGCAGACTCGCTGGACGAGGCGGTGGCGCTGGCGGTCGCTGCGAAACAGGAACGCCGGGCGCTCTCGGTGGGTGTCGTCGGCAACGCCGCCACCATCTTCCCCGAGCTGCTGCGCCGGGGCGTCGGCATCGACATCGTGACCGACCAGACCAGCGCCCACGACCCGCTGTCGTACCTGCCGGAGGGGGTGGAGCTGGCCGACGCGGCGGAGTACGCGGCCAGCAAACCGGCCGAGTTCACTGATCGGGCCCGCGCCTCGATGGCCAAGCACGTCGAGGCGATGGTCGGCTTCCTGGATGCCGGTGTCGAGGTGTTCGACTACGGCAACTCGATCCGGGGTGAGGCGCAGCTCGGCGGCTACGACCGGGCCTTCGACTTCCCCGGGTTCGTGCCCGCGTACATCCGACCGCTGTTCTGTGAGGGCAAGGGTCCGTTCCGCTGGGCGGCCCTCTCCGGCGACCCGGCCGACATCGCGGCCACCGACCGGGCCGTACTCGATCTGTTCCCGGAGAACGAGTCGCTGGCCCGGTGGATCCGGCTGGCCGGGGAGCGGGTCGCCTTCCAGGGCCTGCCGGCCCGGATCTGTTGGCTCGGCTACGGCGAGCGGGACCGGGCCGGGGTGCGGTTCAACGACATGGTCGCCTCCGGTGAGCTGTCCGCGCCGGTGGTGATCGGCCGGGACCATCTGGACTGCGGCAGCGTGGCCAGCCCGTACCGGGAGACCGAGGCGATGGCCGACGGCTCGGACGCGATCGCCGACTGGCCGCTGCTCAACGCGCTGGTCAACACCGCCTCCGGGGCATCCTGGGTCTCCATCCACCACGGTGGTGGGGTGGGCATCGGCCGGTCCATCCACGCCGGCCAGGTCTGCGTGGCCGATGGCAGTGCGCTGGCCGGGCAGAAGATCGAACGGGTGCTCACCAACGATCCGGCCATGGGCGTCATCCGGCACGTCGACGCCGGCTACGACGCCGCCCGTACCGTCGCCGACGCTACCGGCGTCCGCATCCCCATGCCTCAGGTGTAAGGAAGGGCCCCTTGTTATCGCATTCTGTAGAGGAAGGGTCCCTTCCTAACCGGTTTCGCCACCTGTGGGACCAGCTCGCCCCGATCGGGCGGGACGAACACACCGGCGGCTACCTGCGCTACACCTGGACCGAGCCGGAGCTGCGGCTGCGGGACTGGTTCCGGGAGCAGGCCGCCCAACGGTCGATGCCGGTCACCGACGACGGCAACGGCAACCTCTTCGCCTGGTGGGGCGACCCGGCCGCCGGGGGCGCGCCCGACGCCGAGCGTGGCGGGAACGCGATACTCACCGGCAGCCACTTCGACTCGGTGCCACACGGCGGCGGCTACGACGGGCCGCTCGGCATCGTCAGCGCCCTGCTCGCCGTCGACGAGCTGCGCCGGACCGGGGTCACCCCGACCCGGCCGCTCGGCATCGTCGCCTTCGCCGAGGAGGAGGGGGCCCGGTTCGGCGTACCGTGTCTGGGGTCGCGGCTACTGACCGGCGCGCTGAGCCCGCAGCGGGCGGCGGCCCTGACCGACCGGGACGGCGTACGCCTGGCCGACGCGTTCGGCGGCGAGCCGGTGGGGGCCCGCCCGGAACTGGTCGGCCAACTCGGTGCCTTCGTGGAACTGCACGTCGAGCAGGGCCGCGCGCTGGTCGACCTGGGCTCGCCGGTCGCGGTGGCGAGCGCGATCTGGCCGCACGGCCGGTGGCGGTTCGATTTCACCGGCGAGCCTAACCACGCCGGTACGACCCGGATGGCCGACCGCCGCGATCCGATGCTCACCTACGCGTTCACGGTGCTCGCGGCGAACAAGGAGGCCCGGCTGCGCGGCGCGCACGCCACCATCGGCCGGGTACACGCCGAACCGAACGCCACCAACGCCATCCCGGCCCGGGTGACCGGCTGGCTGGACGCCCGGGCCGCCGAGCCGGAGACGCTGGCCGACCTGGTCGAGGCGGTACGGGCGAAGGCGGCCGACCGGGCCCACCGCGACGGTACGGAGTTGTCGGTGTCCGAGGAGTCGGTGACGCCGCTGGTCGGCTTCGATCCGGGGCTGGCCGGACGGATACATGACCTGCTGGACGTACCGGTGTTACCGACCGGGGCGGGCCACGATGCCGGGGTGCTCGCCGCGCACGTACCGACGGCGATGCTCTTCGTCCGTAACCCGACCGGGGTGTCGCACTCCCCCGCCGAGTCGGCCACCGACGACGACTGCGTCGCCGGTATCGCCGCCCTGGCCCGGGTACTGACGGAGTTGGCATGCCAGTGACCATGTGGAGACGTCAGCCGGACGGGAGCAGCCGGTGACCGCCTACTTCGCCGAGTACGCCTGGTTGCCGGACACGTCGGCACCAACGGCGGACGTGCTGATCGAGGTCACCGACGGGCGGATAACCGGGGTGACCACCGGAGCGCCAGCACGACCAGGCGCCGTACGGTTGGCCGGGCTGACCCTGCCGGGGCTGGCCAACGCCCACTCGCACGCCTTCCACCGGGCGTTGCGTGGGCGTACCCACGGCGGTCGGGGTGACTTCTGGAGTTGGCGGGACCAGATGTACGCCGTCGCCGACCGCCTCGACCCGGACAGCTACCTGGCCCTGGCCCGGGCGACGTACGCGGAGATGGCGCTGGCCGGGATCACCTGCGTCGGCGAGTTCCACTACCTGCACCACCGCCCGGACGGGGGCCGCTACCACGACCCGAATGCGATGAGCGCGGCGCTGGTGGAGGCGGCGGCGCAGGCCTGCATCCGGATCACCCTGCTCGACACCTGCTACCTGACCGCCACTGTGGATGGTCAGCCACTTACCGGGGCGCAGCACCGGTTCAGCGACGGCGACGCGTACCGCTGGGCCGAGCGGGCCGCTGCCTTCGCGCCAACCAGCGGCAACGCCCGGGTGGGCGCGGCGGTGCATTCGGTACGCGCGGTGCCCGCCGAACAGCTGGCGGTGGTGACCGCGTGGGCGGACGAGCGCGGGGAACCGCTGCACGTCCACCTCTCGGAGCAGCCGGCGGAGAACGAGGCGTGCCTGGCCCGGTACGGGTGCACCCCGAGTGAACTGCTGGCCGACCGGGGCGTACTCGGCCCGGCCACGACGGCCGTACACGCCACCCATTTGACCGACGCCGACCTGGCCCTGCTCGGCGGGACCGGCACCGGTACCTGCTTCTGCCCGACCACGGAACGAGACCTGGCCGACGGGATCGGCCCGGCCCGAGCCTTGGCCGACGCGGGTAGTCCGCTCAGCCTCGGCAGCGACAGCCACGCGATCATCGACCTGTTCGAGGAGGCACGGGCAGTCGAGCTGGACGAGCGGCTGCGTACCCGGCGGCGCGGGCACTTCACCACTACCGAACTGCTGACCGCCGCCACCGCCACCGGGCACGCGGCGCTGGGCTGGCGTGATGCCGGCCGGATCGCCGTCGGGCAGCGCGCCGACCTGGTCACGGTGCGGCTGGACAGCGTACGCACGGCGGGTGTGCCACCGGTCGGCGCGTTCTTCGCAGCCAGCGCGGCCGACGTGACCGACGTACTGGTGGATGGTCGGCCGGTGGTGCGCGACGGCCGGCACGTCACCATCGACGTACCGGCCGAGTTGCGTAAGACGATCGAGGCGGTGACCCGGTGATCGCCCCCGGAGTCGAGAGCGAGGTAACCCCGTGAGCCCGCTGGCCGACCGCAGTCTTCTGGTCGACAACATTGGCGAGCTGGTCACCAACGTCGGCGGCACCGGCGAGGGCGGCCCGCTCGGCATCCGGCGCGGGGCGGCGGTGCTGGTCGAGGGCGACCGGATCGCCTGGGTCGGCCCGGCCAGGTACGCCCCGGCGGCGGATCACCGGATCGACGCCGGAGGCGCGGCGGTACTGCCCGGGTTCGTGGACAGCCACGCGCACCTGGTCTTCGCCGGGGATCGGGCCGCCGAGTTCGCGGCCCGAATGGCCGGGCAGCCGTACACCGGTGGCGGGATCCGTACCACGGTCGCCGCCACCCGGGCCGCCAGCGACGCCGAGCTACGCACCAACGTCGCGCGCCTGCACCGCGAGGCGCTGAGGCAGGGCACCACCACCATCGAGATCAAGAGCGGGTACGGCCTCAGCGTCGCCGAGGAGGCTCGGTCGCTGCGGATCGCCCGGGAGTTCACCACCGAGACGACCTTCCTCGGGGCACACGTGGTGCCCACCGAGTACGCCGACCGGCCCGACGACTACGTGGGCCTGGTCTGTGGGCCGATGTTGCAAGCAGCCCTGCCGTACGCCCGGTGGATCGATGTCTTCTGCGAGCGGGGCGCGTTCGACGTCGACCACACCCGGGCGATCCTCACCGTCGGGCAGGCCGCCGGTCTGGGCGTACGGCTGCACGCCAACCAGCTCGGCCCCGGGCCGGGTGTGCAGCTCGCCGTCGAGGTCGGGGCGGCCAGTGTGGACCATTGCACCCACCTGTCCGACGCCGATATCGAGGCGCTGGCCTCGACCGGGTTCGACTGCATGTGTGCCGACGGCGGGCACACCACCACGGTGGCGACGCTGCTGCCCGGGGCTGAGTTCTCCACCCGCTCGCCCTATCCGGACGCACGTCGACTGCTGGACGCCGGGGTCACCGTGGCCCTGGCCACCGACTGCAACCCCGGCTCGTCGTACACCTCGTCGATGCCGTTCTGCGTGGCGCTGGCCGTACGCGAGATGGGGATGACCCCGGCGGAGGCGGTGTGGGCGGCGACGGCCGGGGGCGCGCGGGCGTTGCGCCGTGACGACGTCGGCGTGCTGCGTCCCGGGGCCCGGGCCGACCTGGTCGTCCTGGCCGCCCCGTCCTACCTGCACCTGGCCTACCGGCCGGGGGTTCCACTGATCAGCCAGGTCCTGCACAACGGAGTACCGCAGCATGAGTGAGCGAAGCGAACGAATCAACAAGCACAGGCAAATAACTCATGCCGACAACGAGCAAAGCGAGGCGACGGCATGAGTGAGCAAATTTTTGTGACTGTCCAGCCCACCGGGGTCTCCCCCGCCGATGTGCTCGCAGTGGCCCGGGGCAGCGCCATTGTCACCCTGGACCCGGCGACCGTGGCAGCGATGGAAACCAGCCGGGCGATCGTCGACGACATCGAGCGGGACGGGCGACCGGTGTACGGCGTCTCGACCGGGTTCGGGGCACTGGCGAACACCTTCGTCGCCCCGGAACGGCGGGCCGAGTTGCAGCACGCGCTGATCCGCTCGCACGCCGCCGGGGTCGGCGCGGCCATGCCGCGTGAGGTGGTTCGGGCGATGATGCTGCTGCGGGTGCGTTCGCTGGCGCTCGGTCACTCCGGGGTCCGGCCGCTGGTCGCACAAGCCCTGGTCGACCTGCTCAACCACGACATCACCCCGTGGGTGCCGGAGCACGGTTCGCTGGGTGCCTCCGGTGACCTCGCCCCGCTGGCACACTGCGCGTTGGTGCTGCTCGGCGAGGGTTGGACGGTCGGCAAGGGCGGGGTACGCGAGGACGCGGCGGTGGCCCTACAGCGGGCCGGGCTGGCCCCGATCGCGCTCTCCGCCAAGGAGGGGCTGGCGCTGATCAACGGCACCGACGGCATGCTCGGCATGCTGTTGCTGGCGATCGAGGACGCGCGGCACCTGTTCACCATGGCAGATGTCACCGCCGCGCTGGCCATCGAGGCGATGCTCGGGTCAGAGCGCCCATTCCGGCCGGAGCTGCACGCCATCCGGCCGCACCCAGGGCAGGCGGTCTCGGCGGCCAACATCCATCGGCTGCTCCAGGGCTCGGCGATCATGGACTCGCACCGGGACGATCTGGCCCACGCGGTACAGGACGCGTACTCGATGCGGTGCGCGCCGCAGGTGGCCGGCGCGGCCCGGGACACCTTGTCCTTCGTGGACGGTACTGCCGCCCGGGAGCTGGTCTCGATCGTCGACAACCCGGTGGTGCTGCCGAACGGGCAGGTGGAGTCGACCGGTAACTTCCACGGCGCACCGCTGGGCTTCGCCGCCGACTTCCTGGCCATCGCCGCCGCCGAGGTCGGCTCGATCTCGGAGCGCCGGGTGGACCGGCTGCTGGACGTGTGCCGCTCCCGCGACCTGCCGGCGTTCCTGTCCCCGGATGCCGGGGTCAACTCCGGCCTGATGATCGCCCAGTACACCGCCGCCGGCATCGTGGCGGAGAACCGGCGGCTGGCCGCCCCAGCGTCGGTGGACTCACTGCCGACCAGCGGCATGCAGGAGGACCACGTCTCGATGGGCTGGGCGGCAGCCAAGAAGCTGCGTACCGTGCTGGACAACCTGACCAGCCTGCTCGCGGTGGAACTGCTGGCCGCCGTACGAGGATTGCAGTTGCGGGCCCCACTGGTCCCGTCGCCGGCCGGACATGCGGCGGTGGCCGCCGTACGTGAGTTCGCCGGGGAGCCCGGCCCGGACATCTTCCTCGCCCCAGCCATGGAGGCTGCCCGGTCCGTGGTCGCCAACCGGGCACTCCGGTCCGCAATCGAGACCCACCTCGGCCCACTTGGATGAAAGAAAGAGGTGAAAGGAAGGGCCCCTTCTTATCGCTTTCTGTATAGGAAGGGGCCCTTCCTAACGTCTAAGCGTTCGGGAGCACGGACTAAAAACGCCACCAGCGCCGACTGTCGACGTTCCACAGCCGTACGGTCTCGTCACCGCCGCTGGTGGCGAGGGTCTTGCCGTCGGGGCTGAACACCACGCCGATGACGGGGCCGCCGTGGCCGATGGTGGCGCTGTTCCCGCCGGTGGCCGCATCCCACAGCCGCACCGTCTCGTCACTGCCAGCGGTGGCGAGCGTCTTGCCATCAGGGCTGAACGCCACGCTCTCCACCGATGCGGAGTGGCCGGTCAGGGTGGCGGTGGCCGTACCGGTGGCCGCATCCCACAGCCGCATCGTTCCGTCACTGCCAGCGGTGGCGAGCGTCTTGCCATCAGGGCTGAACACCACGCTCTCCACCGATGCGGAGTGGCCGGTCAGGATCCTCGTGGTCCTACGGGTAGCCACATCCCACAGCCGCACGGTGTCGTCGTTGCCAGCGGTGGCGAGCAGCTTGCCGTCAGGGCTGAACGCCACGCTCGAAACCCAGCCGTCATCGTCGAGGTCGCCGTCGTCGGTCAATATGGCGGTCGTCCTGCCGCTGGCCACCTCCCACAGGCGTACGGTGTCATCCCCGTTACCGGTGGCGAGCGTTCTGCCATCAGGACTGAACGCCACGCTGGTAATCCAGCCGTTGTGTCCGGTCAGGGTGGCGGTGGTCGCGCCGCTGGCCACATCCCACAGCCGTACGGTCTTGTCCCCGCTGCCGGAGGCGAGGATCTTGCCGTCGGGGCTGAACGCCACGCTCTCGACCGATTCGGTGTGGCCGGTCAGGGCGGCCGCGCTCTTGCCGGTGGCCACGTCCCACAACCGTACGGTCATGTCCCGACTGCCGGTGGCGAGTGTCTTGCCATCCAGGCTGAACGCCACGCTCGTAACCACGTCGGTGTGGCCGGTCAGGGTGCGGTCCGGTCTGCTTCCCAGAGAGGCCCAGAGCCCGATGGCGAAGACAATGGCCAGTACGAGGGCGATGGCGCCGCCGATGACGGCTTTGCTGCGACGAATCCGGGACAACCAGCGTGACCTGCGGACAGGGGTGGTGGCAACGCCGGTGTCTCCCGCCTTCACCGCACGGGGGATGACGCCGGCTGCTGTGGGCCGCTTGATGTGGTGGGCGTTGTCGCCAAAGGTCGAGGTCTCGGCCGGGGGCGGCGGGGCGGGCAGGGTCGGTGTAGCCGGTGCTACCGCCAGGCCAGTGGGCGCCAGGACTGGCGGGGTCGGTATGGCTGGTGTTGCCGGCACGGGTCGGGTTGGTGCGTGGGTGATTGCGGGGACGTGTAGAGCGCCCTCGGCGACGACGAGTTCGGGGGAGTCGAGAGCCGTGGGGGCGATGCGCAGGGCACGGTGCAGCAGGGAGGCGACGAGGGGTACCCGGGAGGATCCGCCGACCAGGAAGACGCCGGCGATGTGTCCCCTGGATACGCCGATGTCCCGCAGCAACGCGGCGGTAAGGTCGACGGTGCGGTCCAGATGCGGACGGGCCATCGTTTCGAACTCGTCGCGGGTCACATGGACAACCGTTTCGACAAGGGGAACATGCAGCTCGGCCGTGGCGTGCCGGGACAGCTGTTCCTTTGCGATCCGGGCATCGCGCCACAACAGTTGCTGGGCGCGTAGGTCCGTGGGGGTTTGCGGCCACTCCAGCCGCCCCCATGCATCGGTATTGGTGGCCGTCAACGACCGGACATGGGCCACGATAGCGGCGTCGAGGTCCAAGCCACCGACATCGTCCAGCCCCGCGGTGGCCAGCACCTCAAGCCCACCCCCGACGCGTCGAACGATACTGACGTCGCAGGTACCGGCACCAAGGTCGTAGACGACGAGAGACCGACCGACCGGGAGATCACGGCCCAGGACGGAAGCAAAGTACGCCGCAGCGGCAACCGGTTCGGCAACGAAGCCGCACTCACCGAGCTGCGCCCGCTGCGCGGCAGCAGCGAGGACACCCAACCGGGTACGACTCCACCCGGCCGGATGCGTCACCAGAACAGCGTCCGGCGGACCGCCGCCCACCCGTACCGCCTCGACAGCTACCCGGGACAGCACCGCCGCGATCGCCTCCGTGACGGCGACCTCCCGCTCGGCGAGCCAGATCACCCCGTCATCGATTCGCCGCTTCGGGTTGGCCTCGAAGCCAGCGGGGTAGGTCGACGCCCCGCGTTCGGCATCCACCCCGGTCAGCAGCGGGCCGGTGCCCGGGCGGACGAACACCCCGGAGGACAACAGTGGAGACGCGTCGAACAACAACGGCTTCGCCCGCGAGTCCAGGCCAGCGAGCATCGCCACCGTCGATGAGGTGCCGAAATCGATGCCGAGGCGATACCCACCCAGTGCCACCGGATCACCCTATGGCAATACATCAAAATCCTGTTGAGCCGCAGAACGCATCTCGGCCTGGGCCTTCGGTCCGGGCGTGCGCGAGGTCGTAGCGCCTCATGCCGCAGCCTCCGCGTGGAGCATCTGGACGCCGTAGGTGATCTGATCGCGGGGAAGGAATGTCGAGACGATCGCGATGTCCTCGTAGCATCCGACCGGGCGCCATGCTTGTGATGATCTTGGTGTCGCGTTGCATCGCCGGGCCGAGCACGGCGTCCATGCGGTCGTCGGCGAATCCTGCGCCAGCGCCGATTCTTACCTCCTTCATCGTCCGCCCCCGAAGAATGCGAGGAACTCGTCGACCGCGGTGATCTGGCGCGAGGTGCGCCCCATAATCCGGGGGGCTCGCTTCGTGCCGGGAATGACGTGCCCGCCGCCCTCGATCGTGATCAGGCGCACGGGTGAGTGGATGCCGTCAAGGAAATCGCTGCGCTCCACGCGGGTCCCGTCCGACTCGCGGGGAGTCAGCGGGGTCACGATCGGTGATGTGGTGATCCCGTTGCGGTCGGCCCAGTATGCGGCGGTGTCGAGCGCGGAGAGGCCGAGTCCACGCGGGCGGAAACCGAACAGCGACGCAGGCCCTCCCTGGTAGGGCACGTTCGGGTCTTTCGTGCCGTGGACGATCAGGACCGGAAAAGCGGCGTGACTGTCGCCGGAGGGGGCGAAGATTTCTGGCGCGGGCTGCGTCGCCGAGATGAGCATGATGCCCGCGAAGAGCTGGCCCGCCTCGTGAGCGGCGCGGATGGCGAGCTGGCCGCCGTTGGAGTAGCCGATGAGGTACACCTGCGAGCGGTCGATGCCGGGCTCGGCGGCAAGGGCGTCGATGAGCGTCCGCACGAAGAGGACATCGTCGTAGCCCTCTGCGCGGGCGGCGAATCCCGCAGTAGTGCGGGCATCGTTCCAGTGCTTCTTGTAGCCCTCCGGGTAGGCCACCACGAAGCCGTGGTCGACCGCGAGGGAGTCGAAGCTCGGGCCAGCGAAGCGCCGCAGCGTCTCCGGGGTCTGGTTCGAGCCGTGCAGTGCGATGACGAGCGGCGCGTTGGCGGGCACGGCGGGCAACGTCAGAAGATAACGCCGCTCGCGATCAGCCACGACGAGCCTGCGCAGGCTGCTCATACGAATGCCAAGCGCAGGACGAACTCGGCGACGACCAGGAGCCCGAGGACGATCGCGGGTAGAGCGCGGGCTGCCGGGTCGCCGATCCCACCGATCGACCGATAGGCCGGCACCGGTATCCGCAAGTGCCCGGCCTCGTTCCGCACCCGCTCTGAAGCGGGAAGCTTCCGGATACCGCTCAGCACGAACATCAACGCCAGCACCGCAGCGATGATCGCGGTCACGATCATTCGATCCTCCTCATGACGGCCGACAGGTGGGATCGTCAATCCAAGAAACGGATAGATTATCCGAAGCCTATCACGTAGCCGGATAGTCCATCCGCTTTGGGAGTCGATCAGCTAGGATCGGGCCGTGGTGGTACGAGGCGATGTGGTGCGCAACCGACAGCGACTCCTCGGCGCGGCCGCTGAGATGCGCCGCCGAGGGAAGCCCCTGCAGTTGAATGCGGTGGCGCACGAAGCCGGGGTGGGCGTCGGAACGGTCTACCGGCACTTCGCGGACGTCGAAGAGCTGACAGAGGCGCTCGTACACGATGGCTTCGCACAGTTGGAGGCGCAAGCGCGCGACATCACGGATGCCGCGTCCCTGCGAGTCTTTCTTGCCCGCGCCCTCGACATCCTGGTGACCGATGGCGACTTCGCGACCGTCGCCACCAACCCCGCGCCCGCGCTGCCGATGACGGCCGAGGCGCGAGCATCCCTGCTGGCGGTCCTCTCTGAGGGCATCGCCCACGCCCAGCGGGACTCGGCTACACCCACGCCATTGACTCCTGAAGATGTCCTCATGCTGCTATGCGGCCTGGCATATGCGATCCGGCGCAGTGGAGCCACCGGCGAGAGGGCGCGGCTCTACCTCGACGCATTCCTCCGGGGAGTTTTTCCGACTCCGGCGGAGTAGTCGCCGAGAGCGCTTCCCCGGGCGAACGGCTGACCGCCAGAAGCTCAGGCCCTGCCTTCGAGTGAGAGGCGGGGTTCCGGCATCAAGGTTTGCCACTCCAAGACAACCCGAACCAGGAACCCTGCTCGGTGGATCAGATTGCCATAACCCGTACGGTCACGGTAGCCGTCGGGCCGTTCGCGGCGGGTCATCTCGGTGAGCTGACCCGCCTCATCACCGCCGGTGAGATCACCCAAGCCACACGACTGGCCCGTAGCCTACGTACCGAAATGCTGCTGCTGGGCGACCGCGGCTATGCCGCCGCCGGCGTCATCGCCGACACCGCCATCGACCTGGTCGACGTCATCACCAACGACCCTTGGCAAACCAGCGACCGCCCTAACTGAACGGCGTTGGGACTAGAGCACCTTGGCGACTACCTTGGCCAGTTCGCGCAGGGCCTTGCCCCGGTGGCTGATCGCGTCCTTCTCCTGCGGGGTCAGCTCGGCGTTGGTCCGGTCCTGCCCGTCCCCGAGGAAGATCGGATCGTAGCCGAATCCGCCCTCGCCGCGCGGTGTGCGCAACAGTCGGCCGGGCTGCCGCCCCTCGACCAGGTGTTCCCTGCCGCTGGGCAGCACCAGAGCCACCGCGCAGACGAACGCCGCCCCCCGCTGCTCGTCGGAGACGTCGGCGATCTGGGCGAGCACCAGGTCCAGGTTGGCCCGGTCGTCGCCGTGCCGACCGGACCACCGGGCGCTGAACACGCCGGGCATGCCGTTGAGCGCGTCCACGGCCAGGCCGGAGTCGTCGGCGATGGTGGGCAGGTTGGTCTGCCGGCAGCCTTCCCGCGCCTTGAGCAGGGCATTCTCGCCGAAGGTGAGCCCGCTCTCCGGGACCTCCTGGTATTCGGCGACGTCAGCCAGACCGACCAGTTTGATCCGCTGTGGACCGAGCGCACCGTCGAGGATGCGCTGCAACTCGGCGAGCTTCTTGGCGTTACGGGTCGCCAGTAGCACCTGGATCATTCGGCGAGTGCCTTTCGTTGGGCTTCGGTCAGTTCGGCACAGCCGGCCACGCCGAGGTCGAGCAGTGCGTCGAGCTGCGCGCGGGCGAACACCCCGGACTCGCCGGTGCCCTGTACCTCCACGAAGTCACCGGTTCCGGTGCAGACCACGTTCATGTCGACCTCGGCGCTGACGTCCTCCGCGTAGCACAGGTCGAGTCGGGGCTCCCCGTCGATGATGCCCACGCTGACCGCGGCCACCGAGCGGTGCATCACCGCTGCTGGCTTGCCGGCCAGGGCCTTGCGGCTGGCCAGCCAGCTGACCGCGTCGTGCAGCGCCACGTACGCCCCGGTGATGGCGGCGGTCCGGGTACCGCCGTCGGCCTGGAGCACGTCGCAGTCGAGCACGATCGAGTTCTCGCCGAGCGCCTTCAGGTCGATGCAGGCCCGCAGGCTGCGTCCGATCAGGCGGGAGATCTCATGGGTACGACCACCGAGGCGGCCCTTGACGCTTTCCCGGTCGGAGCGGGTGGTGGTGGCTCGGGGCAGCATGGAGTATTCGGCGGTCACCCAGCCGAGTCCGGAGCCTTTACGCCAGCGGGGCACCCCTTCGGTGACGCTGGCGGTGCAGAGCACCCGCGTGTCGCCGAATTCGACGAGCACCGACCCCTCCGGGTGGATGCTCCACTTCCGGGTCAGGGTCACCGGTCGGAGTTGGTCGGGCTGCCGCCCGTCAGGTCGCGCCATGCCGGAAGCCTATGTGTTCGCCGGAACGCGCCGACCTGGGGTATCGGTTGCCCGACCAGCCCCAACCGACCCGCCCATCCAGCCAACCCACCTGCCCAGTAGCCTCGCGCAGCTGCCCAGCCAGCACGGCATCACGGCGACGCGGGTCAGATCTCGTAGCTGGCACCGGGGCGGACCACCTCGACCGGGCCGGCGAAGGCGGCGGAGGCGGACTCGAAGGTCGATGCCTCGCTGCCCCACGCGGCGACGAGGTGGGTGAGCAGCAGTTTGCCGACCTCGGCCTTGTTCGCGGCCTCGCCCGCCTCCCGGCCGGTCAGGTGCAGGTCCGGCGGGTTGTCCATTCCGTCGAGGTAGCTTGCCTCGCAGAGGAACACATCGGCGCCGTGCGCCAGCCGCAGCAGCGCCTCGCATGGGGCGGTGTCCGACGAGTAGCAGAGCACCCGCCCTTCGTGTTCCAGCCGTACGCCGTAGGTTTCCACCGGATGGTTGACCCGGTCGACGGTGACCGAGAACGGCCCGATGGGGAAACTGCCGGGCTGTAGGCCGTAGAAGGTGTAGACGTCGTCGACCGGCTCCTCGTCCGAACTGTAGGCGCGGGCGATGCGGTCCGGGGCCCCGGCTGGCGCGTAGACCGGCAGCGGTGGCTGCGGACCGTCCGGGGAATAACGGCGTACGACCACGTAGCTGACCGCGTCGAGGATGTGGTCGCAGTGCAGGTGGGTGAGGAGGATGGCGTCGACGGCGTTCAGCCCTACGTAACGCTGGAGTGCGGAGAGCGATCCGGAGCCAAAGTCCATGAGGAGACGGAAGCCTTCGGTTTCCACGAGGTACGCAGAGCAGGCCGACTCAGGGCCGGGGAAACTTCCGGCGCATCCCAGAACAGTCAATCGCATCTGGCTATCCCGTTTTTGCCCGCGGCCGGAGACAGCCCGCCCCCTACCACTTCGAAGATCGTTTTCGGCGAGTCTGCCACGGTGCGCAGCCTACGCCGCGACAAGTAGGCGGACCGAAGATCTGCTCCGTGTTGTCGCCAAGGTGACAGCACCCCCCACCTCGACCTACCGCAGTTCAGGGCAATTCACCCAAATCAGGCGTTACGCCCAAGCTACCTCTCCGTTGCACTGCGTAGGAGGCCGAGCGATCATCGCTGAGCCAGAACACTGAGCAGGATGGTGAAGGGGTGCCCGCGCAGGTCGACAGACGTCCGCCCGGTCTGGCGTCGTCCGAGCTTCCGGTGGTCGATACGGCGACCCTGGCCGCGTTGGCGCAGGCGCTCCAACTGAAGGCCGGATCTCCGCACGTCACCACCCGCTACGCCTCAACCCCGGTGCCAGTAGCGACCAAGATCAAGCCGCCGCCGCTGACCTCGCCACCACCGACTCCACCACCGACTCCGCCACCGCTGAACTCGGCGATGCTGCCCACCGCCGGCCGACACCGCTTCCTGGGCCGCCGACCACAACCCCGGGGAGCCAACGGACGCATGCTCGGCATCTGTGGCTGGGCCACCGGGCTCGGCATCGTCGGATTCGGACCCGCGCTGCGCGCGCTGGTCGCGGTCCACTCCGACATCGTGCCCGGATGGTATGAGCCGCTGCTGGCTGGCCTTGGCCTAACCGGAATCGGCCTGACCGTGGCCGCGCTCGGGATGGCCCGGCATCGGCGACTGCCGTGGATCGCGCTGGGGCTGGCCACCGTACCCGTCTGCGTCAGCGTGGGCCTGGCCATCGCCATTCCCTGACCAGGCAGCCAGCACACCATCGCCGCATTTCCTGACCAGGCAGCCAGCACACCATCGACATACCGCCTGGCATGCGACCTCGTCAGGCCCAGAGCTGACCTTCCAAGGCTTCCTCGGCATCGTTGAGCGTGCCGCCGTATGCCCCGGTCGACAGGTACTTCCAGCCGGCATCGGCCACCACGAAGGCGACGTCGGCCCGTCGGCCCTCGCGTACCGCCTGGTGGGCCACGGCCAGCGCGGCGTGCAGGATCGCACCGGTGGAGAGACCCGCGAAGATCCCCTCCACCTCGACCAACTGCCGAGTACGCAGCACCGCGTCCCGGGTCCCGACGGAGAACCGACGGGTCAGGACACTCGGGTCGTACAACTCGGGCACGTAGCCCTCGTCGATGTTGCGCAGCCCGTAGACGACCTCGCCGTACCGGGGCTCGGCCGCGACGATCTCGATGCCCTCGACCTTTTCGCGCAGGTAGCGGCCGGTACCCATCAGGGTGCCGGTGGTGCCCAGGCCGGCCACGAAGTGCGTGATCGTGGGCAGGTCGTGCAACAGTTCCGGGCCGGTGGTCTCGTAGTGGGCCCGGGCGTTGGCCTCGTTGCCGTACTGGAAGAGGGTCACCCAGTCGGGATGCTCGGCGGCGATCTGCTTGGCGGTCACCACCGCCTGGTTGGACCCGCCGGCCGCCGGCGAGAAGATGATCTCCGCGCCGTACATGCGCAGAACCTGCACCCGCTCGGCGGAGACGTTCTCCGGCATCACGCAGACCAGCCGGTAGCCCCGGGTCTTGGCCACCATCGCCAGCGCGATGCCGGTGTTGCCACTGGTCGGTTCGAGGATCGTGTCCCCCGGCCGGAGCCGCCCGGACTCCTCAGCCTCACGGACCATGAACAGAGCCGGGCGGTCCTTGATGCTGCCGGTCGGGTTCCGGTCTTCAAGCTTGGCCCAGAGCCGCACCGGCGGTGCCCCGTCGGGCACCGTCGGCGAAAGGCGGGGCAGGCCGACCAGCGGCGTGCCCCCACAGGCGTCGAGCAGGCTGTCGTACCGCGCCATCGCGGCCGACCTCAGCGTCCGGAGACCGGGGTACGGGCGGCCGCCAGCGCCGCGGCGGCGGCGAAGCCGAACGCGCCACCGGCGACGGCGGGCAGGATGGTCACCGTGTCGCCGTCGGCCACCTTGGCGTCCAGCGCGCCCAGGAAGCGGACGTCCTCGTCGTTGACGTAGATGTTGACGAACCGGTGCAGGCCACCCTCCTCGGTGACCAGGCGACCCCGCAGGCCGGAGTACTTGCCGTCCAGATCGGTCAGCAGCTCGGCGAGGTTGTCACCGGCGCCCTCGACGACCTTCGCGCCGCCGGTGTAGCTACGCAGGATGGTGGGGATACGAACTTCGATGGCCATGGTCTTACTCCTGATGGAACGACGGTGTCATGGAAGAAAGGGACTACGAAGGTATGGGTGTCGAGCTGCGCTGAGAGATCAGCGGTCGGAACACTCGTAGTCGACCGTCGCCGGGCTCTGCCCGAACATGTAGGACTGCACGGCGTGCTGGTCCACGTTGGCGTCGACGCGCTCGGCGTCGAGGATCTGGACCGGCTCCTCGGTGATCACGCCGTCCACGATGCGGAACGAGCGGATCTCCTCGGTGGCGGAATCGCGGGTGGAGACGAGCAGGTAGTGAGCCCCTGGCTCACCGGCGAAGGCGACGTCGGTCCGCGACGGGTACGCCTCGGTGGCGGTGTGCGAGTGGTAGATGACGACTGGCTCCTCGTCGCGGTCGTCCATCTCCCGCCACACCCGGAGCTGTTCCATCGAGTCGAACTCGTAGAACGTCATCGAGCGTGCCGCGTTGTCCATCGGGATGTGCCGGGTCGGGGTGTCGCTGCCAGCCGGTCCCGCGACGACGCCACACGCCTCGTCGGGATGGTCCCGACGTGCGTGGGCGACGATCGCGTCGATGATCGACCGGTCGATGCTCAGCACGCCCACCAGCCTACCCGCAGCCCCGCGAGGTTTTCACGTGGCGACCGTCACCCGGTACGGCCGCCGTGTTTCTCGATGAACACCTCGATCCCGTCCAGGACCCGTTGCAGGCCGAACTCGAAGTCCTCCGCGTCGACGTAACCGCTGATCTCGTCGAAGAAACCGGTCGAGGTCATCTCGTACAGCGCCGGGTAGCGGTCGGCGTCGACCACCTTGCGCAGGATCTGCCCGTACCTGATCGGGTCGTACGTCCCGGTGCCTATGGCCCGGTTCAGCTCCCGCGAGAAGTGCGCCTCGCCGTGGACGTACCCGGTGAGGAGCTGGACCACCGCCAGCCGGTAGCCGTCCGCCAGGCCGGTCCCGTCGAGCGCCCGGAGACCGCGGTCCATCCAGGTCAGGCCGTTCGGGGTGACCGGCGGGCCGCTGATCGGCACCTCCAGCAGCCAGGGATGCCGACGGAAGAGCTGTAGGTGGTCGCGGGCCCACCGCTCCAGACCGGCCCGCCAGCCCTCGTCCGCCGCCTCGTCCGCCGTCTCGTCTGCCGTCTCGTCTGCCGTCTCGTCTGCCGTCTCACCCGAGGATGACGCAGCGGCCTGCGGCATCACACCGGCGGCCTCCTGCATGAGCATGAGCAGTTCGTCCTTGCCCTCGACGTAGCGGTAGAGGGACATGGTCGTGAACCCGACTCGTTCGGCGACGCGGCTCATGGACACCTGCCCGAGCCCTTCCGCGTCCGCCAGCTCGATGGCCGCCTGGACGATTTGATCGAGGCTGAGCCCAGGTCGGGGCCCTCGGCGCGGGCGCTCCCGTCGTCCCCAGAGCAGTTCCAGGCTGCGTGGCAGCTCGTCGCCGGTGGCGTCGTCGTTCGTCATCCGTGTCCCTTGGTCGGCCTTGACCCCATCCTAGAACTGTGTATAGCCTACACATAAGCGTGTATGACATACACAGTTCGATCTCGGGCAGCGCCGAAACGAGAGACAAGATGACTGATGACGCAATCGTGAAGGCCCACGGAATCCACAAGTCGTACCGGCGGGTCAAAGTGCTCGACGGCGTCGACCTGAGCGTACGAAAAGGAACGGTATTCGCACTGCTCGGCCCGAACGGCGCCGGCAAGACGACCCTGGTACGAATCCTCTCGACACTCATCAAGCCGGATACCGGAACGGCGACGGTAGCCGGCCACGACGTGCTGCGCACACCGAAGAAGGTGCGCGAGACGATCAGCCTCACCGGGCAGTACGCCGCCGTCGACGAACTGCTGACCGGCGAGGAGAACCTGCTGATGATGGGTCGACTCTGCCATCTCGACCCGGCCGCGACCCGCCGTCGGACCGCCGAACTGCTCGACCAGTTCGACCTCGCCCAGGCCCGGAGCCGGTTGGTCAAGACCTACTCCGGTGGCATGCGACGACGCCTCGACCTGGCCGTCAGCCTGCTCGGTCGACCTTCGGTGATCTTTCTCGACGAACCGACCACCGGGCTCGACCCACGCAGCCGGCAGGCCATGTGGGACCAGGTCAGAGAGCTGGTCGCAGCGGAGGTCACCGTCTTCCTCACCACGCAGTACCTCGAGGAGGCCGATCAACTGGCCGACCAGATCGCCATGATCGACGACGGTCGGGTGATCGCCGAGGGCACCGCCGAGTCGCTGAAGTCGCAACTCGCCAGCGAGCGGGTGGAGCTGCTCCTCGGCACCGGGGACGACTTCGAACGGGCCCGCCAGGAGCTCGATGGCCAGACGATCGGCATCGACCGGGAGCTGCGCACCATCAGCGTGACGACCGACGGAAGCGCCGAGCAGGTGCGACACCTGCTCGACCAGATGGCGAAACAGAACATCGTCGTCGACCGGATATCGACACACCGCCCCAGCCTGGACGACGTCTTCCTGGCACTGACCGGCCGTACGGAAAGGGCAGAAAACCGATGACCACCCACTCGGCGCTCTATTGGGCGGCCAGTGATTCGCTCACCATGGTCGGCCGCAGCCTCCGACACACCCGGCGCAATTTCGACTCACTACTGCTGACCGTGTTACTACCGACGATCATGCTACTCATGTTCGTCTACGTATTCGGCGGCGCGCTCACCACCGGATTCGACCAGTACGTCAATTACGTCGTACCCGGAATCGTTTTGCTTTCCACCGGGTACGGCGCGTCGTCGACCGCCGTCAGCGTGGCCAACGACATGGTCAACGGCATCGTGGACCGCTTCCGTTCGCTGCCGATCCTCAGCACCGCCGTCCTCACCGGGCACGTGGTGGCGAGCATGGTCCGCAACGTCGTGGCCACCGCGCTGGTCATCGGCCTGGCACTCGTCGTCGGCTTCCGACCGAACGCCGAGCCGGTGGAGTGGTTGGCCACGATCGGCCTGCTGTTGCTGTACATCCTGGCGATGTCCTGGCTGGCGGTGGCGCTGGGCCTCCTCGCCGGAAATGTCGAGGCGGCCAGTGGCTTCACCGTCATCATCCTCTTCCTGCCCTACCTGAGCAGTGCCTTCGTACCGACCGAAACGATGCCCACCGCCCTGCGCCAGTTCTCCGAGCACCAGCCGATCACGCCGATGACCGAAACCGTCCGGGGTCTGTTGATGGGTACGCCGATCGGCGACAGCGCCATACTCTCGATCGCCTGGTTCGGCGGAATCCTGGTGTTGGGCTATCTGGCCGCCGGCTACCTCTTCAAACGCCGCGCCGCCCGCGGCTGACCAGCGGCTGACCGAGCCATCCAGCCAGCGCTCGATCGAGCCGTTCAGCCAGCGGCTAGTCGAGCAGGGCGTTCAGCAGGGACTCCTGAAGGTAGCCGAGATAGGCGTAGACGGAGAGCTGGAAGACCCGGGTCGATCCTGGGTCTTCCAGCACCGCCTCGTCCAGTTCGCTGGTGAGGTCGGTGTCGTCGGTCAGCTCCAGCCGCACGCCCATCGCCAACCGGGCGTCGTTGAGCGCCCGCAACCATGCCTCGGCGGCCTCGGCGTCGAGACGTACCGTGCCATCGGCGTCGTCGTCGGGCAGGGCGGCCAGAATCGCGCCCGCCTGGTCGATCTTGCCGGTCTTGAGGTCACCCTCGGTGTACTGACGGAACTCGGCGGAGTCGACCGGATCCCGCGGGTAGATGTCCGGAAAGAGTCGGCCGACCACCGGATCGGAGTGGTCGAACCCCTCGGTGAGCAGTCCGACGACCTCGGAGGCGACCTTGCGCAATACCCGCACCTCGTCGGGTGCCAACTGGGCCACGTAACGGTCGCCGCGCCGGCGGAAGGTGCTCACGAGCGATCCACCGTCGCCCAGAGCCCGTAGGCGTGCAACTGGGACGCGTCGTGCTCCATTCGTTCCCGGGCACCGCTGGACACCACCGCCCGCCCCTTGTGGTGAACGTCGAGCATCAGCTTCTCGGCCTTCTCCCGGCTGTATCCGAAGAGCTTCTGGAACACCCAGGTGACGTAGGACATCAGGTTGACCGGATCGTTCCAGACGATCGTCACCCACGGTCGGTCGGAGACCGGTACCTCTTCGGGGTTCATCGTCTCGACCGGAGCAACCTGCGGAGCCGTCACGTCCCCCATCGTGCCACCGTCCCGACGGTAGCGTTGAACCGGAACACCTGGACGGCCGACGACCACGGTATCGACCGCATCTAGGCAAGCAGGGTCGCGTGCGTGACCGTCTCGGTCAGCACGGTCACCAGGACCGCTCGTAGCGCCTCGAACCGGCGGTTGACCTCCCGCGACACCTCCAGCTCGACTTCCCGCAGCACCCGCTGCAACCAGGACCGGGCGATCGCTGGGGTGGCGTTGTCGGGGCTACGCCAATGCTGGTAGCAGTCACCGGCCAGGGCCACCCCGATCGGTGGCAGGACCGCCGCGCCGGCCGCGCCGGGGTACGCCAGCAGCGCACCCACCGCGCCGGAGCCGGTGCTGCTGGTCACCCGCCCGGCGGCGGTGACCAGCAGCACCCGGTCCAGATCCCGGCCGGTGCGATGGTTGACGAGTTCGAGGCGTACCGCGGCAACCAGGCGACGTCGTACGTCGTCCTCGACCGGTGCGCCGAAGACCCGGGTGATGACCTCATCGAGGATCTGGTCCACCCCCGTGTCGCATTCGACGGCGGCGTACAGCGACAGACCTTGGACCTCGCGGTCGAGGGTGGCCGACAGTCCGGCACAGCCGGTGGCGAAGAGCAGTTCCTGCACGCAACGCAGGTGGATGTTGGCCACTTCGAGGGCGAGGTGCTGCCGGATCCGGGGTGCCCAGGTGCGTACCTGACGGTCGAGCAGATCCGCCAGGTCGGAGACGGTGAGGTCGGATCGGACCCGTACGGCCCGGTTGGTCCCCGGGACCACGGGCGGGTTACCGCTGGCCCGGCGCAGTCCTTCGGCGCTCGCCCAGTCCACCAGCGCCCAGCGCAGGGGCACCGTGTCCCGCGTTGCCGGGTCTATCGCAAACCACTGGGCGGTGGCGAGGGCCGGCACGGCGGCCAGCAGGGTCGCCCGGTGTGCGTCGAGCGCGACCGACACCTGATCGAGGTACGGCTCGTCACCGGGATCGGCGCAGTCGTCGGCCTCGGCAGATGGTGTGACGACGAAGAAGACCGCCACGTCGTACGCGGCGAGGGCGGTCAGCAGGGCAAGCTCGGCGGCGCTCAACGTCTGCTCGGTGGAGATCACGAAAAGCGCGGCGCCGGCCCGGCTGACCGCGTCGAGCAGCACCCGGGCACCGGCCGGCCCGAGCGTACCGGTGTCTGGTGTGTCGACGACGGCGAAGTAGCGCAGCAGCCGATCCGGCAGCGTCATCTCGACCCGACGCGGTGGGCGAGCAATCGGCGGACCAGCACCGACCGGCTCGGCCCGGTAGGGATACGGCTCGGGATGGTCAGGCAGGTAGGCGACACCGTCGGCGGCGGGACCATGCTGGACAACCAGGAAACTGTCCGACGGGACCCGCAGGCTAGCCGGGGCGATGTCGAGCAGGGCACCGAGCACCTCGGTACGGCCGCTGCCCGCCGGGCCGATGGCGACGACCCCGAGTGGCTCGTCGAACTCGGGGCCTCCGGGAACATCGACCGCCCGATACTGGGCAAACTCATGGTGCTCGCCAGTGGCAGCGGCGTCGAGCGGCCGGTAGCCCATCCTCGGGGGCCTCCCTTACCAAGGTTCGATTCGGTCGGCACGCGGAAACGCTGGCGAATCAAGTCAGAAGCCGGACACCGGAACGTTACGCCGTCCGGGCGGTATGCGCCGAGCGCCCGTAATACTCATGGGTAATTCTACCGATACTCAACTTCGCTGCGTTACCGATCGCACGCGGACCGAGTTTGGTCTATATGCTGCGCCAATGGCTTTGTGGGAGTTCGTCGGCCGCAAGCAGCAACTCGATCGGTTGATCGATGCCGCGACTGGAGTCACCGGCCGGGGCCTGCTCATCAGTGGCGCCGCTGGAATCGGCAAGAGTCGGCTGCTCTCCCACGCGGTCAAGCAGCTTCCGACGGACCGGTACGCAGTCTGGTCCGCTTCGGCCAACATCGCCACCTCGGGTCTGCCCTTCGGGGGCCTGGCCCAGGTGCTACCCGCCGACCAACCTTCCGGCCTCTCCCCCGCCGGCATCCTCCGCTGGGCGGTGGATGCGTTGCACCAGCAGGCGGCCGGCCGGTCGGTCGTCCTCGCCGTCGACGACATCCACCTGCTCGACGACTCGTCCGCCGCCCTGGTCTACCTGATCGCCCGCTCCGACGATGCCACCGTGCTGAGCACCATGCTCACCGGTTCGGTGATCCCCCTACCCATCCGGGCACTGTGGACCGACGACCTGGTCGAGCACCTGGAACTGCCCGCGCTGCCGCTGGCCGAGACGACCGAACTGGCGGGGGCGATCCTGGGGACCACGGTCGACGCACCCTCGGCGGAACGTCTCTGGCGGTTCTCCGGCGGCAACGCCCTACTGCTGCGCGAACTGGTCAAGGCGGCAAACGACAGTGGCGAACTGGTCGAGATGTACGGCGTACTGCACTGGACCGGTCAACCAGGACTGACCGCCACCCTCGACACCCTGATCGACACCCAGGTCACGCAGTTCAGCCCCGGGGTACGCACCGCTGTGGAACTCGTCGCGCTCGGCGAACCCATCGGTGAGACGCTGCTGAAACAGGCGGTGCCGTGCCCGGACGCGGAGGCGGCCGAACAGCAGGGGCTGATTCGTATCGTCCAGCACGACCGACGCCGGAACGTGGTCCTGGCTCACCCGATCTATGGCGAGGTGGTCCGGCACCGCTGCCCGCTGATCCGGCTCCGCAGGCTGACCGCGCAACTCGCCGACCTGGTGGAGGGGACCGGTGCCCGGCGCCGCGACGACCTGCTGCGGGTGGCGGTCTGGCGGCTCGACTCCGATACCGCCGACAAGCCGGCGCCGCTGCTGCGCGCGGCCGGGCTGGCGTTCAGCCAGTACGACGTACCGCTGGCGGGACGACTGGCGCGGGCGGCGCTCGAGACCGGCGGTGGTTTCGCCGCCGCCGAACTGCTGGCCACCATCCTGATGTTCGGCGACCAGCCGCAGGAGGCGATCGGGGTGCTCGACTCCGTCGCCGACCAGATCGCCTGTGACCAGCAGCGCAGCCGCTGGCTGACGGTCCGCGGGATGGTCTCCTACTGGGGTCTGAGCCAGGAGTCGACGATCGAGTCGATCGAGGCGGACGTGGAACAGCTGACCGACCTGGCGCACCGGGCCCGGGTCCGGTCCTTCGAGGCGATCATGCGGTTGCACCGGCTCGACTGCGCCGGGGCACTCCGGCTCAGCCGCGAGGTGCTGGACCGTCCTGCGGCTTCCGTCGCCGCCCGAGGGCTGGCCCGCTGCACCATCGCCCATCTCCAGGCGGCCCGGGGGGAGCTGGTCCAGAGTGGCCGGGCCATCGCCAGCGTCGAGGCCGACGCGGCACAGTGGCGGAGCGACATGCCGTACCTGCAACTGGCTCTGGAGTTGGCCCGGGGCACCCGGCTCGCGCTCACCGGTGACCTCGCCGGCATCGACGCGATCGTCGCCGACGAGTTCGCGGACCTGGCCGACGCGGGTGACTTCCGGCTCGGCTCGGGCTATCTGTCGATCCTGCGCGCACAGGCCGCCCGGCTCCGTGGCCAGACCGGCGACGCACTCCGGTTCAGCCTGGGGGCCTGTGCGGTGCTCGCCGGTAGTCCGGCCTTCGCTGGGCTGGCCCACGCGGAGCGAACCCAGGCGGCGGCGCTGCGCGGTGACGCGGAACAGGCCGTCCTGGCGATGGCCGAGTCCGACCGGATGCACATCACCGGCATGGAAGTGCTCTATCCGTGGCGGGAGCAGGCCCGCGCGGCGATGCTGGCCAGCGCCGGGAACGTCGGCGGCGCGGTCCGGACCTTGGCCGAGCTGATCCGGCGGCTCCGGACCGACGGGTTCGCCGGCCATGAGATCCATGCCCTGCACGACCTGGTCCGCCTCGGTCACGCGGACTTCGAACTCGACCAGTCGATTGGAGGCGGGCGACGGCAGACCGTCGCCCAACGATTGACCGAGCTCTCCGAGACCGTCGATGGACGGCTGGCCCCGCTGCTCGCCCGGCATGCCCGCGCCGCCGCCAGCCGCGCCGGCGGGGACCTGCTTGCCGTGGCGGAGAGCTACGCCGAGCAGGGTCTGAACGTGTACGCCGCCGAGGCCGCTGCCGAGGCGGTCCTCCGGCTGCGGGCGGTCCGTTCCCCGCAGGCGCACCCGGCCAACCTCTTCCTCGGCGACCTGCTGGCTCGCTGCGACGTCGTACGCAGTCCGGTCTTCTCGATCCGGCAGCCGACGCTGACCGAGCGGGAGCGCCAGATCGCCAGACTGGCCGCTGGTGGGCTGGCCAGCCGCAACATCGCCGAAGAGCTTTACATCTCCACCCGTACCGTGGAAAACCATCTGCAACGGGTCTATAGCAAGCTCGGGGTGACCGGACGGGGCGAACTCTGGTCCGCCCTGCGGACGATGCCCGATCCGGACGGCTGACCGGGAAGGTGAGGCAGGCCCGCCGACGTCCCGAACAACGTCCTAGGCTGGGATGGTGAACCTCTCTCGTCCCGCGTTGCTGACCGACCACTACGAGCTGACCATGATCAGCGCCGGGCTGCGCGACGGCACCGCCGAACGACACTGCGTCTTCGAGGTCTTCGCCCGACGGCTGCCCACCGGGCGGCGCTACGGCGTGGTGGCCGGCACCGGCCGCCTGGCCAAGTTGGTGCGTGACTTCCGGTTCGACGAGACGGAGGTGGCGTTCCTGCGGGAGACCGGGGTGGTCGACGCGGAGACCGCCGACTGGCTGTCGCGCTACCGCTTCGGTGGCGACATCGACGGGTACGCCGAGGGCGAACTGTTCTTCCCCGGGTCCCCGATCCTCACCGTCTCCGGCACCTTCGCCGAATGCGTGCTGCTCGAGACGCTCATCCTGTCGGTGCTCAACTACGACAGCGCGGTGGCCGCCGCCGCAGCCCGGATGGTGACCGCCGCCCGGGGCCGTACGTTGATCGAGATGGGTTCCCGGCGGGTCCACGAGGAGGCGGCGGTGGCCGCCGCACGCGCCTCCTACCTGGCCGGCTTCGGCTACACCTCCAACCTGGCCGCCGGCCAGCGGTACGGGATCCCCACCGCCGGCACCGCCGCGCATGCGTTCACGCTGCTCTATGACGACGAGAAGGCGGCCTTCGCCGCCCAGGTCGCCGCCCAGGGCAAGAACACCACGCTGCTGGTCGACACGTACGACATCAGCCAGGGCATCCGCAACGCGATCGAGGTCGCCGGCCCGGACCTGCGGGCGATCCGGATCGACTCCGGTGACCTGTCGGTGCTGGCCCACCAGTCCCGGGAGCTGCTCGACTCGCTCGGTGCCACCGAGACGAAGATCACCGTCTCGGGTGACCTGGACGAGTACGCCATCGCCGCGCTCGCCGCCGAACCGGTGGACATGTACGGGGCGGGCACCGCCGTGGGTACCGGTTCCGGGGCACCCACCGCCGGCCTGGTCTACAAGCTGGTCGAGGTCGACGGGCGACCGGTCGTGAAACGCTCGGAGAACAAGGCGACGGTCGGCGGGCGCAAGTTCGCGGTCCGGCGACACAAGCCAACCGGTACGGCCATCGAGGAGATCGTGGTCTCCCAGGGCATGCCGGAGCGGCTGCCCCACGATCGGGCGTTGCAGCAGTCGTACCTGACCGGTGGGGAGCTGGCGGTGCTGCCCACGCTCGCCGAGTCCCGGGAGCACCTGCGCCAGTGCCTGATCTCCATCCCGTGGGAGGGGTTGAAACTCTCCGGGGGCGATCCGGCTATCCCGGTCACCATCGTCCCCGCCGGCTGAATGACATCCCCGCCGGCTGAACCAGTTGCGGAAAGGGTTCCCATGCGCCGTGCACTGATCATCGTCGACGTGCAGAACGACTTCTGCGAGGGCGGCTCACTCGCCGTGGCCGGGGGTGCCGAGGTGGCCTCGGCGATCACGCGGCTACTCGCCGACCAACCCGAGCGGTGGGACCACGTGGTCGCCACGAAGGACTACCACGTGGATCCCGGCGTCCACTTCGGCAACCCACCCGACTACGTCGACTCCTGGCCGGCGCACTGCGTGGTGGGCACCGACGGGGTCGACTTCCACCCCGACCTGAGCACCGACCGTATCGAGGCGGTCTTCCACAAGGGCGAACGCTCCGCCGCGTACTCCGGGTTCGAGGGCTACGCCGCCGACGGTCTGGACCTGGCCGAGTGGCTACGCGAACACGACGTCGCGGCGGTCGACGTGGTCGGCATCGCCACCGACCACTGCGTACGCGCCACGGCCCTGGACGCGGCCCGGGAGGGCTTCACCACCACGGTGCTGCTCGAGCTGACCGCTGCGGTGGCCGAGCCGAGCACCGACGCCGCGTTGCTCCAGTTGGCCGAGGCGGGGGTGCAGCTCACCGGCACGCCGATCGTCCCAGTGTGACGACCGAGACGTGACGACCTGCGCGGATAATCGCCGTGCGCTGGTCGAACGCCGGCGGGAGGATGGCTGCCGGAGGTACGGAGCCTGATGATCCTGAAGCCTTACCGGCAGGCGCTCGCCCTGCCCGGTGTCCGGTCGCTGCTGCTGGTGTCGTCGCTGGCCCGTATCCCGCTGACCGCCACGTCGATCGTGCTGACCCTCTACGTCGTCACCGACCTCGGCCAGGTCTACGCCGCCGCCGGGATGGTCGGTGCCGCGATGACGATCGGCATGGCGATCGGCCAGCCACTGCTGGGCCGGTTGATCGACCGGCGGGGCCTACGACCGGCGTTGCTGCTGGCCACCATCGGCGGGGCGGTGTTCTGGAGCACGACCCGGTTCATGCCCTATCCGGTCCTGGTGGGCGCGGCCCTACTGGGCGGGATGCTGGCCCTGCCGCTCTCGTCGGTGGTCCGGCAGTCCATCGCCGCTCTGGTGCCCGAGGGGCACCGCCGACAGGCGTACGCGCTGGACTCGATGACCACCGAACTGTCGTTCATGGTCGGCCCGGCGCTGGCGGTGCTGCTGGTCACCACCGGCTCGGCCCGGGCCACCATGGCGATGGTGGGCGGCGGCATCGTGCTGGCCGGGGTGGCGCTCATCGCACTGAACCCACCGGTACGCGGCCACGACGAACCGGCTGTCGCCCCAGGCCGACGGATCCCGCGCCGGGAATGGTTCACCCCCCGGCTGATCGGGGTGATGGCCATCGGTGCCGCCAGCACCCTGGTGCTGGCCGGGGCGGACATCTCCATCGTCGCGGCGCTCCAGGACGCCGACGAGGTCGGCTGGACCGGCGTCGTACTGACTCTGTGGTCTGCCGCGTCGCTGGTCGGCGGCTTCTCCTACGGGGCGATGGCCCGACCGCCGTCCCTGCTGCGGCTGGCGCTGCTGCTCGGGATCTGCACCATCCCGGTCGGACTGGCCAGCGGCCAGTGGTGGCTGCTCGCCCTCGCCCTGCTGCCTTCCGGGTTGATGTGCGCCCCGACCCTGACCGCCTCCGCCAACGCGGTCAGCAACCTCGTACCGGCTGCGGTGCGCGGTGAGGCGATGGGTCTGTACGGTTCGGCGCTGACCGTTGGACTCGCCCTGGGTGCCCCGTTCGCGGGCGCGGTCATCGACCGGTCGGGTCCGGGCTGGGGGTTCGCCGCGATCGGTGCCCTCGGCACCCTGGTGGCCCTGACCGTGCTCCCCGGCCAGCTCCGCCGAAACCGGCGCGCTGGCGGGCCCATCGCCGTACCGGCGAGCCCTGATCCGGCGAGCCCGTTGGCCTCCGAGCAGGCCGCACCGACGGTTTCCGACCCGATGGTTTCCGCACCATCGACGCTGGATGGAACGGATCCGACCCCGCTGATCAGGGGCTGAACCCGGGCGTCGAACAGGTAATCGTGGGGCCTAGCCACGGAGGAATCTGATGACGAAAAGGCCCTGCCTCCCAGATGTCTGGGAGGCAGGGCCTTGCTTCGTCGCGCGGCCGGCTGGTCAGCGCCGGTCGAGGTTGGACTCCACGTCCTCCTGGTAGCTGGCACCGTGGTCCGACTCGCTGGTGAGCGGCTTCGCGCCACCCTCCGGCGGCCCGGCCAGCGACTGTCCGCCAGCCGCCAGCTCCGGGAACTTGGCGTCGAACGCCGGCCGCTCGGAGCGGATCCGCGGCATCACGTCGAAGTTGCGCAGCGGCGGCGGGCAGCTGGTCGCCCACTCCAGCGAGTTGCCGTAGCCCCACGGGTCGTTGACCTCGACCACCGGGCCGGTCTTGTACGACTTCCACACGTTGTAGAGGAACGGCAGGGTCGAGACACCGGTGATGAACGCGCCGATCGTGGAGATCATGTTCAGCTCGGTGAAGCCGTCGATGGCCTGGTAGTCGGCGTACCGCCGGGGCATGCCCTCGTTACCCAGCCAGTGCTGCACCAGGAAGGTCATGTGGAAACCGACCAGGGTCATCCAGAAGTGCACCTTGGCCAGCCGCTCGTCCAGCATCCGGCCGAACATCTTCGGGAACCAGAAGTAGATGCCGGCGAAGACGGCGAACACGATCGTGCCGAAGAGCACGTAGTGGAAGTGGGCCACCACGAAGTACGAGTCGGTGACGTGGAAGTCGAGCGGCGGGCTGGCCAGCAGCACACCGGTGAGACCGCCGAAGAGGAAGGTCGTCAGGAAGCCGATCGACCAGAGCATCGGGGACTCGAAGCTGATCTGGCCCCGCCACATGGTGCCGATCCAGTTGAAGAACTTCATGCCCGTCGGTACGGCGATCAGGAAGCTCAGGAAGCTGAAGAACGGCAGCAGCACCTGACCGGTGGCGAACATGTGGTGCGCCCACACGCTCATCGACAGGGCGGCGATGGCGAGGGTGGCCGCGACCAGTCCCTTGTAGCCGAAGATCGGCTTACGGGAGAAGACCGGGATGATCTCGCTGATGATGCCGAAGAACGGCAGCGCGATGATGTAGACCTCGGGATGGCCGAAGAACCAGAAGAGGTGCTGCCAGAGCATCGGCCCGCCGGTGGCCGGGTCGTAGATGTGCGCACCGAGGATCCGGTCGGCGGCGAGCGCCAGCAGGGCGGCGGCCAGCAGCGGGAAGACCAGGAGCACCAGCAGGCTGGCGACCAGGATGTTCCACGTGAAGATCGGCATCCGGAACATCGTCATGCCCGGGGCGCGCAGCGTGATGATGGTCGTGATCAGGTTGACCGAACCGAGGATGGTGCCCAGACCGGAGATGGCCAGACCGAAGACCCACAGGTTGGCACCGATGCCCGGCGTGTGCTCCACGCTGCTCAGCGGCGCGTAGGCGAACCAGCCGAAGTCGGCCGCGCCACCCGGGGTGAGGAAGCCGGCCGTGGCCATCGTGCCGCCGAACAGGTAGAGCCAGTAGGCGAAGCTGTTCAGCCGCGGGAACGACACGTCCGGCGCGCCGATCTGGATCGGCACCAGGTAGTTCGCGAAGGCGAACACGATCGGCGTCGCGAAGAACAGCAACATGATCGTGCCGTGCATCGTGAAGAGCTGGTTGTACTGCTCGGGTGACAGGAACTGCAGCCCGGGTCGCGCGAGTTCGGCCCGCATGACCAGCGCCATCAGGCCGCCGATCAAGAAGAACACGAACGCGGTGACCATGTACATGATCCCGATTTGCTTCGCGTCGGTCGTACGCAACAGCCGCGCGAATGCCGAGCCCTTGACCGGCTGACGGACCGGCCATGGCCGGGTCACAATCGGCTTGGGTGCGACGGTGGTCACGAGTGGCCTCCGGTTCTCGTTAGTCCCACTCGGCACGCGCTGTTGATCTGCGAGCCGTACCTCGCAGGCAGAATAGTCCCCAGCAGCAGCGGGTCACGCGTCGGGTGCCGAACGCGCCGTCGACAGCCCTCGGGAAGGGCTGGTGCGCATGCCACGAGTGGCTCGGCCAGCACGTCACGCGATACCCGGCCAGGCGGCCAGGGGATATTCCGAGCAGGCGGCACGGCATGGTCCGAGCCGGCTGTCACGCCGGGTCGAGGAGCAACCGGTAATGCTCCTGGAAGATCCGTCCACCACGGCCCCGCAGCAACGGATCGCGCAGTGCTGGCGTCACGTCCCTGGTCCGGTCCCGGTCGCGGGTCCGGTCGAGCACCCATTTCGTACGGGGGCGACGACGACTCTCGTAGCTGTCGAGGGCGTCTGGGACGTGATCCGTACGACGTAGCGCGTCGGCGAGCGCCACCGCGTCCTCGATCGCCATCGCCGCGCCCTGGGACAGGGTCGGTGCGGTGGCGTGTGCGGCGTCCCCGACGAGCACCACTCGCCCGTGTGACCAGCGTCCTAGTTCGACCTCCTCGGCCACCTCCGCCCGCACCTTGTCCAGCGCGGCGAGTACGGCCGGCAACGGTCCGCCGTACTCGCCGAAGATCTCGCGCAGCCGGGCCAACGGGTCGGCGGGGAGCGTCGTGCCGGCCTCGTCGGCACAGCAGTAGAGCCGGCCGGCCCCCATCGGGACGACGACGAAGCCGGCACGCTGACCCAGCAGGGCGATCCAGTCGGCAACCCGTGGGCCACCGGTCACCACGCTGCGATAGACGATCTGACCCACCGGGCGGAGTGTGCCACCGAGCGCGGCCAGGGTACGGACGATGGACCGTCGACCGTCGGCACCGATCACCAGGTCGTATTCGGCCATCCGCCCGTCACCGAAGGTGACTGTGACCGTGTTCGGGGCCAGCTCCAACCGGCGCAGCTCGACGCCGTGTCGTACGTCACCGCCGGCGGCGGTGAGCAGTACCTGATGAAGCTCGGCCCGGGGCAACGCGCGGCACTCCCCGACGCCGGACCACAACCGGCCGAGGTCCACTTCACACAGTTGTCGACCTGCCACGTCAAAGAACCGCTGCCGGCCGATCACCTGTCCTAGTGGCCGGAGCGGACCGTCCAACCCGATCTCCCGGAGCGCCCGGGCGGCGTTGCCGGGCAGATAGATACCGGTTTCGACGGGCCGGCCCGCAGGAAGCCGTTCCACGATCTCGGGCCGGAAGCCGGCGAGCCGCAGGGTACGGGCGACGGCCAGGCCGGCGATGCCTGCGCCGACGACAAGGATGCGCAGGGTGGATCCGGGCATGGTGGTCACGCCTCCGGAGGGGAATTCGGCACGCGATGAAGGCAAGACACTACTCCGCGCAACCGCAACGCGGAAGTTCCGCCCAGAACTGCCCAGCTCATCGCCATCGACCGAATTCCCGTCACGAATGACTCAGCCCCCCTCGCCACGCAGGGCTACCAAGAAGCGACAGCTGGTAGGGGCGACACAACCGTTGCCAATTCGCCCCATCGATGCAAACCTGTCAATAGATAGTGGGAGCGCTCCCAGACCTCCAGCATCCCGAATGCAACAGGACAAGGAGCAACATGAAAAGTTCTTTCCAAATCCACCGCAGATGGCGGACCCGCCCGATGGTGGCCCTCGCAGTCGTCGGTCTGTTCGTCTCCGGCGCGCTCGTCGCCGCCGGTGTCCCCGCCACCCTCGGCACCACCGGGGCGCAGGCCGCCACCCGCCCGCTCGGCGCGACCGTGGCCGACACCCGCATCTGCGAGCAGTACGGCTCCACCACCATCCAGGGCCGGTACGTGGTGCAGAACAACCGCTGGGGCAGTTCGGCCGAGCAGTGCATCGACGTCAGTAACACCGGCTTCACCATCGCCAGCCAGCAGGGATCCGCACCGACCAACGGCGCCCCGGTGTCGTACCCGTCGATTTTCGTCGGCTGCCACTACACCAACTGTTCCCCAGGCACCAACCTGCCCATCCAGGTGGATCAGATCAGCAGCGCCACCAGCAGCATCGACTACCGGTACGTCAGCGGTGCGACCTACAACGCCTCGTACGACATCTGGCTCGACCCGACCCCGAGGACCGACGGGGTGAACCAGATGGAAATCATGATCTGGTTCACCCGGCAGGGACCGATCCAACCGATCGGTTCCCCCGTCGGCACCATCACGATCGGTGGTCGCAGCTGGGAGGTCTGGCGGGGCAGCAACGGCTCGAACCAGGTGGTCTCGTACCTCGCGTCCACCACCATCAACAGTTGGAGCTTCAGCGTGCTGGACTTCATCCACGACGTACGCGCCCGGGGCGCAATCACCAACTCCTGGTACCTGACCAGCATCCAGGCCGGCTTCGAGCCTTGGCAGGGTGGCGCCGGTCTCGGTGTCGACTCGTTCTCGGCCGCCATCAACGGCGGAGGTAACCCGAGCCCGAGCCCGACCGCCACGCCGACGACGCCACCGCCCAATCCCGGCGCCTGCCGGGTCGCCTACACGCCGAACTCCTGGCCTGGCGGCTTCACCGCCAACGTCACCATCACCAACACGAGCCCGCAAGCGCTGAACGGCTGGACACTGACCTACTCCCTGCCGGCCGGGCAGCAGGTCACCACCGCATGGAACGCGACCGTGACCCAGAACGGATCCGGGGTGACCGCCCGCAACCTGGGCTGGAACGCCGTAGTCGCCCCCGGCGCAACCGCCTCGTTCGGATATCAGGGCACCCTGACCGGTGACTACCGCAGCCCGACCGACTTCTCACTCAACGGGGTCACCTGCGCCCTCGGGTAGTCCCCCACCAACAGCGGCCGGGCCCGGTCCGTGCGACCACGGTCCGAGCCCGGCTCGCTGGGCGTCATACCGAGCTTGCCTCGCTGGGTGTCATACCGAGCTTGCCTCGCCGGACATCACACCGAACCCAGGTCCAACGGATGCAGGGCGGCGCGGCGCGAGCCGTCACCAGGCATGAGTGCGGGCCCGAGCTCCAGCTCGGCACTGGGCTGCTGGGCGTTCGCGAAGACCACCCGGCTGAGGTCGTGCCCCGGCAGGTCGCAGGGCTGTCCCGGCGGCAGGATCGGTGCCAGGGCCCGGAACACGGAACGGACCCGGTCGGACCGATAGTCCGCCGGAGCGTCGGTCGCCCGCAGCAGAGCACCGCCGTGCGCCAGCGGCACCACCTCGTGGAACGCCCCCGACCCGCGGAACGTGGCTGGGCCCCCGATCTGCGTGGTCAACTCCTTCGGGCAGACGGTCACCCACTCGTAGCCCCGCAGCCGGTTCCGGCTGGTTCGGGCCGACTCCTCGTCGTGCCGGTACAGCGCCAGATCCAGCATCGTCGCCGGCGACACGGTCTCCGCGTTGACCACAATCTCGCCGTACGCCGGATCGGCCGCATCCGCCACCAGCCGGGTCAATTCGACCAGCGCCGGAATCACCAACGGCAACCGGTCCGGCCGATTCTGGAAGCCGATCGACACCTGAAGCTTGACGTGCCGCCGCTGCGCGAACCGGAAGACGTAAAGGTCAAGCTCGGAAGCGATCGAGGAGGGTACGACGTCGAACCAGTGCGCCGACAACTGGAACAGGTCCTCGGTCAGTCCCTCCGCCCAGCTGGCCGGCCGGCGACGCCGCCCCCGACCGGCGGCGTTCTCCTCGTAGGCACTGATCGATCTCGTCGGCTCCGGTGCCCCCAACGGCTGTACGAACGGCAGCAGCAATCGGCACGCCTCGTCGTACCAGAGCTGCAACACGGGGGCGACCCGATCCAGGTCGTCCCCGTGGTCCAGATAGAGCAGGCAGGTCGCGAAATCCGGTTTCGGTCCGCCGCTCGGTGCCCAGGATGCGACGGGTCCGCCGTCGCCGAAATAACTTCCGTCCACTCCCGCTTCCTCCCCCGATTCCGCCCCCACGGTTGTCCAGCAGCCACCGTAGCGGCAACGGGCCAGGAAGCGGGGACACCGCGGTCAACCAGCGATCGCGTCGATGTCTCGCCGCTCGTCGTCGGTCAACGAAAAACCAAAGATGTCGAAGTTCGTCCTGATCCGTTCCGGTGTCACCGACTTGGGGATCACCACGATGTTGTGTTCGAGATGCCAGCGGAGTACGACCTGGGCCGGAGTGACACCGTGCGCCTCGGCCACCCGTACCAGCACCGGATCGTCGAGGTCGGTCTTGCGGAACGGGCTGTAGCCCTCCACCACCACGCCTCGGTTGCGGTGCTCGGCGAGCAGTTGGGCGTCGAACTTCGCCGGGCTCCACGGAATCTGGTTGACCGCCGGCGCCTCGTCGGTGGCCTGGATCAACACGTCCAACTCCGGCAGGCTGTAGTTACTCACCCCGACCGCCCGGGCCAGCCCCGCATCACGGGCGGCCAGGAACTCCCGCCACGTCGCCAGCCCGGCCGCGTCGGCCGGTGGCCAGTGGATCAGCCACAGGTCCACGTAGTCGGTGCCCAGGTCGGTCAGGCTCTGCTCGATCGTCTGCCGCTCCTCGCCGGCCCGCTCGGGCGGCAGTTTGGTGGTAACGAAGATCGCCTCGCGGGGCACCCCGCTGTCCCGGATCGCCTGGCCCACCTCCTTCTCGTTGCCGTACATGGTCGCGGTGTCGATGTGCCGATAGCCCGCGTCGAGCGCGTCGCGTACGGCCTGGTAGCCGGCGCGTCCGGTCGCCTGCCAGGTCCCGAAGCCGAGCAGCGGCATCTGGACCTCGCCAGGCAGCAGGACGGTGGGTTGGTCGCCGAATTGGTCAGCAGCTTTGATCATGCGGCCAGTTATACCCCGGACAAGTTGCCAATAAGCTGCCTTTTCTGGCGACAGACGTTAGGTCAGTTATGACCGACCACCGGGAAGATCCACTCCAGGCTCGGGTCCGTGAGGTTCTCGACGCCAACTGGACCGGTACGCACACCGTCCCATCTCGTACGCTCTATCCGCATCAGTGGAGCTGGGACGCCGCGTTCATCAGCATCGGGCTGGCCCGGATCGCCCCGGACCGGGCCTGGCGCGACCTACGCAGCCTCTTCTCGGCGCAATGGTCGGACGGCCGAGTGCCGCACATCGTCTTCGACCCGGGTGTCGCCGAGCGCGACTACTTTCCCGGCCCGACGTTCTGGGCCGTGCCAACCGAAGCCGAGGTGCCTGAACCACCCGAGCCGACCAGCACAAGCGGACCAACCAGGCCGACCGACCCAAGCGGACCAACCAGGCCGACCGACCCAAGCGGACCAACCAGGCCGACCGACCCAACCGGGCCAGCGGCGACGCCCGGGCCTCGAACACCGGGCGACGTGCAGATCCGGCCGGGATCGCCGACGACGGCGGGCAGCAGCGGCATCGTCCAGCCACCGGTGCACGCCCTCGGGGCCTGGGAGATCTACCGGCATACGCCGGACGACGCGGGGATGGCACACCTGCGGTGGCTCTATCCCCGGCTGGTCGCCCAGCAGGACTATCTTTCCGACGCCCGGGACGTTGGTGGCGGTGGACTCGCCAGCATCGCGCACCCGTGGGAGTCCGGCCTCGACAACAGCCCAGCCTGGGACGCCGCCCTGGCTTCCGTACCGGTGGTGGCCGATCTGCTCCGCCGACACCGCCGCCGGGACAACCAGGTCGGCCTGGTCGACCATCGGCCCACCGACGACGACTACGCCCGGTACCTGGCGCTGGCCGCCGCGTACCGGGATGGTGGCTACCGGGACGCGGACCTGGCCGACCGGCACCTGTTCCTCGTCGAGTGCCCGGCGTTCAACGCGCTACGCGGCGTTGCCGAGCTGACGCTGGCCCGCATCGCCCGGGTGATCGGGGCCGATCCCGCCGGGCACCAGGCGCGGGCAGCGGTGATCACCCGGGCGCTGGTCGAGCGGCTGTACGACCCCACGACCGGGATGTTCCACGCCCTGGACGTACGGACCCGGCGGCTCAGTCCGGCCCGCTGCGTCAACGGCCTGGTACCGCTGGTACTGCCCGACCTGCCCGGTCGACAGGTGACCGAACTGGTCGCGACACTCCGGTCTTCGCGGTTCGGGCTGACCAGCAGGTCGGCGGTGCCCAGCTACGACCGGACCGCCGCCGACTTCGACCCGGTGCGCTACTGGCGCGGACCGGTCTGGCTCAACATCAACTGGCTGCTGTGGCGGGGGTTGCGCAGCCACGGCCACGAGGAACTCGCGGCGACGCTGCGCGGCACGCTACTCAACCTGGTACGTCGATCCGGCTGCTACGAGTACTTCCACGCCGACAGCGGGGTCGGCATCGGCTCACCGGCGTTCAGCTGGACCGCCGCCCTCACCCTGGACCTACTCGACCCCGACCATCCCGAGCCTGCGTAGAAATCAGCGCGACGCGGTCTCGGTCAGCCGCCAAGCGGCGTTGATCAACCCAATGTGGGACAGCGCCTGCGGGGTGTTGCCCAGGTGCGCGCCGTCCGGGGCAAGTTGCTCGGCAAAGAGGCCCACGTCGTTGGCGTGCGCGACGGTACGTTCGAACAGCTCCACCGCCCGGTGGTACTCGCCCGCCAACGCCAGGCACTCGACCAGCCAAAACGTGCAGAGCACGAACCCGGCCGGGTCACCGGACCAGCGCCGGACCAGACCGTTGACGGTCAACTGGGACTCGATCGCGTGGATCGTGGAGCGCATCCTCGGATCGGTGGCCGGCAGGAAGTGCACCAGGGGCAGGATCAGCGCGGAGGCGTCCAGCTCGGGGGAGCCGAACGCACCCGTGTACGCGTGCATCTCGTCGTCCCAGGCGCTGTGCAGCACGGCGAGCCGAATCTCGTCCCGTACCGCCGCCCAACGTTCCGGGTCGGCGCGCTCGCCCAGCAGCGGCGCGAGGCGTACCGCCCGGTCCAACGCGACCCAGCACATCACCTTCGAGGAGAGATAGTGCCGCTGGGCGTCCCGGGCTTCCCACATGCCGGCATCGGCCTCCCGCCAGGTGGCGGCGGCTTGCTCGGCCAAGCCAACCAGAAGTTCACGTAACTCCTCGTCGAACTCGTCCAACTGGTCCTGCAACCGGTACGCCGCAGCCAGCACCTCGCCGAGCACATCGAGCTGCCGTTGCCGCCACGCGTCGTTGCCGGTGCGGACCGGCCGGCTCTCCGCATAACCACGCAGGTTGTCCATCACGTTCTCGGCGAGGTACCGCTCGCCCTCGACGCCGTACATGATCGGCACCGGGCTGGCCCCGATCCGGCCGGCGGATCGGGCTGCCCAACCGAAGAGCCGAGCCGTCTCCTCCGGGCAGGCCCCGACCCAGAGGGCGTTCATGGTGAAGGCGAAGTCGCGCAGCCAGGCGTAGCGGTAGTCGTAGTTACGGTCCGCGGTGGGCTGCTCGGGTAGCGAGGTCGTCGCGGCAGCCACCACCGCACCACTGGGCTGATAGGTCAACCCCTGGAGCACCAGCGCACTGTGTCGCACCAGTTCGGGATAGAGCCCCTGGTAGCGGTGGGTTTCCCGGATCGCCCGCCAGGCTTCGACGGTGTCGTCGACGGTGGCAACCGGGTCGAGTTCGGCCGGGGCGGCGCTGTCGTAGGCGGGGGCGTACGCCACGTCGAAGCCGAGTACCTGCCCGGCGGTGACGTCGAACTCGGCGTACACCCGGCCGGGCTGGCAGGTCAGTGGCACCGGTGCGTGCAGCGTCACGGTGGTCGGGCCGGCGGCGGCCACCACCCGGTCCGGCTGGCTGTGCAGGTACGGCGTGAGCAGCCCGTACTCCGGGCGGGGTACGAAGTCGACGCGCATCCGTACGGTGCCGGTGAGCCCTTCCACGACGCGCACCAGTACGGCCGGCGAGGCCCGGCCCAGTTCGTGGCCACGGGCCCCCGGTTCGGCGGCGAGCGCCTCGGTGACCGCCACGCTGCCGGTGTCGGTGTGATGCACGGTACGGAGCACGAGCGTGTCGGTCAGATAGCTCCGTTCGACGTGCGGTCCCGGTGCGGTGGCCACATCTGCCTGCGCCTCGCTCTCCCCCACCGGGGCGAGGGACCAGTAGCCGGCCTGCGGATCGAGTAGCCGCCCGAAGACCGATGGGCCGTCGAAGCGTTCGGGACACCACCAGTCGACCGAGCCGCCCCGGCTGACCAGGGCGGCCGAACGACAGTCGGACAGGAACCCGTAGTCGGAGATGGGCACCTGCGACACCGGGTGGGGCCCGTCCTGGTTGGTGACGATGGGTACGTCCGGCACGCCTGCCCGCGTACCCGGTTCTGGCCCGCTCAGCCCTCCACCCCGGGGATTTACGATCCTCAGGAGGTCGGCGGCTCGTCCTGGCCTGACTCCTCGGCGGCGTCGGCCTCCTCCTTCGTCTTGTGCACCGCCTGGTCGGCATGCTCCGGCGGCCCGTAGACGGTGTAGAGGACGAGCGGGTTGGGGCCGGTGTTGACGAAGTTGTGCTTGGTGCCGGCGGGAACGACGACGAGATCCCCCTGGGCTACCGCCTTCTTCTTGCCGGCTACCCGGGCCTCGCCGGTACCGCTGACGAAGGTGAGGATCTGGTCGATGCCCTCGTGCACCTCCTCACCGATCTCGCCGCCGGGCGGGATGGTCATGATGACGAGTTGGGTGTGTTTCCCGGTCCAGAGGACCCGGCGAAAGTCCGGACTCTTCTCGGCGACTGTGGCGATAGTGAAGTGCTCCATGCCTGGTCACATACCCGGCGGGAGCGCAACTTACGCACCACGGGGCGCAGCCGGGACGGTAGTGGCGATCACCTCACCGTGGCGTCCTGCGGCGGTTCGCCCCGACCGACTTTCCATAGGCAACCCAGGACGATCATGGTGAAGCCGCCGGACGCCGCGAGCAGACATCGACGGATCAGCACCCGGGAATGCTGCCACAGGCCGGGGACGTTCCCAGCGGCCTGGCACCTGGGCCAGGGACACTCCCGGCAGCCCAGCTAGCTGGGCCGGTGCCGGCCCCCGGGATAGGTCCCGGGAACCGACACCGGGGGTCGTCCCCTACCGACGGACGGTCAGGAGATGACGCTCAAGTGGAAGGCGCGGTCGGCTGCCACGCCTGCCGAGGTGAAGGTCTGGACGAAGACACCATTGGCAACACCGGAGCGGCCGACCACAGCGATCTCACCGGAGGGCGAGGTGCCGACGTTCCCGGGCAGCCCGAGGGTGCCGATGTAGGCGGAGCCGGTCACGTCGTGGCTGAAGACCACCTGGTACGTCCCGACGGCCAGCCGGGCCGAGGAGACCACCCCGAAGCCCCGGACCAGGGCGCCCCCGGCGGTGACCACGGCGAAGAAGGTCTGCGCGGTGGGGGGCATCCCAGCGGAGGTCGCGGGGACGAACTCGGCACCTACCTCGTCGACCGCAGCGGCGCTGGCCGGGGGCTGTTCGTCGGCGCTGTGCTTGGCTTGGGCGCTGCTGGATTCGGACATGCTGCCACTCCTTGCTGAGGCGGGCCATGGACGGCCCAGGACGAACGGGTTTTGCGGCGAAAGTACTGATCAGCGAGAAAGAGGAACTCGAATACGATCAATACATATTTCCATCGATAGGTTAGGACGGCGCCGGCCCCTGAGACCAGATGGCACACCTGTACAATCATGGACAGATGTCAATATCTCCGAATAATTTTCGCTTTCTACCGAGATCGCTCGTATCGGACTCAACTCGTCCGGGAGAGCAACTCACTGGGGTCGACAACTTACTCAGGTCGACAACTCACTCGGGTCGACAACTCACTCGGATCGGCGGCGGTTGCGTAGCCGAGCGGCACCACCAACCATGACCAGGACAACCCCGGCCACTCCGGCGAAGAGGACCACGCCGAGCAACGCCAGTCGACCCGCCCGCGCCGCGTCGTTCGACTCCCGTCCGGCGGCACTCGGCAGCACCGCGGTTCGCTCTGATGCCGATGCGGTGGGGGCAGCCTGGGCTGGTCCGCTGGGCGCTGCCTGCCCCGCCCCGGTCGGTGCCGCACTTGCCGGACCGGCAGGCAGCGCCGACGGATAACGGCGGATGACCGGCCTGGTACCGGCTGGCGCATCGCTGACTTCGGAGACGGTGACCAGGGATCGCCCATCCGGGGTGTAGCTGATCGACTCCCCCTGCGGTTCATCCGGCAATGGAACCGCCGTTGGCTCGCCCTGAGTGATCGCCTTGACCGGATCGCCGTCGGTCACCTTGAACTCGAACGCGTCCGCATAGGTACGTAGCGCTACCCGGGTGCCATCCGGCGAGGCGGATGCGCCGGTAACCACGAACCGGCCAGCCAGCCCGAACGGATTACTCGTCCGGCTCGTCGGCAACCGGAACTCGCCAACCGCCGTCAGCCGTACGGTCTTGTTGGCGCGTAGCGGTTCCGCTGGCGCGTACAGCCGGGGACGGAAGGGGTCCTTGGTGACGATGATCGGCGTACCGTCGCCGGCCAGTAGCAGCGCCTCGGCGTCGCGGGCACCATCCGGGTAGCTGAGCCGGTGGATCACGGGCGACGTCGCTCCCGGGGACAGCTTCCAGAGCGCGACAGTCTCCCGTGCCGCGTCGTTGTCGCCAACGTCGGCGACCCACAGCGTGCCGTCCGAGGCGAGCGCCAGGTCCTCCGAATCGCGGGGGCGGGACGGGTAGGAGACCGTTCTGGTCACCGCGCAATTGCGGTTGAGAAAGAAGATCCGCCGTCGGTTGGCAACGTCCGAGCTGTCGTTGATGACGACGTAGCCGTTGTCGGTGGCCACCATTCCGGAAATCTCGTCAAGCCGCTCGTCGTCGATCTCGCAGACCTCGACCCCGGCCAGTCCGGCAGCAAGGCTCCTGGCCCGCTCAGAAGTCCCGACCGCCGCTACGGGGATCGGAGTGGCCGTGCCGGCGACGACGCCCAACACCAGGCTGGAGACGATCATGAGCGGTCGCACCCGCCCAGTTTTCCACGGCGTATCCACCCCGGTACGGCGATCCAGCCAACCATCCGGTGCAACGCTGCTCGCCATGGGTCAGCCAGCTGCTCACACTCGGACGAACACCACTATTTCTGACTCCCCCATCTCCCTGAGCGTCAACTCATCGCCGGACGAATCCAGATCTGCCCACACCGTGCTCTTGTCATCCGAGCCCGAGCCGCAATCGAACCTGATCGTGTAGTGGGATCGGGCTGGTGACTCGATCTCTCCCGCGCAGGAGTTCCTCTTGTAGGTCAATACGACTGCGCGATCCGATCCGATGGTGAGCGTGCCCCCGCTCGCCTCGCCTTGGCCGTACCACTGTCCCGCCACCCGGTCCAGCCGGGCGCCCTCGGTGAGACCGACGTAGGGTGCCACGACATTGAGATAGAGCGCCGCGCCGACCACCAGGACGACCACCGCGACGGCGACCGCCACCACGATCCCTGCCTGGCTGAGCTTCGGACCTCGCGCCGGTTGAACGACCGGTCGGAGGCCGCTACCGGCCGCCGCAGCGGCCGGTAGCTCCCCGACCAACTGGCGCAGCGCATCGGCGAATGGGGCATCCGCCTCGGCCTCGGCTGCCACGGCCTGCGCGGCGTCCCACCGGGCGGCCGGGTCGGCTGGTCGCTCCTCCAACGTACGTAGGATCCGGCCGCCGATCGGCGAGCCACTCAGGCGTACGGCGACTACGCCGTAGAGCCTGTCGACAGTGGACGCGCCGAGCGCGGCGGTGTGAGCGTCCCCGACAGCGACGATCCGATCGGCCACGACGTCGACCGCCCCACGCGCCACGTCGAGCATGGCTTCCCACCTTCCCAGTGGTCGTCGAAATATGTCCACACTCTACGGTCGGGACACAGCCTGACGGGCTACCGCTCGCCTGCCGGTGACTCACGTTCGGTCGAGTACGACCTGCACGGACTGCCCCGGCCAATCGAGCGTCAGCCGGTCACCGTCCGGGGACAGTTCTGCCACCAGCGCGGTTTCGAGCAGTCCACAGTCCACTCGGATCGTGTATTCGGATCGGGCCGGCGAGGTGACCTCCCCCGCACAGGACCAGATGCGATTGGCGACCGTGGCCACGCCATCCGGCCCGATGGTGAGCACGAGTTGACCGCCGCCGACCTGGCCTCGCCACTCTCCCGCCACCCGGTCCAGCCGATCCCCCTCGGTCAGGCCGAGACGGGGCGCCACAAGGTTGACGTAGAACGCCGTACCAAGCACCAGCAGAACCGCCGCGAGCGCGACGCCCACCACGATCCCGCCGAGGTTCAGCCTTGACCGCCGGACCGGCCGGTCCGGCGGCGGGACCGGGTAGCTGGCCGCCTGACCGGGATCACCAATCGGCTGCGTGGGGTGACTGACCGGCTGGCCGGGATGGCCGACCGCTGTGGTGGGCAGTTCCGCGACCAGCCGTCCCAGCTCACTGGCGAACCAGGCATCCGACTCCGCCTCGGCGGTCACGGCCTGTACGGCGTCCCACCGAGCAGCAGGGTCGGCGGGGTACGTCTCCAGCGCCCGTAGGAAGCGTCCGCCGATCGGTGACCCACCCAGGCGTACGGCAACAGTGGCATAGAGCTGGTCCACAACGGACCCGGTGAGCGGGGCGGTCTGCACATCGCCCACGGCCAGAATCCGGTCAGCCACGGTGGTCACCGCCGTACTCGCCAGCTCCAGCACCGTTCCTCACCTTCTGACCTCTGTCGATGCGCGCCATCAACCTACCGCCGTGGCCAGGGTTGAAGAAGCCCGCTGCGGCCCGACAAAAGCCGATCACAACACCGCGATGGTCAATCCGCATCAGAACGGGCCGAGGCCGATTGCGGTGAGGGCAATCTCGGCGGTTCGGGCGGTGGCGAGGTGGCGGACGCTGTCGCGTTCGTGCAGGTAGAGGTGGCATCCGGTGTGGTGGTAGCGGATGCTGACCGGGTCGCCAGCATGGTGTCGGGCGAGGCGTCGGATCAACGGCACGGGGTCTTCGACCAGCGGCGCGGGCTGCGGGGTCTGCGGGACACGGATGGCCTGGTACAGGTCGGTGGGTACCGCCGCGTGGATAGCGTTTTCGAGGTATTCGAGAAAGTACTCGGCGGCTGATTCGATACTGGGTCGGTAGGGGCGCAGGTCGACGTCGATCGACTGGTCAGGCGCGATCATCTCGATGTTCCAACCTTCGCCGTGCACACAGCGCGGGTCGTCGGCGTTGAGCCGGTGATCCTCAAGGGTGACCACCAGGGTCTGGTGCAGCCCCAGGGCGAGCCGGATCAGCTCGGTCAGCCGCGCGGCCGGTGGCCGGGCGACACTGATCAACACCCGGCCGGCGGGTTGGCGGGCGCTGGCGTCGGCGATGTACTGCACGTACGGGTCGACCCCGAGATGATCAACGGTGACGATCCCGTCGCGTAGGTCCTGGCCAACGGGCTGACCGCCGTCAAGATTGGTGAGGTCCACCGGCCGGGCCTGGAGCACGGCAGCCCAGTGCCGCAGCTGGTAGTGGCGGGGCAGTTGACAGACCGGCTTACCGCCCGGCTGGGTCGCGACCTGCGGTGCGGCGGCTGGTCGGGCCGGGGGTAGCCAGTTGAGGTGCAGAATGCCCTCGGCCTCGTCGGTAAGCGTCACCACCGCACCCCGGTAGACCCGGCGGCTGCCCCGACAGGTGTGGCACGGCCCGGATTCCGCAGCCACCCCGAGACCTTGACAGCCGGGGCAGTCCGGATCAGGTGACCGGTCGCCCAGGGTGCAGAGACACCGCCGAAGCCGATGCTCGGGAGCACAGTCCGGGCACACGTCGTACGGGATCGGCTCGCCCTGCCACGACGGTGCCGGCTGTTCCCAGGCCCGTGACAGCGCGGTCACGGTCTCGCGGACCACCTGCCCGGTGCTCTGCTCACGCAGCACCTCGGTCACGTCACCCGGGCAGAGCCGGGTGTGCTGCCAGCGGCCGTCCCGCCAGATCGCCTGCGCGCCGACCGCTGGGCCGGCGAGGCCATCCAGGTCGGCGTGGACCCGCCGTTCGACCTGGTCCAGGTCCACCGTCGGCAGCCCGGAGCGATCCAGCCGATGCGGCCGTAGGTAGTGCGCCGGGGCGGTCAGCGACCGGTCGGCCAGGCCCAACATCGCCTCCGCGACCGTGGTGGCCGCCACCGCCGCCGGCAGATCGTCGGCCCAACCCCGCTGACCGACCGGCACTCCAGCATCGGGTAGCTCGTATCGAATGTCCCAGTTCAACCGGCCGTACCGGACCCGTCGGACCTCCACCACCAGGTCCAGGCAGCACAGGTCCGCCAGGTGACACAGCCAGCCCAACTCGGCGTCCAGGTTCCGAGCGGGTGCCGGCTCGACCCGACCGAACCAGAGCCGCCACGGATGCCAGGAGTGCCGGGCTATCGCCTGCCCTTCCCACCGCCAGCGGTCCGCCACCGGCAGGTCCGGCCGCCAGTCAGTCGGCAGCAGGATGCTTTCGCCGGTCGCGGGCCGACGCGCGTCGTAGGCGTCCCAGAACTCGGCCGCACCCACCTCGGCGGCAAGGGCGGCCACGATCGGCGACAGGGCCAGCTCCCACCGCCCGCCCGCGTTGCGCCGTGGTTCCCC
>NZ_JBSFTE010000023.1:0-108939 GCF_053590565.1 Micromonospora sp. NPDC003197 | reverse complement strand
CGGAGCGTAGAGAACTCACATGATCGACAATCCCGTGCCTGTTTGCTACCCCTGAACAGCTACTTGGGCTGCACACGCCCTACTGACGGTCTCTCTAAGAAGGGGCCCTTCCTAACACCCCCGGAGAACCGGAGAAGGAGAGCACGATGAGCGTCACAGAGCAGGCGCGGCGGGCCCGCGAGGCGGCGACCATGCTCGCCACGGCCACCCGTACCGTCAAGGATGGCGCGCTGCACGCGATGGCCGACGCGCTGGTCGCCCGTACCCCGGAGATTTTGACCGCGAACGAGGCGGACCTGGCGGCCGGGCGCGAAGCCGGCCTGTCGACGGCGATCCTGGACCGGCTGGCGCTGAGCACCGAGCGGGTCGCCGGGATCGCCGACGCGCTGCGGCAGATGGCGGCGCTGCCCGACCCGGTCGGCGAGGTGGTACGTGGCAGCACGCTGCCCAACGGCCTGGAGCTGCGGCAGATCCGGGTGCCGTTCGGGGTGGTCGGGATCATCTACGAGGCCCGGCCGAACGTGACCGTGGACGCGGCCGGCATCTGCCTCAAGTCGGGTAACGCGGCGTTGCTGCGGGGCTCGTCGTCGGCGGCCCAGTCCAACGCGGCACTGGTGGCGGTGCTCCGGGACGCGGTGGCCGGGGCCGGACTGCCCGCCGACGCCGTCCAACTGCTGGACACCACGTCCCGCGACTCGGTCAAGGAGCTGATGCGGGCCCGGGGTCTGGTCGACGTGCTGATCCCGCGCGGCGGCGCGTCGCTGATCAAGACGGTGGTCGAGGAGTCGACCGTGCCGGTGATCGAGACCGGGGTGGGCAACTGCCACGTCTATGTGGACGCTGCCGCCGACCTACAGAAGGCGGTGGCGGTCACCCTCAACGCCAAGACCCAGCGCCTGTCGACCTGCAACACCGCCGAGTCGCTGCTGGTACACGCCGACGTCGCCGACGCGTTCCTGCCGACCATGCTGGCGGCGTTCGCCGAGGCCGGCGTCACCGTGCACGGTGACGAGCGGGTGCGGGCCTACTCCGACGCGGTGGTGCCGGCCACCGAGGAGGACTTCGCGACCGAATACCTGTCTGCGGACATCTCGGCCGCCGTCGTCGACTCGCTCTCCGACGCGGTCGGGCACATCCGGCGGTACGGATCAGGGCACACCGAGGCGATCGTCACCGACTCGACGACGGCTGCCCGGGAGTTCGTGGCCCGGGTTGACGCGGCAGCGGTGATGGTGAACGCGTCCACCCGGTTCACCGATGGTGGCGAGTTCGGGTTCGGCGCGGAGATTGGCATCTCCACCCAGAAGCTGCACGCCCGGGGACCGATGGGGCTGCCGGAGCTGACCTCCACCAAGTACGTGGTCACCGGCGACGGGCACCTCCGCACGTAGTCTGTCCGGGATGGACGATCATCATTCGCCGAACCGGATCGACCGCATTCGCGCGACCTTCGCGCAGCTCAAGGCGGTGGAAGCCGAGTACGACTTCGGCGTGCGCCTCGTCGACGGAACGCCCCTGGAGTCGATCCCCGGCATCCCCGAAGCCGCCTTCGAGGTGTTCCGGATCATCGGCACGATCGAGGGAAGCTACTTTCGGTTCGAACCGCCCCCGGCGCTGGCCAGCGCAGCGGCCTTCCACGCCAAACCCCACGATCCGTACGACCCGATGGGCCCGTATCTGTCCATCGGCTGTGAGCTGTTCAGCCTGCCCGAGTGGCTGCGCGGCGAACTCAGGGGCGAGGGCATCTACCTCGACCTTACTGATGGCGATGTCTACCACTTTGACCCGGATGAGTACGTATTCTGCTATGAGCATCCAGACGAGGAGCTGGAGGTCAAGATCCTCGCGCCCGACCTCGTCACCTTCTTCGACGAGTTCGTGCTGGGCCCCCGGTATACCGAACTGGTCGACACGATCCTGTGGCCAGGAGCCCGGGAGCGTCGGGTGCGTAAGGGCCGGTTCCGAGGGCAGTACGAGGACACCTGGCTACGCCTGCTGACGACCGCCGGGCTGGTTGATGGTTAGGAAGGGCCCCTTCCTAGGCAGAATGCGATAAGAAGGGGCCCTTCCTAACCATCAGTACGCGGGCAGCGACGGATCGATGTGCTTGATCCAGGAGAGCACACCGCCCTGGACGTGTACGGCGTCCTTGAAGCCGGCGGCCTTGAGCGCCGCCAACGCCTCAGCCGACCGCACACCCGACTTGCAGTGCAGCACGATCTGCCGATCCTGGGGCAACTTGGCCAGCGCCTCCCCGGAGATGATCTCCCCCTTGGGGATCAGCGTCGAGCCGGGGATACGGACGATCTCGTACTCGGCCGGCTCCCGGACGTCCACCAGGAAGTGGTCCTTGCCACTGTCCTGCCACTCCTTGAGCTCCACTGCGGTGATGGTGGCGTCGACCACCGCCGCCTCGGCCTCCGGCGACACCGCGCCGCAGAAGTCCTCGTAGTCCTCCAGCAGATCGGTGACCGTGGGGTTCTCCCCGCACAGCGCGCAGGCGGGGTCCTTCCGGACCTTGATCTTCCGGTACGACATCTCCAGTGCGTCGTAGACCATCAGCCGGCCCACCAGGGGCTCGCCGATGCCGGTGAGCAGCTTGATCGCCTCGGTGACCTGGATCGAGCCGACCGAGGCACAGAGCACGCCGAGCACGCCACCCTCGGCGCAGGAGGGCACCATCCCCGGCGGCGGGGGCTCCGGGTAGAGGCAGCGGTAGCAGGGGCCGTGCTCGGCCCAGAACACCGACGCCTGGCCGTCGAACCGGTAGATCGACCCCCAGACGTACGGCTTGCCGAGCAGCACCGCCGCGTCGTTGACCATGTACCGGGTGGCGAAGTTGTCCGTCCCGTCGACGATCAGGTCGTACTGGGCGAAGATGTCCCGGACGTTGTCCCGGTCCAGCGCGGTGTTGTGAATCACCACGTTCACCAACGGGTTGATCTCCCGTACGGTCGCCGCCGCCGATTCGGCCTTCGGCCGGCCGACGTCGGACTGGCCGTGGATGACCTGGCGCTGGAGGTTGGACTCGTCGACGGTGTCGAAGTCGATGATGCCGAGGGTGCCGACCCCGGCAGCGGCAAGATACATCAGCGCTGGCGAGCCGAGACCGCCGGCACCCACACAGAGCACCCGGGCGTTCTTCAGCCGCTTCTGCCCCTCGACCCCGACATCGGGGATGATCAGGTGGCGTGAGTAGCGGCGAATCTCGTCAACGGTCAACTCGGCGGCTGGCTCTACGAGTGGGGGCAGCGACACGGTGGACTCCCCGGGTGCGGTCCTCGCTCAGCGGCAAGCTGAGCATGACGATGTGGCATGTCGGGCCATTGTCGCTCGCCATCCGGCACATCGACCATGAGGCGAAACACCTGCCCGCCATCCGGGATCCGGGAATAATCCGATCCACCGTCGGTCACCGCACCGGCGGGCCCGCGTATCGCCGGCCGTTCGGGTACGGCCAGCCGTTGGCCCGGCACCCCGACAACCCGTACGTCTGTTGTTGCATCACCGGTGCCAGCCGGCCCTCACCCGGGCACGCCTCGTGCCCCGCACCGAGTTCGTGCCCCACCTCGTGGTTGACCGCGTAGGCCCGGTAGACGTCCAGCGAGGCACCGTACTCCGGCACGCCGGTCAGCCACCGGGCGAGGTTGATGATCACCTTGCCCGGCAGCTGACACGAGGCAAATCGCTCGGTCTGCAAGCCACCGGCTAGACACATCCGTTCCGAGGTGGCCGGGGTGGCGAGGTAGACGGTGAAGTCGGCGTCGGCAGTACCGGAAACCCGGCGCAGCCGTAGCTCTCGGGAGGCGGTCCAGCTCTGGGCATCGCCAAGGATCACGTCGACGGCAGCTGCGAAGGTGGCGGCCCGCTGGCCGGTCCCGTCTTCGACCGCCACCCGGTAACGGCGTATCGGCCCAGCGACGCCGCGGGCTCGCGACTGGCCGGTGGCGTACTGGAAGGTGCCTGGCCCGGTCTCCGGATAGTCGGCGGTGGGAACACTCACCGGTCGTCCCGGTGTCGGCGCACCGACCTCGGTGGCGGTTCCGGAATCCGATGGCCCGGCAGCAGGGCCGGCGGGCGTTTCACCGGAACCGGTATCGGGTGGGGTGCTCGGGCTGGTCCAGCGGTCCGGAGCGATCCCGAGATCCGCCCTGAACTGCGAAAGGCCCGGTAGCGGGCTGGGCCCGCCCAGCGGGGTGGGACTGCCGGTCACCCCATTCGGGGCTTGGGTCGGGGGCCCGCCTCGGGCAAGGTCCGCCCCGACCAGGCCTGCGGCGATGAGCAAGACGGCCAGCACTGCTGTACGGCGACGGCGACGGCGCATCCGACGAGCCCGGGCCAAGTCCGGGCCGATCGGCAGCCACCAGCTGAAAGCCGGCACCGGGGTGGCCTGTGGTTCGGCCCCGGAACGACTGGGAGCGGGATGATGCGGCTGCGTCACCATGGCGCACACAGAGTGTCACGGAAGGTAGTGACGACCCGCTACGACGCGCCGATTATCCGGTTAATGCCGGAAATCGCCTACCGTCACAGCGGCGGGCCGGCGTACCTCTTCCCCTTCAAGTACGGCCACGGGTTGGCGATGCAGCCCCGGAGGAAAAGGGTCTGTTGCATCATCACCGGCGCGGTCCGGCCCGCTCCCGGGCAGCGCTCATGCCCATGACCCAACTCGTGGCCGACCTCGTGGTTCACCACGTAGAGCCGGTAGCGGTCCAACGGCACCTTGGCGGCGACGAAGTGCGGCACCGACTTGCGCCACCGGTCCAGGTTGAGGATCACCTTGCCCGGTGCCCGGCAGGATGTGTACGGCTTCCCGTTCAGCCGAATGTCCACGTTCCCGGCCTGGCACATCCGGCCAGCGGTACTGGCTGTGGCCAGGTAGACGGTGAAGTCGTGGCTGGCTCCGGCGGGTACCCGCTGGAGGCGTAGCCGGCCGCTGCCGATCCAGCTGGCCGGATCACGCAGCGCCCGGTCGACCGCCGCAGCGAACTCCTCGACGTCCTCGTTCGCGTCCCGTTCCACGGCGACCCGAAACCGCTTCAGCGTCCCGGAGCGGCCCCACACCGATCCGCCGGTCCGGGCGTAGTCGAATTTGCCGGTTCCGGTGCCGGGCACCGCTCCGGGAATCTGAAGTATCAGCTCGGGACTTGGTGTCGGCGTCGGAGCGGCGACCGTGGGAGTGGCGACAGTGGACGGGGTGGGGGTGAAATCGGGCGACGCGCTGCGGTCGTCCGGGTGCGTCGCACCATGCGCTTGGTCATTTCCGGCCGGAAGTCGGGTAGTCAGCGAGGTCAGGACCACACCACTGCCCAGGAGCAGTACGACCACGGCCAGCAGTCCGCTCCACCGGAGGTGTCGCCGGCCGCCAGGCTGAGATGACAAGGTCACCTGGGGGCGAGAATCGGCGAGAGGTGAGTTCTGCATCGCTTGGTTAGACGCTCCGCATAGTGGCTGACGTTGCGTGATCGCCACACGGTTGACGGCGTGACCCGGATCACGCCAGGTCAGGCGAGCAGATCCGCCAACCGTCGATTGTCAGGCGAGCAGAGCCTCCAATCGTCGATTGACTGCCGCCAGGGTGGCCCGGACGACCGCCTGCCGGGGATCGCCGGAGACAAGCGCCGAGCCGGCAAGCTGCTCGACCCAGCCGTTACAGACCAGCAGGACGACCACGATGGCCACCTCGCAGTTGCCGAAGGGTACGACCGCGACATGCTCCACGAAGCATCGTCCCCGCTCGGTGACCTTGGTCGACCCCTCCAGCAGTTCGTCGACCGCGGTGCCGGCCGCGCTCGCGCACAGCCGTAGCACGTACCCGTCGACTGCCGGCCCGGTGGCCAGCCCGGCCGCCTGGCGGCTGCCGGCGGCGAGCCGAACCTCCACCGTGGCGTCGAGGCCGAAGGTGCTTACCTGGACGTGGTCGATGACGACCCGGGGCCCCGGAGGGCCATGAGGATTCAGCGGACGCGAGGGGGCCGTCTCGGTGGTGGTGACCTGCCCGCCCGAGTACGACGTGCCAGCGGTGAGCGACCCGCCAGGAAGCGTCCCAGCGGAACCCGACACGGTCGCCCGGTCCGGGACGGCGGTATTGGCGGGGGGCTCTCCGACAGTGGCACGCCCCCGGGGTGGGGCCGCGGTCTGGGGCGAGGCCGTGGTCTGGGGCGGAGTCGCGGCCTGGCGACGGCGACGCGGTACGTCCGCTAGTGGGTCGATCGGAGCGTTGGCCGGCACCGATTCCCGGCGGTCCGGGGTGGACCCCGCGGCCCGATAGCTGGTCGCTTGGGCGGGCGGTTCACCCGATGCTGACCGGTACGGTGCGGCGGCTCGCTCCATCCCGCCGGGACGGTACGGCGTGGCCGGTGGCTCCGGCGCGGACCGATAGGGCGCGGGTGCGGGTGCGGAGAGCCCGGGCAGGTTCTGTGGTGCCGCCGCGAGCCCCATCCGTTCTTGGAGCAGTCGGGCAACCTGGCGGCTCACTTCGGCCGCGTCGGCACCATCGGCAAGGTCCAGCCGCAGACTGTGCGCACCGGCGGGAGTGGTCCGCAGCGATGCTCCCCGCACTCCGGCGACATCGCGTACGGCATCGAGAATCGCATCGACGTCAAAGCCCTCGGGACGCTCCAGCTGCGACGGTTCGTCCTCCCGCCGCAGGTGGGTGGCGATCCGAGCCAGTTCCGGGGCTTCGGTCGAGGGCTCCACCGCTGGCGGCTCGGGCACTGTGGGTACGTCCGGCTCGGCGGGAACCCGTTGTGGCAAGGACGCCGTTGACGGCTCGTTGAGCGGATGAGCCGACCGGGGCGGGACGGGAGCCGGGGGTGCGGGCTCGGGGGCTGAGGGCGCGGGCTCGGACCACCGGGGTGCCCATTCGTCCTGGGCACGACGGGCAGACTGCGAAAACTGGGTGGCCTCGGGCTGCTGCGCAGCGGTCATCCCAGGGGGATCAGGCTGCGGCGCGGTCATCCCACGGGGATCAGGCTGCGGCGCAGCGGCCTGCGGAAAGGCCGGTGCCCAAGGCGGCACCCACCCCGGAGGCGGTCCGTCGGCCGCCGCCCCGGGCTGCGGCCCGCTCATTGCCCTCGGTTCCCAACCGGAGGGCTCGGACGGCTGGTACGGGCGATCCGACTGCCAGGTCTGCTCTGGGAGACGTTGCCTGGGGACTGCCTCGGGCTCAACCTGATCGGGCTCCCCGCCTGTCCCATCCGGCCTGCCCATCGGGTTCGGCGGGGTGGTCGGCTGTCCGTACCCGCCCGAAGGCCGAAAGCCCGGCGGAGCCTCGTACGACGGCTGCGGCGGGGGCGGCGTGGTCTCGTAACTCGACTGCCGGTATCCCGCTGCTTCCCCGGCTGCCGAAACTGGATTGGCCGCCCACTGGGTGGGCTGTCCCCCCGATCCGATGTTGCCCCGAGATCCGGCACCTCCAGATCCGGTGCCCCGCGATCCCGGATCGTCGTCCACGGCGTGCCGGGCCGACTCAGCCTCGTCCGTCATCTCCATCGTGGGCTGTGGCTCGGGCAGGCCGGTACGGTCGGGCGCCAGCGCTGGGCGCTGGGCTGGTACGGCCAACCGCTCGTGGGCGGGGGCGGGGGCGAGAATCGGGGCAGGGGCGGGACTCGCGACGGGTTCCTCATACGCACGTGGCGGAGCGCTGACCGGTTCCCGGAGCGCCACGGCGGGGGCGTCTACATACCGCTCGCCGTGGCTCACGTTTGTGCTCGGTTGGTGGCCATCATGGCCAGCACCGTTGTTCGGTTGGTGGCCGTTGGTGGCCGGCCGCTGAGCAACCGTTGGCAGTGTCGGCAGGTGGGAATAGTGCATCGACCGCTCCGCCCAGGCCGGTACGGACTGAGACTCGCCCGTCTCCCGCCGCTGGGACCGCGTCAGATCGGCGTCGGAACCCTCAGCATTGGCCGGATCAGCCCATGCTGTGTTGCTCGGAGCCCAACCGTTGGACAGCCGGGTCGGATCCCCGTTCGGTTCTGCCCCGTTGCCATTCTCACCGGATCCGGCAACCCCGGGTTGCCCTGTTTCGTCCACCGTGCGCTCCTTGGTCGCCCCCGCTGAGGCTACCGTGTGGGGACAGTGGCGATAAGTTACAGCAGCGGGCTATTTCGGCGACCGGATGATCCGCACGATCGGTGCTGGTGGAAGGTCGGTCGCGGGTAAGCGAACTTGGAGGTGCCCATGACGGCAGCGGGCAGCGGCGCGCAGACGGCCGGCCGACCCACTCGCCTGCCTCGATCGGCACGGCGTAAGCAGCTGCTGGCCGCAGCGCAGGAGGTGTTCGTCGCACAGGGTTATCATGCCGCTGCGATGGATGACATCGCCGAGCGAGCCGGAGTCTCCAAGCCAGTCCTCTACCAGCATTTTCCCGGCAAGCTGGAACTGTATCTGGCCCTGCTGGACACCCACTGCGACGCCATCGTCGGCAAGGTGCACGAGGCGATGCAGGCGACGGCCGACAACAAGGAACGTGTCAGCGGGGCGGTCCGCGCCTACTTCGACTTCGTAGATCACAAGAGCGAGGCGTTCCGGCTGGTCTTCGAATCGGACCTGCGAAACGAGCCGGCGGTACGGGAGCGGGTGGAACGCGTCGAACAGGGATGCATCGCCGCCATCACGGATACCATCATTTCGGACACCGGAGTAAATCGGCCCAGTGCCGAACTGCTGGCCTCCGGGTTGGTCGGCGCGGCGGAGACGGCCGCCCAGTTCTGGCTCGCTGGAGGCCGTAAGGTCCCGAAGGCTGAGGCGGAGGAGTTGCTGACCGCGCTCGCCTGGCGCGGCATAGCGGGCTTCCCGCTGCAGGGCGAGTCAGCCTGACGGTCGCCTCCACTGATCGGCTAGCCTTCAACGGCGCAGTTTTCCGTCCAGATTGAGGAGGCCCCGTGGAGGTCAAGATCGGCGTTCAGTACGCGCCCCGCGAGCTGGTTGTGGAGAGCGCGCAGTCACCAGCTGAGATCGAGCAGATCGTGACCGAGGCACTCTCCGGCGCCAGCACCCTGATGCTGACCGACGAGAAGGGCCGGCGGGTGATTGTGCCGGTCGACAAGCTGGCCTACGTCGAAATCGCCGAGGCATCCCCGCGCGCGGTCGGCTTCACCGCTCGCTGAACGACTCCGGCCAGCCGGACCAGACGGCTCCAGCCAACCGGATCAGAGAACGCTGACCAGCCGGACCGGACAACCTCCGGCCGGCCGGATCAGACAGCCGGTGGGCCTGATCAGTTGTTCAGGCCCACCGCCGTCATCCGGGTGGTATGTGCGGCGGTGAGCCGCCGGAAGAGTTCCTGCACGCCGGTCTGGTCGCCGGAGCCGGCCACGATCAGCGTGGCCAGGGCAGTCCGGTCACCGGCCACCCGTCCCGCCTGCGACAGTCCTTCACCGACCAGACGTCGGGCCCACATGGACAGCCGGTTGGCCACCTTCGGATCGGCCGCGATCGCCGCCCGAATCTCCTGTCCGGCGAAGTCGTCGTACTGGGTGTCGTGCAGGACATCGAGGACCAGTTGCCGGTCGGGGCCGGCGAGGAACCCGGCCACCTCCCGGAAGAAGTCGTCCGCGATCGCGTCTCCGACGTACGCCTTGGTCACCGCCTCCAGCCAGTCCTTTGGCTCGGTCGAGTCGTGGTACGCCTGGAGCGCCGCCACGTATGGCGTCATCGCGTCATCTGGGGAGACCCCCAACTGCACCAATCGGTCGGCGAGACACCGGTAGTTGGTGATCTCCACTGCCGCCATCTCGCTGAGGGCGGCCCGCCGCCGCAGATCAGGTGCGAGTCGGGCATCGGCTGCCATCCGGTCGAAGGCCAACAGTTCGCCATAGGCGACCAGACCGAGCAGGTCGACAACGGCATCGGCCGCCTCTGGGGCTGCGAGGGACACGTCGGCCTGGGGTGTCAGTGCGGTTCTCGGGCTGATCGTCGCACCCGGAGCACGCTCGACGGGCGCTGATCCGGCGGGTTCTGTGGGGGCGGACACGTCCGCAGATTACTCCCCGGACCGGACGAGGGCCGTCCGTCGGCGTTCTGGGAGATGTCCCGCCAAGATGTGGCCAATGCCACTCCAGGGGACCCCGCCGCATCATGTTCCACCAAGGCTTGGGCGACGTTTGCCCGGCTCAGGTAACATGGAGCAGTTACCGCAGGCCAACGAACTGATCACACTTCCTGCCTGCGATGCGCGTGCGGCCCGGTTCGACCTCGGCAGAAACAGCCGTCGACCCGTGTGGCCCGCGCCACACCGAAAACCGCGCCCTACTCCACTAGCGGGGCGCACCACGAGAGGGCACCCCCACAATCAAATGGACAATAACCACGAAACGGCAGGCCAGGAATTGGCCGCCATCGCGCCGGTACGCCCCGAGGCTCCCACTTTCGCCGCCCTCGGCGCGCGCCAGGAGACCGTAGACGCGCTCGCCGCGGTGGGCATCACCCGCGCCTTCGCCATCCAGGAGTACGCCCTGCCGATCGCGCTGCGGGGCACCGACCTGATCGGCCAGGCACCGACCGGCACCGGCAAGACCCTCGGCTTCGGCATTCCGCTGCTGGAGCGGGTCTTCGCCCCGGGCGAGGGCGGGGACGGCCTGCCCCAGGCGCTGGTCGTCGTACCCACCCGCGAACTGGGTCTCCAGGTCGCCAAGGACCTTGCCGCCGCTGGTAAGACCCGAGGAGTACGGGTCCTGCCGATCTACGGCGGCGTGGCCTATGAGCCACAGGTCGAAGCGCTCCGCCGAGGGGTGGAGATCCTGGTCGGTACGCCCGGCCGGCTGATGGACCTGGCCAAGCAGAAGCAGCTGCGCCTCGACCGAGTGCACGCGCTGGTCCTGGACGAGGCCGACCGGATGCTCGATCTGGGCTTCCTGGACGACGTCGAGAAGATTCTGGCGATGCTGCCCGAGGACCGGCAGACCATGCTCTTCTCGGCCACGATGCCCGATCCGATCGTCGCCCTGTCCCGGCGCTTCCTGCGTCAGCCGGTGACGATCCACGCCGGGCACACCGCCGAGACCGGACCGTCGCCGCAGACGCAGCAACTGGTCTACCGCACCCACTCACTGAACAAGATCGAGATCGTCGCCCGCATCATGCAGGCAGAGGGTCGCGGCCTGACGATGATCTTCACGCGTACCAAGCGGGCCGCCGACCGGGTCGCCGAGGACCTCGACTTCCGTGGCTTCGCCGTGGCGGCCGTACACGGGGATCTTGGTCAGGGTGCGCGGGAGCGGGCGCTGCGCGCCTTCCGGGCCGGCAAGATCGACATCCTGGTCGCCACCGACGTGGCGGCCCGGGGGCTGGACGTCACCGGCGTCACCCACGTCGTCAACTACGACTGCCCCGAGGATCAGGACACCTACACGCACCGGATCGGCCGGACCGGTCGGGCCGGCGCGAGCGGCGTGGCGGTGACCTTCGTCGACTGGGACGACATGCCGCGCTGGCGGATCATCGACAAGACGCTGGGGCTGGAGATGCCCGAGCCGCCGGAGACGTACCACACCTCCGCGCACCTCTACACCGACCTGGACATTCCGACCGACGCCGCCGGCACCCTGCCGACCGCCGAGCGCACCCGCGCCGGGCTCGCTGCCGAGGTCGAGGAGGACCTGGGCGGACGATCCCGGGGCAGCGGACGGCGTACGGAGGGTCCCGGCCGGGGCCGACAGTCCCGTCGCCGCCGGGGCCCGGACGGTGCCACCGGCGCCACCACGGACTCCGACACCGGCACCGAAGAGTCGTCGGAGGTCAGCCGTCCGCCGCGCCAACGGCGTCGTCGCCGGGCCGGTCAACTCGTCAGCGGCACCGAGACCGTCGAGACGGACTCTGGTGAAGCAGCGTCCACCGAGGCCAGCCAGGCAACCGCCGAGCTCAGCCGGACGACCGGCGACGAGCCCGGCGAGACCATGGCGGAGGCGAAGCCTCGGACCCGGCGTCGCCGCCGTCGCGGCGGTCGCGGATCCCGCAGCGAGTCCACCGCCGCTACCTCGGACGTACCGGCATCCGACGCCTGACCCCCGACGGGCTCAGGATCAGGACCGGTTGGCGGCCGGTGGGGAACCAAACAGCTTGATCATTCGTGACAGCGTGTCGCGCATGCAGACGGCGCACGAGGTTCTCCTCACGCTCGCCAACCGGTACGTCTCCGGCGAGATCGCGATGCCCCGACGACCGCCACTGATCTGCGGCGGAGCAGAATGTCGACATGCCGGAACCGCTGGACGTGGTGCTCGCCGAGGTGCGGGGCCTACTCGTCGATCCGGGTCTGACCCGAGCCGTGGCCGCCGGCCGACGCCGGGGGCAGACCCCCTCGGTCGTACGCGCCGAACTGCGGCCGGTAGCCCTCAAGGGCGGTTCCCGACTTCAGATCGTCACCTCGGACGGCCACCGGCCGTACACCCGTAACGTGATGCCGGGGCCGGAGACGGAGGCGGCGGTCGACGCCCTGCTGGCCGAGCCGTTCGGCAACTGGCACGTGGAAACCGCCGACGCCACCGTGCAGGTACGGGTGACCAAGAAGGGTGACGCGCAGGTGCACCGGGCGGCGGCAACCCGGCCGACGACACCGCCAACTGGGCACGACCGGGAGAAGGACTATCTACTCGACCCGGGTGATCCACTCTTCGCCGCGATCGGCGGCAGCGCCGCGAAGCGCCGCCAGGTCGATGCGTTCCTGCGGGCGTTGGCGGCCACGCTGCCCGACGACCTGACTGGTCAGCTTCCCGGCGCCGCGACCCGCCCGCTGCGAGTAGTGGACCTGGGCTGCGGAAACGCCTACCTGACGTTCGCGGCCTTCCGCTACCTGACCGACCGGGGCATCGAAGTGGACCTGGTCGGGGTGGACGTACGCGAGGACCAGCGGCGGCGTAACACCGAACTGGCCACGGAACTGGGCTACGCCGACCGGGTACGGTTCGTGGCCGGCACCATCCTGGATGCCGAGGTCGATCCGGCCCCCGACCTGGTACTCGCGTTGCACGCCTGTGACACGGCCACCGACGAGGCACTGGCCCGAGCGGTGCGCTGGGGTGCCCGCTGGGTGTTGGCCGCCCCGTGCTGCCACCACGATCTCGCGGCGCAGCTGCGCGATCGGCCGCCGCCGGAGCCGTACCAGCTGCTCACCCGGCAGGGCATCCTGCGCGAGCGCTTCGCCGACGTACTCACCGACGCACTACGCGCGGCGCTGCTGCGGTTGCACGGCTACCGGGTCGAGGTGGTCGAGTTCGTCGACTCCCAGCACACGCCCCGCAACCTGCTGCTCCGGGCCCGGCACACCGGCTCGCCACCGACCGGGCAGCAACGGGACGAATATCGGCAGCTGGTGACGCAATGGCAGGTCACACCGCGACTGCTGACTCTGCTGGGTGCGGCCGAGGAGCCGGCGCGGCCCGCTTAAGGCCCACCCTGAGTTGCCGGTGTCCCGCTGCCCCCTCGCCAGCGGGACACCGTAGCCGCGCCCGGAGGACCGGCCCGTGCGCCGTCGGGGTCGACAGGGAGGGGCCGAGCATGGGCGACGCCCCCAACGGTGACATCCACAGTAGTCAGTCTCTTCTACGGGACCAACAGAGTTAGCCAGCCGAATTCATCGCACCGGACTACGCTCTACCCCAGCCCGCCGTGATCTGCCAGGAAGAGGTCGTCCCCTGAGTGCGCTGGAGGCCGCCGACGAGTCACCGCAGGCGGCGTTTTCCCGATTCGTACGACAGGTCGTCGACCAGGCTCGGGACGAGCGCGGCTGGACTGTCACCGACCTGGCCGCGCACACCCGGATGGGCCGCTCCACCGTGTTCCGGTGGCTGGCTGGCGACTGGCACGACTATCCGGAGTTGGCCAAGGTACGCGGTTTCTGCGCGGCCCTGGACGTGCCCGTTGCCGCCGCCTTCTGGGCGCTGGGCCTGCCCGACGCGCTACCGGCCGACCAGCCGGACCGCCGCCCGGCCACCGTCGAGGACGACAGCACAGTGGCGGCCGACGTACGAAAGATCCTGGCTCGGCTGGCCGACCCGGTCGTACCATCCGCAGAGAAGCGGCTGATCCGGGACATGTTGCGTCATCTGGCCCGCCGGCCCGGCTCGACGCGGACGGCCCGAACACCGTCAGCGTGAACTCGGCGGTCAGGACACCGTCAGTGTGAACTCGGCGGTCCGGACAACGCCGGCCACCTGGAAGTCGAAGTAGAGGCGGTAGTTGCCCGGGCTCGGCACGGACAGCCAGAACTTCACCGCACCGCCGACCAGTTGCTCCTCCGGATGGATGTGCACGTAGCCAAGGTCGCCTTCCCGCAGCGCCACCAGGTGCCCGTACGCGCCGAGATAGCGCTCGATCCCGGCGACCGGACTGCCGTCCTGGAAGACCCGGAACAGCAGCGGCTGGGTCGCGTCGACCTGCGGGGTGCCCTCGTAGGTGATGGTGAAGCCGTCGACGGCCGCTTCCCGGGCGACAACGGGCAGGGTCCGGGGCGCGTACGCGCCGGCGGCCACCATGTCGACGCCGAGGGTCAACGCCGTCTGCCGGCCGGCGGCATCCTGGGCGGTGAAATCGGCGTACGCCCGCCAGATGCCCGCCTCGGGCAGGGTCAGCGGAATGCTCCAGGTGCCATCGGGGGCCATGCTCGGGTGCAGGTGCTGGAAGCCGGAGAGATCCCGGCGTACGACGATCAGGTGCATCGGCTTCTCGTGTACGACCGCGAAGTCGGTCACCGCCGTACGGTCGGCACCCTGGACCTGAAAGCGAAGGTCCTGTTGACGGCCGACCGGGAACGATGTCGCGCTGGGCACCAGGGTGAATCCGCCCGCACTCAGCGACAGTCCGCCCACCGTGGTACCGGTCCCGCTGCCGGTCGTGCCGCTGCCGGCATGCTCGTGCGGTGCGGTGCCGGGCGGGTGCAGATGGCCGTCGTCAGCGGTGCCGCCCACCGAACTGCCGGCGACCGGGGCGGTTCCGGTGTCGATCCGGCCGATAGCGAAGCCCGCGAGCAGGGCAAGCACCAGGCCACCCAGCACCAACGCCAGGCGGAGCGAGCCGAGATCCAAGCCAGACCGGATCTGCTTAGCGGACATTTAGCACAAACTCCCTGAATGACCGAGTTCGCGGAATGACGAACCCTGACGACCCTGGCAAACCGCCACCATCACGTCGAGGATACCCCCCTGCCGTATTGACATTCATTCATGTCTAGCTTACGTAGCCTTTGACAGACGTAAATCGTTGTACCGATCGTGCCGACAACCACCTTGCCGCGCCGTGCTGCCACTCTGGCAGCCGGGGTGACCGTGGCCCTCGCGCTCGTACCTGTCCCCGCTCTCGCCGAACCACCGGACGAACCGGGTCCGGAACGGGTCGCCGCATCCGCGGACGGCCTGGAGAAACTCGTCGAGGAGCACACCGACCTACAGGAGGAACTGCGCTACACCCGCGCCCGCATCGCGGCCCTCACCGATCAACTGGTCGCGCTGGAGCGCCGACTGAAGGCGCAACGTGACCAGATCGGGCTCGTCGCAGCGACCCACCGCACCCGGGGCACCAATCCGATGGCCGCCCTGGCTGGGACTCGGTCGAGCACCAGCCGGGTGGACCCACTGCTGACCCTGGAACGACTGGACCGCCGGCCGGACGAAGTCGTCTCGGACCTGTCCCGGTCTACCGAACGACTGCTCGCCGACCACCGGGTGGTACGGGACGAGATCGTCCTGCAACACGCTCGCGAGCAGCAACTATCCGGACGAAACAAGCAGATCGAGGCCGAAATCAACCGGCTGAACCGGCTCCGCACGGAGCAGGGGGGCGCACCACCGAGCACCGAGTCGGGAGCCGAACGGGCCCCCGCCCCACCCCCGGCCGGCCTACGGGTGGTCCGGTTCGCCTACGCGCAACTCGGCAAGAACTACCGCTGGGCCGGATCGGGCCCGAACGGTTACGACTGCTCCGGGCTGACCCTGGCGGCCTGGGCAACGGTCGGGGTGAAACTGCCACACAACGCCGCACAGCAGTGGCGGGTGGTGACCCGGATCAACCGGGCCGCACTCCGGCCGGGTGACCTGGTCTTCTACTACCGTCACATCGGCCATGTCGGGATCTACGTGGGTAACGACAAGGTGATCCACGCCCCCCGACCCGGCAGGCAGATCCGAGTCGACAAGACCGACTTCCAACCCGTACACGGTTACGGCCGACCTCGCTGACCGAGCTGCATCGAAGGGGCTGTCCAGCGCTGGACAGCCCCTTCGACGTTGTCTTTGACCTGGCACTCGGTCGTGCCGGTCAGCGGGTCAGCGGGAGGCGGTCGCCCCGGTCAGCCGGCGATCGCCAGGGCCAGCGGCAGTACGCCCGGTGCGCCAGCCTGACGCAGCAGCCGGGACACCATGGTCATGGTCCAGCCCGAATCGACCAGGTCGTCGACGAGCAACACCGGCCCGGTCACCCCGGACAGGACTGCCGCCAACTCGTCGGGGATCACGAAGGCGTCGTGTAGCGCGCGTACCCGCTGGGCGCTGTTGCCCCGCGCCCCGCCGTCCCCTGTCGCCGAATCCCGAGCCGGCACCTCCCCGAGCAGCGGTAGCCGACCCACGGTGGCGATCCGCTCGGCGAGGCTGCGTACCAGCCGGGGCCGGTGGGCCGAACCGACCGCGACCACGCCGACTGGCCGCTGCGCCCACGGGTCGTCGCCGTGGGACCACGCCTTCAGCACCTCGATCACCGCGCCGGCCACATCGTCCGGCATCGGTCCGTCGGGCGAATCCGGGCCGACCAGCGTACGCAGCCGCCCACCCCAGCCAAGGTCGGAAAGCCGCCCGACCGCCCGACCGGACAGGGCCTGCTCATCCGGGCTGATCTTCCCGCGTAATGGCACCCCGACCGCCGCCAGGCCGGTGGGCCACATCTTCTTCGGCGTGATCTCGGCCCCGGGGCGACCGAGGAACGCCTGTGCGGCGGCGAGCGCCGGGGCCGAGACGTCGGCGTCGTACTGCGGCCCGGCACAGCGATCGCATCGACCGCAGCGGGTCGCCCCGTCGTCGTCCAGGCATCGGCGCAGAAACTCCATCCGGCAGCCGGCCGTTTCGGCGTACTCCCGCATGGCCTGTTGCTCGGCGGTGCGCGCCTGGGCGACGCGCCGCAACCGCTCGACGTCGTAGTGCCACGGCTCGCCGGTGGCGAGCCAGCCGCCGCGCACCCGACGGACCGCGCCGTCGACGTCGAGGACCTTGAGCATCAGTTCAAGCCGGGTACGCCGCAGGTCGACGATCGGTTCGAGGGCTGCTGTCGACAGTGGACGATCTGTCGGAAGCGCGTCGAGTACGGCCCGCACCTGGTGCTCCGGCGGGAACGCCAGCGAGGCGAAGTAGCGCCAGATTGCCTGGTCCTCGACCGCGGGCAGGAGCAGCACCTCGGCATGCTCGACTGCCCGGCCGGCCCGGCCGACCTGCTGGTAGTACGCGATCGGCGAGGGTGGTGCGCCAAGGTGCACCACGAAACCCAGGTCGGGCTTGTCGAATCCCATCCCCAGTGCTGAGGTGGCCACCAGCGCCTTGATCTTGTTGTCGAGCAGGTCCTGCTCGGCGGCCCGCCGGTCGGCGTCGTCGGCCTGGCCGGTGTAGGAGGCCACGCTGTAGCCCCGGGAGCGCAGGAATTCGGCCGTCTCGCCCGCCGCCGCGACGGTGAGGGTGTAGATGATGCCCGAGCCGGGAAGCTGGTCGAGGTGGTCGGCGAGCCAGCCGAGCCGGTGGGCCGGGCTGGGCAGATCGAGTACGGCCAGCCGCAACGACTCGCGGTCGAGCGGGCCACGCAGCACCAGAGCGTCGCTCAGCTGGGTCGCCGGATCGTCGGCCGGAGTTCCGACGTTGCGGGGTTCGACGCTGAGTTGTTCGGCGACGTCGGCGGTGACCCGGCTGTTGGCGGTGGCAGTGGTGGCCAGCACCGGGGTACCAACCGGGAGGTTCGCCAGAAACGTCCGCAGCCGGCGGTAGTCCGGCCGGAAGTCGTGTCCCCAGTCGGATACGCAGTGCGCCTCGTCGACCACGAGCAGCCCGGTGGTGGCCGCCAGTTGCGGCAGGACGGTGTCCCGGAAGTCCGGGTTGTTGAGCCGTTCCGGGCTGATCAGCAGTACGTCGACCGTGCCGGCACGGATCTCACCGGTGATTTCGTCCCACTCATCCAGGTTCGCCGAGTTGATGGTGCGGGCCCGGATGCCGGCCCGCGCCGCCGATTCCACCTGGTTACGCATGAGCGCCAGCAGCGGCGAGACGATGACGGTCGGTCCGGTTCCGGCGGACCGGTTGTCCGGACCGGCGTCGAGGGCACGGAGCAGGGCGGTGGCCACGAAGTAGACCGCCGACTTCCCCCAACCGGTACGTTGCACGCAGAGCACCCGCCGCTTGTCGACCACCAGCGCCTCGATGGCCCGCCACTGGTCCTCCCGCAGCCGTGCCCGCTCACCGGCCAACTGGCGCAGCACCGCCTCGGCCTGTTCCCGTACCGCCACCCGGTCGACATCCATCCGGCATTTCTACCAGGATCGGACAGGGCATCACCGCCGGCCGGTGCAGATGAGGTGCTGGTCGTCGACGTGGACCCGTCCTTGCCGGAGATGGTGCTGCGAGCCGTGGCGGTGCTGTCGCCTTTGCTGGTGGGAGCGGCGCAGGCGGGAACCGTTCAAGAAGATCGTCAGAGTTCTGGAACCGAGACCTTGGAGCCAAGTGGCCCCTGGAGGGGCCGGTTTCCTCCAAGGTCTTCACGCATCCCAACTTGCGGAACGTAGCTCCCGTGTTCTGGGAGGCTGCAGGCAGGTCGGGCCGGGCGAGGTCTGGTCAGCCGCGTGCGTCTCCAACAAAAGGTGCCCGCGAATACCTCGTCGTCAGGCGGCAACTAGTCGAAGGCACCGTGGCCGCCCAGGATGTGCTTACCTTCTGACATGCCGCATCCCATCATGTTTGACGAGGCAGACCCGCTCCTGGGCCGGCTGCGGGCGCTCGCCCTGACCTTCCCCGACACAGCCGAAAAGGTCTCTCATGGGCGTCCTGCCTTCTACACCACCAAGGTCTTCGCCTACTACGGGGGATCGATAAAGGTCGACGGCGTCTACCAACAGCACGAACAGTCGGTAATCGTGCTGGTTGACCCCGAAGAGCGCGCGGCGCTGCTGGCGGAAAACCGTTGCTTCGTACCGGCCTACCTGGGTGCCTATGGGTGGGTCGGGGTGGACCTGACCGATGACATCGACTGGGATGAGGTCGGCGAGCTACTCGACGCCAGCTACCGACGTACAGCCGGGGCACGCAGGATCGCGCTGCTCGACTCCCGACGGCCCTGAGCACCCCGCAGCTGCTCGGCAGCTCAGTCGCCGCGAGTCGTGGGCGGCGCTAGCCGATGATCTTCACTCGCCGTGCGCCGCCCCGGCGCCCTTGGATCGTCGGCCGATGCGCGCTCGTGCCGCCGAGCGGGCGACCGTGCTAAGCGAGCGACCGCGCTGGACACCAGCGATCCGGGTGTCGACCGGAGCAGCAACGACAACGCCCCCGCATCATGGTGATGCGGGGGCGCGTCGGAAGTCTGTCGTCAGGACTGCTTGGCGAAGCCGACGAAGGCCCGCCAGGCGGCCGGACCGAAGGTCAGGGTGCCGCCGTCCCGGTCCTTGGTGTCCCGCACCAGGACCACGCCGGGCAGGTTGTCGGCGACCTCCACGCACGCCCCGCCGTTGCCGCTGGATCGGGTCGACTTGCGCCACTTGGCGACGGTCATGTCCATGTCTTCGCCACATCCTTGATCAAGTCGATTGACTGGCGGCGGGGAAGCGCGATGGAGCGGATCGCCTCCCACGTCTTGGTGAGCCTAGCAATGTCCATCGAATCGTCCATGATCTGTGCGCGGAGCTGGTTGTCCGCATAGGCGACTCGGCCACCATCGGGCAGTTCGGCGATGATGAACTGGCCAGCAAACCCGAGATAGATCCCCTCGGCCGGCACGACATGCAATTGGACGTTCTCCCGCTCCGCGTCTGTCACCAGCCGTTCCAACTGCTCGGCCATCAGCCCCGGGTGATCCGGCACTGGCCGACGCAAGATCGCCTCGTCGATAACGGCGATGAAATGCGGCGGGTTGTCCCGGTCCAGGATCGCCTGGCGTTCCAGCCGGGCCGCAAGCTGCTGCTCCGCCTCCTCGGCGGTGAACCGGCCGCCGGCTAGGGTTGCCCGCGCGTAGGCCTCGGTCTGAAACAGCCCTGGAATGACTAGCGGCTCGAACCAGCGCAGGGTGGTCGCCTGACGCTCGAAGATGATCCACTCACGCAACCAGATCGGCGTAGCCTCCAACGCCCCCAGTTTCTTGAGCATCCGCAGGAAGAGCCCACCGGTCTGCAGGCCCGCGTCCACGGCCTCCATGTAGGAGACGGTGGGCGACCGCTGTCCGGTTTCCACACTGCTGACATGGGACGCCGAAAATCGAATCAGTTTGCCGAACTCCTCCTGACTGAGACCTCGCGAGGCACGCGCATGCCGTAACTCCTCCAGGATGTACTCCATTGCTACGCTCATCGATCCCCCAGACTCTACTCAAATTCTCCCCGGATTTGCCGTGCCGAAATCTGAGCGCACACGCATAGGCACCAGAACTGCGCGAACGGCAATGAGGTATTCCGAGAGTAGCGGTTCGGATACCAACATGTCTCTATCGGATGTGGTGGTCCGGCAAGGCCACGTCAGGGAACGCATCCGGCGCGGGGCCATCGCGGCCTTCCCACACGATCAACGCGATGGCCCCGCCCCAGCCACTTTCTGGAGGTGACCCACCATGACCTACAGCGGCGACTACGAACCGATTCCACACCACCGGCCGCCCCGACCGTTGCGCGATCAAGACGCAGCACCCGCCACCGATGGCGACACGGTTCACGATCCACTAATCGGAACGGATTCCGGTTCGAATTCCGAGCCGGAATCGCAGCCGCAGTCAAACGCTCCCACCGAATTGGCGCTTCGCCAACGTATGCCAAATCGCCGCTCTATCTGATAGAGAGAGCAGCCGGCCGAGAGGCTGCTACTCCCGGGCGAGGAGAGCCGCGTCAAGGCGTACCTCTGTCTGGTTGGCCCGTCCCCGTACTACCACGGGGATGGGTCCCGCCACCCGGCGAGCCTGCTCTTCTGGCTCTGCCGTACCTGCGTCGCGTGCTCGGCCGGAAAGACCGTGACCTGACACAGGGCGGCAACCACCCGAGGCGTACGGGTGAATCATTCAGCTTGCGCAAAATGCCGGGCTGCTCCCGTGATATCCAAGGGCGGGTGAGGGCTCGGGGATTGATGGCGTCCGCCCTGCGCTACCCGGTCCGGGCCGTACCGCTGGCCTTCCTCGGGGCGATCGCGGTGGTGACCGCCCTGCTGATGCTGCCTGCCGCTCGGGCCGGTCCGGGTAGTGCCCCGTTCCTGCCCGCCCTCTTCACCGCCACCTCCACGGTCTGCGTCACCGGCCTCAACGTCGCCGACACCCTGGAGTACTGGTCCACCTTCGGTCACGTGATCATCACCGTGGCCACCCAGGTCGGTGGCTACGGCATCATGACCGTGGCGATGCTGCTGGCACTCGTCGTGTCCCAACGACTCGGCTTACGCAACCGGCTGCTGCTGCAAACGGAGAGCGGCGGGCTTTCCCTCGGCGACGTACGGTGGGTGCTCCTGCGCGGCGCGCTGATCATCCTCTTCTGCGAGTCGATCATCGCGGTGGTGCTGGCCGGTCGGCTCTGGCTCGAATACGCCTACTCGCCGGGCCGGGCCCTCTGGTACGGCGTGTTCCACGCGGTGCAGGCGTTCAACAATTGCGGGTTCGCGCTCTTCGAGGGCAGCCTGACGAAGTTCGTCGGCGACGCGTGGATCTGCCTACCGATCACATTCGGGGTGATCGCCGGATCGATCGGGTTCCCGGTGCTGTTCGACCTGCAACGGTGGTGGCGTCAGCCGCGCCACTGGTCGGTGCAGACCCGACTGACCATCGGCGGGTCGATCACGCTACTGGTGGTGGGCTTCCTGGTCATGCTCGCCGCCGAATGGGCCAATCCCGACACGCTCGGTCCGTTCGATGTGCCCACCAAACTGCTCGCCGCCTTCGTACAGGGCACGATGCCAAGATCCGGTGGCTTCAACAGCGTCGACTACGGCCAACTCCATGACGAGTCGATCGCAATCACCATCGGGCTGATGTTCATCGGCGGCGGCAGCGCCAGCACCGCCGGAGGCATCAAGGTGACCACGTTCTTCCTGCTCGCCTTCGTACTCTGGGCCGAGATCCGGGGCGAGCCGGACGTGGTGGTCGGTCGGCGGCGGATCGCGACCGCGACCCAGCGGCAGGCCATCACGATCGCGCTACTCGGGGTGGCGGCGACGGCGGTCGGGACACTGCTGATGATGGCGTTCACCAAGGACCTGCTCTTTCGCTGGGCGATGTTCGAGGTGGTCGCGGCCTTCTCCACCACCGGCCTGACCAGCGGCGTCACCGGGAAGCTGCCGGCCGAGGGGCAAGTCCTGTTGATCGTCCTGATGTACGTCGGCCGGCTCGGCACCATCCTCGCCGCCTCGGCGCTCGCGCTGAACACCCGACACCGGCTCTACCGATACCCAGAGGAGCGACCAATTGTCGGCTAGAAAAAGGGCTACGGCTGCCGGGGGTTTCGTGGTGATCGGCCTGGGCCGGGTCGGTAGGCAGGTGGCCATCACGTTGACCCAGCTCGGACACGAGGTACTCGCCATCGACAACGACCCGAAGGTGGTGCAGAGCCTGTCCCATCAGCTCACCCATGTCGTACAGACCGACTCCACCGACGAGACGGCACTGCGGCAGCTCGGCGTACCGGATTTTGAGCGCGTAATGGTGGCCCTGGGCACCGCGGTCGAGGCGAGCATGCTGACCGTCCTGGCCCTGACCGAGATCGGCAGTTTGGAGATCTGGGCGCGGGCGTCTTCCCATGCGCACGCCAAGATGCTCAACGCGATGGGTGTCGCACACGTGATATTTCCCGAAGCTTCGATGGGCGAGCGGATCGGCCATCTACTGGTTAGCCGGATGATCGACTTCGTTGAGATCAACGACGACTTCGCACTGGCCAAGACCCGGGTGCCGGGCGACATGGTCGGCAAGTCCGTGGCGGAACTCGATCTCTGGGGGCGATATCGGGTCTCGCTGATCGGAATCCAGGGCCCTGAGGAGACCTTCACCCACGCCGGCCCCGAAACGGTGCTGCCGCCGGACAGCATCCTCATCGTGGAGGGAACGATCGATCACGTCCAGGCTTTCGCCACCCTGTCCTGACCCATCGCCGCGCCAGCCCAGCCCGCGCCAGCCCAGCCCGGGTCAGGCCAGCCCGGGTCAGGCCAGCCGGGTCAGGCCAGCCGAGTCAGGTCGAACCGGGTCAAACAACCAGGTCAGTCGTCATCGTCCTCGTCGTTTGACTTCTTGGCACCCTTACCTTTTCCCTGCCCTTTTTCGCTTTTGTCGCTTTCGTTGGACTGATCGGTTTCCGCGTCCCGGCCAGGACTCTTCCGATTACCGGATTCCGAACCCGCGACAGGTATCCGGGCGCCAGGCGGATCGGCTGACGCGGCGGTCCCACCAGAGGTTCCGGTACGACCGGCAACGCCCAACACCTGGACCCCGCAAGTCGTGTCGCCAAGGCGGAACTCCACCGGAAGCGGATTACCCCCGGCATACTCACCGGTCAAGCCGAGGGCAGTGGAGTCACCAGGGGCGAGTTCGAACTGACCTGCGGTCGGCCGGATCACCACCTGCCTCCCCCGCTGCTCCCACCGACCCGAGTCTCCCTTTGTGATCGCCTGGTTGCCTGGGAACGAGAAGGTCAACGACCAGTCCCGCACCGCCTCGACCCCGGTGTTGGTCACCGTCAGGTCGGCGTCGAAGCCGCTGCCGGAGTCTTGGCGCAACGCGTACTCGACCTGGCAGGTCGACGTCGAAGCCTGCGCGGCCGGCGGGGCACCGCCGCTGGCCGGTGGTTGAGCGGTGACACCCCAGAGCAGACCGGTCACTGCCAGCAGCCCGACACCGACTGCGGCGACGCCGCCCCGTCCCGCCAGCAAGGTCCCAATTCGCGCGCGGGGAGAATCGTCGACCCGCCACGACTCGGTCGACCAGGAGTCCACGTCGAGTAGGCGACCGGTTGCCTGTGGATCTTCGTCCACCCCGGCCGCAGCCGCCGGACCGGTCGGCGGGTGGATCAATGGCCGGGTCAGTGTCGCCGGACCGGCGGCGGCCATCAGCACGGCGGCCACCTCGGCACTGCTCGGCCGATCGCCCGGAGCCTTCGCCAGGCAGCGGCTGCACAGCTCTACCACCTCGTCGGGAAGGCCATCCAGCGCGGGCATCGGCTCCGGCTCCCGACGACGGTGCGCCCGGAGCACCTGGGTGGTCGTGCTGACCCGCCACGGTAGGCGACCGCTGAGGGTGCGATAGAGCAGCAACCCGAGGGCATAGACATCGGCGGCCGGGGAGACCTGCCCGCCGTCCAGCCGCTCCGGTGCCAGGTACGCGGGAGTACCGAGCAGGCTGCCGTCCTGGCTGACGTCGCGCTCCCCGATCAGCGCGGAGATACCGAAGTCCACCACCTTCGCGCCGGTCGAGGTGAGCATGACGTTGTTCGGGGTGATGTCCCGGTGCACCACGCCCCGGGCGTGCGCGCCGGCCAGCGCGGCGGCCACCTCAGCGCAGACGAGCACGGCATCGCACCAGGGCAGCCGCTCCTGCTCGGCTAGCCGGGTCGCCAGCGAGTGGCCATCGACTAGTTCCATCACGACGTACGGGATGGTCAGGCCGTCATGGCGGGACTCTCCGTAGTCGTACACGTTGGTGATGTGGGGGTGACACAGCCGGGCCGCCGCCTTGGCCTCCATCCGAAGCCGATGTCGGAAGGTCCGGTCGCCGGCCAGCCGGGGAACGAGCATCTTCACTGCGACCTCGCGGCCCAGAACCTCGTCGTGGGCTCGCCACACCACCGACATCCCGCCCACGCCAAGTCGGTCGACGAGCCGGTAACGCCCGCCGAGCGATTGCCCAACGTAACTGCCCGTGCCTCCCATGACCAGGGTTTATGCCCGTCGCATGCACCACTTACACCTTGCCGGCGCGGTTGCCGGTGAATCGTTCTCGGATCAGGAGGTGGCGAGCAACTGGTCGACCGGGGCGTACTCGTCGGTGAGCACCAACGCCCCGTCGATGAAGTCGGTCAGGGCGGAGCCGTTGAGCAGGGTGACCGGCTCGTCGCTCACCACGTCGAGGCGCGCCCGCAGGGCGGTGAGCGGTAGCGGCGTCTGGGCCGCGACGATCACGAAGTTGGCCCCCTGCGTACCGGTCAGCGCATCCGGCTCGGCGATCAACGCGACGTGCGAGAACTCGGCGGCGACGGTGGCCAACTCGGCTCGGATGAACCGCAGCGGCGGATAGTCGATCACGTTCTGCACGTAGATTCCGTTCGGCCGGACGACCCGCCGAACCTCGGCGGCCATCTCCCGGGTGGCCAGGTGCCAGGGCACCGCGATGTGCCCGAAGGCATCCCCCACCACCAGGTCCGCGCTGTGGTCGGGCCGCGCGGCCACCAGCATCCGGGCGTCGCCGACCACCGCTCGCAGGTCCGGCCCGGGGCGGGCCGCCAACTCCCGCTCGGCCAACTTCACCAGCTCACCGTCGATCTCGTAGACCACGTTGTCGGTGCCGGGTCGGGTCGCGGTCAGGTAGCGCGGCATGGTGAACCCGCCGCCGCCGAGGTGCAGGGCGTCGAGTCGTACGCCGGGCGGGGCCAGCACGTCGGCGACCGCACCGAACCACTGGGTGTAGGCGAACTCCAGGTGGGTCGGATCGGCGAGGTCGACGTACGAGTGCTGTGCCGAGTTGAGCAGCAGCATCCGACCGCTCGGCTTGGCCGGGTCGGTGGCCACCCGGGCACAGTGGTACGCCGTCTCCACGTCGCACGGGTTCGGGGCGATGGTGGCCAGCCCCGCGCCGACCAGGCCGAGTACCGCCACGACCGCCTTGATCCGGGGCTTGCCGGGGACCGTGGTCCGATCCTGCCGACGCAGATAGATGCCGAGGGCGATGCCGGTGACCCCGAGCACCCCGGCGAGTCCGAGCATGATGGCGCTGCTCGGCAGGGCCGCGACCAGCACGAATCCGGTGCCCAGGGTGGCGGTGATGCCGCCGAGCGTGCCGATGCTGGAGAGCCGCCCCACCACCTGACCGGTCTTACGCAGGTCACCGAGCTGCAACTTGACCACCAGTGGGGTGATCGCGGACAGCAGGGCCGCGGGCAGGAACACCGCCAGCGCGGTCAGCAGCAGGATCCCGGCGGTCGCCCCGCCGCGAAGCAGCTCACCGGCGTAGCGCACCAGCGGCAGGGTCACCGCCGTGGCGATCCCGGCGAGCACCAACGCGGGGGCCAGCAGTGGGCGCGGGTCACGCCGGTCGGCGGTCCACCCGCCGAGCCAGGCCCCGTACGCGATGGCGGCCAACGCCACCCCGATCACCGCACTGGTGACCTGGAGGGTCACTCCGACGTACGGGCCGACCAGGCGTAACGAGGCGGTCTCCAGTACGAGCACCGCGCCGCTGGACAGAAAGACCAGGATGGCGGCCAGGGCGGAGGGCAACGGGCGGGGTGCCGCCACCTGCCCGTCCGGTACGGGGTGGGTGGCGGCGACGTCCGACGGTGGAGTTTCCATCGCTGAGATGGTACGCAGCGTCATCCCCGCTGCGGGTCAAAGCATCGATAAATGAACATGGTTCGTGTGATCGCTGGCCGGGGTGCCGCTGCCGTTGTAGGCCCGCCAGCCGGTACCCGGCATCCAGATCTGCCGATACCAAATCACATAGAGCACGCCGAGCCGGTCGGCGTTCTTGACGTAGTAGGCGGCCAGGTTGTTGCCGTAGGTCCGTTCCGCCCCGGTCGCGTTGGCGTCCTTGAAGCCGTTGCGGGCCGAGGCGAAGTCGCACGCCTTGCCCTTGGGGTGTTCACCACCGCCACCGCTGCGGTAGCAGGAGACGTACCAGGTGAAGCCGGCGGCCTTGGCCTGGTTCATCGCGTGCAGGGTGCGCGGGCTGATGCAGCCGCTGGTGGTCGGGTCGTTGACGGTGCAGGACTCCTTGGGCCAGGAGCCGTCCGAGTTGCGGGGGGCCGGCTTGGCCGCTGCGGAGTTGGCGTTGACATAGCCGCCGCTGCTCCCGCCACCGACGGCGGCCAACGCCCGTTCCGCCTCCTGCTTCTGCTTGGCGATGATGGCGACCTGCTTGGCCTGTTCGCGTACCTCGTTGTCGATCGCTGCCTTCGCCCGGGTCGCCTGTTCCCGGGCCGCGGTAAGCGCGTTCAACTGCCGGTCGTCACGCTGCGCCATCATCTCCAGCATCGCGGCCCGTTCCAGGAACGCGTCCGGGGAGGCGCTGTTGAGCAGCATGCTCGTCGGGGTCAGTCGCCCCATCCGGTAGGAGCGGGCGGCGACCACGCCCACCGCGGCGCTGAGTTCCACCAGCCGCAGTTCGATTTTCTGGAGCTCAACGGCCAGCGCCGCCTGCTGCTTCTGTGAACTCTCCAGCTTGGCCTTGGCCTCGATGTGTCCCTTGGCGGCCGCTTCGAGGGCGTCCCGCAGCTTCTTGCTGCCCCCCTCGTCGCCGAGGCCCGGTACGGCGAACGCCGGTGTCACCGGGCCGCCGAGGGATAAGATCGTCGCGGCGACCATAACCACGATCAGCCACAATGTGCGATGCCGGTTGACTGCCGTCCTGGGCACGAAGCACAAATCCTTCCGTCGGCCGCCCACCCCCGGGTATGGCCAGCTGGCCAGTCGGCGGCAGCCACCGCCGGCACCCGGATGGACACCAGGGCGGCGACCGCGGGTCAGCCTACCGGACCCCTGCTGTGCCCTGGATCCGCCAACCCGTCCGCTCCGGCGAGCAGCGCCTCGTACACCTGCGACCAGACACGTTCGTTGGCGGCCACCAGGAGTCCGGACTGCTCGTCGGTCGGGTCGTAGGGGTTACCGTCCAGTCGGCGGACCACCCCGCCCGCCTCCTGTACCAGCAGTGCGCCGGGGGCGTGGTCCCATGGCAGCGTCCGCCAGAAGAGCGCGAACTGCTGTACGCCGAGCACGACGTCCGGGTATTCCTGACCGGCGCAGTGCTGTCCGGGCAGCAGTTCGCCCAGCCCTTTCGCCCCGGTCCGTACCCGGACCTGTAGTGCTGTCGGTAGGAACCGGGTCGACACCGCGCCACGCAGGGCCGAGCCGGGCAGCGCCAGGTCCACGCAGCGCACCCGCGCCCCATCCAGGTACGCCCCGCTGCCCGCCCGAGCCACCGCCAGCCGGTCGGCTACCGGATCGAGGATCCAGCTCGTTTCGGTGACCCCGTCCCGCAGCAGCGCCACCATCACGGCGAAGGGACGCTGGCCGGCGGCGAAGTTGGCCGTACCGTCGAGTGGGTCGACCAGCCACACCGGCGCCGTACCACGCAGGTGGTCGAGCAGCTCCGCGTCGGCGGCGACCTGCTCCTCACCGACGACGACGGAACCGGGCAGTAGCCGCCGCAGCCCATCGGAGATGATCCGCTCGGCCTCACGGTCGGCCACGGTCACCAGTTCGCCCGGTGACTTCTCCTCGATCTCCGCCTCGTCCAGCCGCCGGAACCGGGGCAGGATCGCGGTGGCAGCGGCTGCTCGCAGCAGCGACCCCACTTCTTCGATCATGGCGTCAGTTACGCGGCGGCAGTTTGACCACGCTGACGAAGAACTCGTCGATCTGCCGCACCACGGTGATGAACCGCTCGAAGTCGACCGGCTTGGTGACGTACGCGTTGGCGTGCAGTTGGTAGCTGCGCAGGATGTCCTCGTCGGCCTGGGACGTGGTCAGCACCACCACCGGGATCCGACAGAGCTGCTCGTCCTTCTTGATCTCAGCGAGCACCTCTCGCCCGTCCCGCTTGGGCAGGTTGAGGTCGAGCAGGATCAGGTCCGGCAGCACCACGTCGGCGTACTCGCCCTCCCGACGCAGGTAGGCCAGGGCCTCCGCACCGTCGGACACCACCGTCAACCGGTTACGCAGCTTGTGCTCCTCGAACGCCTCCTGCGTCATGAGCACATCGCCAGGATCGTCCTCGACGAGCAGCACCTCGATGGGGCTCTTGCCATCTGCTGGGGCCGTCATGTCGTCACCTCGTCCCGCTGGTTTCTCTTGGGGTCTTCTTCGTTGCCGTTGGCGTTCGGCTGGTCATCGGACAGCTCTGCGGCCGTCTCGGCCGTACGCTGCTCTGCGGCTGCCTCGGTCGAGGGCTGCTCCGCCGCCTCATCCTGGGTAGCGATCGCCGGCAGGGTGAACTTAATCTCCGTACCGCCGCCCTCGGCGGGAACGGCCCAGATCCGGCCATCGTGATACTCGATGATCTTCTTGGCGATCGCCAGGCCGATGCCGGTGCCCGGATAGGCGTCCTTCGAGTGCAGCCGCTGGAAGATAACGAAGATCTTGTCGGCGAACTCAGGCTCGATGCCGATGCCGTTGTCCCGGCAGGTGATCTCCCACTCGTCGCCCAACCGGCGGGCCGTGACATGCACCCGGGCTGGCACGTCGGGCCGGCGGAACTTCAGTGAGTTGCTCACCAAGTTGACCAACAGGTTGGTCAACAACGCCTCTTCGCCCCGGACGACCGGCAGTTCCGACCAGGTCAGCTCACCGTCGGCATTGCGTTGGGCCGTCTCGGTCTGCGACGACACCTCTGCCATCAGCTGATTCAGGTCAATGTCGGAGAAACCGCTGGTCAGCCGGCCGATCCGGGAGAAGGCAAGCAGGTCGTTGATCAGCCGCTGCATTCGCTGGGCCCCATCCACCGCGAAGGCGATGTACTGGTCGGCCCGCTCGTCGAGTTGACCCGCGTAGCGGCGTTGCAGCAACTGACAGAAGCTGGCCACCTTGCGCAACGGTTCCTGTAGGTCGTGTGAGGCCACGTAGGCGAACTGCTCCAGATCCCGGTTGGACCGGACCAGTTCCTCCGCCTGCTTCTCCAGCTGGCTGTTGACCCACTCGATCCGGGTACGCGCCTCGCGTACCTCGGCCAGGTCCTCGGCGATCTTCCGGCGCATCGCATCGATGTCGTCGGCGAGCCGGGACAACTCCGGCGGCCCGACGCGTTCGATGCTCTGTTCGTAGTTCCCCTGCGCGATGTGCCGGACCTGCGCGGCGAGTGCGGTCACCGGACCGATGACGAGCCGGTTCAGCGAGGTCAGCAGGGCGGTCCCGGCGATGAGTACGACGACCGCCGCGATGATGAGCAGCAGGACCAGCGCGTTACCGCTCTGCTTGGCGTCCTCGGCGACCTGGTTGCGCAACTCCAGAATCTGTTCCCCGAGTACGTCCACCGAGGCGCGCAGCTGGTCGAAGAGCTGCGTACGCTGCGCCGTGAGCAGGGCCTGCCCGGCCTCCGTACCGATGGCGGTGGTCGCATCGATGGCCGGTACGGCAATCGTGGCCCGCCACTGCTCGGCCTGGTCCCGGACGACAAACAACTGACGGCGGATGGCGGGCTGGCCGTCGAGCAGAGCGTCGATCGACGCGATCAGCTTCCGCTCGTTCTCGACACCGTTGCGGTACGTCACCAGCTCCTGCTGGTCCCCGGTGACCGCGTAGCCACGGACCCCGTTCTGCTGGTCGACCACCGCATTGAGCAGCCCCTGCACATCAATCCGCAGCGGGCCCGTCTTGTTGAGCAGGACGTCCAGGTACTCCCGGTTCTTGGCCGCCACCACCGCCTCACCGGCGGCCAACCCGGAGAGCAGCAGGCCGACCACGACCACCAGCACACCGACCCGACGACGCAGGGTCCAGCGGTTCTGTCCCGACACGGCAGCTGTCCGGCCCATCACCGACCGCCTCCCCGACTCACCAGCAACATCGCCACATCGTCGGCGAGCGGGCCACCGTTGAGTTCCTCGGCCCGGCCGACAAGCCACCCCGGCAGCTGGGGCAACGGCACATGGTGCGCATCGCCCGCCCCGAGCAGGGCGCTCAAACCCGGCACATCGAGCCGCTCGTTCCCCTTGCCGACCCGACCCTCGATCAGGCCGTCGGTGTACAGCAGCAGAGACCAGTCCGCTGTGTCGAAGTCCAACTCGAAGGCGACCGGCCGGCGGGGCTGTACGCCGAGCAACAGACCACTCGGGGCCGGCACCGGCAGGACCGTCCCGGCGGAGAGGAACAGCGGCGGCGGATGACCGGCGAGCCGTACCGTGGCCCGATTACGGGCCAGGTCGAGCCGGACAGCGGCCACGGTCGCGAAGATCTCCCGCGCCGATCGCTCACTGATCAGCACCTGCTCCACGGCGGGCAGCACCTCGTCGTCGGCGACACCGGCCAACGTCAGCGCCCGCCAGGCCACCCGCAGCTCGACACCGAGCGCCGCCTCGTCGACCCCGTGACCACAGACGTCCCCGATGATCAGGTCGATCCGGTCCGGCGCGGTCTGCACCACGTCGAAGAAGTCGCCACCGATCAACGCTTCATGTCGACCCGGACGATAGAAGGTGTGCACCGCCACCTGGTCGGTGTCCATCAGCGGTTGCGGCAGCAGTCCACGCTCCAGCCGAGCGGACTCCATCTGCCGCAACTCCACCTCGCGCAGCCGGCGGGCGTTCTCGTCGGCCCGCTTGCGCTCCACGGCGTAGTACAGCGCCCGGCTCAGCAGCACCCCGTCAACCTGGCCCTTGACCAGGTAGTCCTGTGCTCCTTCGGCCACCGCGCCGATGCCCAGGTGCTCGTCCTTGCGGCCGGTGAGCACGCACACCGCCGCCCGACTGGACATGTCCAGGACCTGGCGCAGTCCGTCGAGCCCCTCGGCGTCGGGCAGGCCGAGGTCGAGCAGCACACAGTCGACTCCACCGATGCGCTGCCGGGCCTGGGTCAGGCTGTTCGCGACAACCAGGTCGACCGCCGCGTCGGCCTCGGCCAGCAGTTCGCGGACCAGGAAGGCGTCTCCCTCGTCATCCTCGACGAGTAGGACCCGGAGCCGTGCCCCCTGGGACAGGCGTTGGGTGTCACCGGGACCACCGGGCACCTGGGCCGCTCGCGGGACGGTGGAGGAGCCGGTCACGTCGCCACCTCGCTCCTGCCGATGTATGGAATCTTCCCGAGCGTTCGCTGATCCTGCCTTACACGGCGTAGCCACACAACACAGGTGGCACCCGGGCCCGATGACACCATGCGAGCCGTCATCCGACGGGTCTCTCCGCGTCCGTTCCAGCCTCCCGCCGGACCCGTTCGGCCTGCTCGAAGATGCGTTCCGCCTGCTCGAAGATTACTGCGCCGAGCACTCCGTGTAGTCGACCGCAGTCCTGGCAGTGCAGGTTGTCGTCCAGTCGCCGACCACCGCAGCCCGCACAGGTGCCCCGGTCCGCCGGGTCACGGTAGCTGGACAACGCCTCGACCAGCGCTCGGGCCAGGTGCGGTGTGAGTCGGAACTCCCCCGACTCGTGCCCGTAGCGGATTCCGACCGTGCCGGCGGTGGCGGCCGGCTCCGGGTCGTACGGCGTGATCCGCTCGATGAACTCCCGCAGCGCGGTGAGCGGATCAGACACATGTGCTGATGCCATACGTTCCACGCTATGCGACCGGCCGGATGACCGGTAACCCACCGCGCCCGCGTGCGGGGCAGGATGGTGACCCCCGACACCATTCCAGGAGGAAACCCGTGGTGGGCCCACCTCTCACACCCCCGGCCGACCGGGCGCTGGCCCGGCCCGCGCGCCGCCCACTAGCCGCCGTGGCGGCGCTCGCCGCGCTACTCGCCGTCGGCGCCGCCGTCCTCTTCGACATCCGCACCCCGGCCCCGTTGGGCGTGGACGCCGCCGCCGACCGGTTCAGCGCCGAACGGGCGTACGGCAACCTGCGAGTCGTCGCCGACCGGCCGCATGTCGCCGGCAGCCCGGCCAACGATCAGGTCCGCACCCACGTCGAGGGGGTGCTGCGCGGTCTCGGTCTGGAGACCGAGGTGCAGGACACCATCGGCGCGGAGGCGGGCGAACTCAGCGGCGGCGCGGGAGGCAGCACCCTGGCCCACGTCCGCAACGTGGTGGCCCGACTGCCCGGAACCGACTCCACCGGCCGGATCTTCCTGGTCGCGCACTACGACTCGGTACAGGTCGGTCCCGGCGGCAACGACAACGCCGTCGGCACCTCGACCATCCTCGAAGTGGCCCGGGCGCTGACCGCCGGGCCCCGGCCGCGCAACGACATCGTCTTCGTACTTACCGACGCCGAGGAGGCGTGCCTCTGCGGTGCAGCGGCGTTCGCCTCCAGTCATCCGCTCGCCGCCGACGGCGGCGTGGTCATCAACCTTGAGGCCCGGGGCAGCACCGGACCGGTCATCATGTTCCAGACCTCGGAACGCAACGCCGCCCTGGTGGATGTCTTCGGCCGGGCCGCACCGCACCCGGTGGGTACGTCCTTCGCGGTCGAGGTCTACCGGCTGCTACCCAACGACACCGACTTCACTGCCTTCCTGGACAACGACTTCACCGGTCTCAACTCCGCCTACATCGACGGGGGCGCGATCTACCACACCCCGTTGGACACACCCGAGTCAGTGGACCGGGGCAGCCTGCAACAGCATGGCGACAACGCGCTGGCCCTGGCCCGCGAGTTCGGCCGGACGAACCTGAACGGGCTGGAGTCGTCCACCGACGCCACCTACTTCCCGGTCCCCGGCGGACTGGTCCGCTACCCGGGCTGGTTGACCTGGCCACTGGCGGTGCTCGCGGTCGGCGCGGTCGGTGTGCTGGGCTGGTTGGCCCGGCGGCGGGGCCGCACCTCGTGGCCTCGGCTCGCCGCCGGGTTCGGACTGACCCTGGTGCCCCTGGTGGTCGCACCGCTGACCGCGCAACTGCTGTGGTGGGGCATCACCACGATCCGCCCCGGCTATGCCCAACTGCTCGACCCGTACCGGCCGTGGTGGTTCCGCCTCTCGGTGGTCGCGCTGGCCACGGCGGTCCTGCTCGCCTGGTACGCCCTGACCCGGCGACGCACCGGTCCGGCGGCACTGGCCATCGGCGGGCTCGGCTGGCTGGCCGTACTCGGAGTGGTGTTCGCCGGGCTGACCCCCGGCGGGTCGTACCTCGCGACGTTGCCGGCGCTGGCTGGGGCGGTGGCGGGTGTGGTCGCGCTCCTGCTCCGACCCACCAACCCGGGGGCGGTGGTCGCCGGGGTAGCCGGTGCGGCGGTCGGCGTGGTCATCCTGTTGCCGACCGTGGTACTGCTCTTCCCCGCGCTGGGCATGAAACAGGGCGGGGTGGCCGCGCTGGTCGCCGTACTGCTCGGGCTGGCCGCACTGCCGGTGGTCGACCTGCTGCATCCGCAGGCCGGCGGGCAGCGGGCCATGGTCGCGGTCCGGGCCCGGCGAGCCGGCGCCGTGCCGGCGCTCGCCGCGACCCTCGCGGCGGTGGTGTTCGCCGGGGTCGGCCTGGCCGTCGACCGGTTCGACGCCGCGCATCCCGCGCCCACCCACCTGATGTACGCGTTGGACGCCAGCGCCGGCACCGCCCGCTGGTTGAGCCGCGAGACGGATCCGCAACCGTGGACCGCCCAGTACGTCGAGGCGTCCGCCCCGATCAGCGACGACTTCCCAGGGATCGGGCTGCCGGCCGCCAACGGCGGCAAGCTGCGTAGCGGCCCGGCCCAGGTGGCTGATCTGCCCGCCCCGACGGTCGAAAAGCTGGCCGACACCACCGCTGGTGGACTGCGTACGCTGCGCCTGCGGTTGCGCCCCCAGCGGCCGGTACGTCTGGTGACGCTGCACGTCGACGCGACGACGGCGACGGTGGAACAGGCGACCGTGGCCGGTCAGAGTGTTCCGGTACCGCCCGGCCCGGCCGAGCGCTGGAGTTTCGGTCTGGTCTTCCACGCCCCGCCCAGCGACGGCATCGAGGTCACCCTGGTGGTACGGCCGATCGGCGGTCAGGTGCAATTGCGGGCTATGGACGCCAGCGACGGGCTTACCGGCCTGCCCGGTTTCCAGCCTCGTCCGCCGGACGTGGGCATCGTCGGCTCACACAGTTCGGAGATGGTCGCGGTCGCCCGTACCTTCGCGTTGTGACCTGACCCGGCCTGACGTGACCTGACCTGCTCGTGGTGGCGGGTCGGCCCAGGTGAACGGTGGCGGGTCGGCCTGGGCCGACCCGCCACCGCCGAACCTGCCCGCAGCCGTCCAGGTCACGGGACTTACGTTCCACTGCTTGGAACGACTGAAGATGTTGGAGGGAAACAGCCCCTCCAGGGGCCATTTGGCTCCAACATCTCCCATGTCTCCGCCCACCACCCAGGCCGAAGACCCGCCCGACTCTGCCGAGGCTCTGGACCGCCACCCGGCCGGACTGCCATCGATATCAGACATTGCGGATGAACAGTCGGCGGGTGCCGCCTATTGCGAGGCGAGCACATAATGGAAGTTCTCCCGATCACCATCACAACATCACCACCGACGTCCTGTCGAACTGTCGACTACGACCGATTGATCACCGCGCCACCGTACCGGATTCACGACAAATCACCGCTATATCGGAACCATTCATCATGGGAGACGATAGTGCAGATAGGTCGATCCGAAGAGCAGCGACCACCCAAGGCCCATCGACGACTGATCGCCAAGATCCTCATTAGCCTCGCCGGCTTCCTCGTGGCATTCAGCATTTCCACATTCCTACCGTTGGGCAATCGGTCCGACTTGCTGTGGAATCTCGGCGTCTCCCTCTTCGTCGCGGCGGTGGTGTTCATCGCGCAATACCTGTTCGAGGTCGAGAAGCGGCTCTACTCGCTGGAGCAGAGGTTCGACGACTACCAGCAACGGACGCAGACCGAGCTGGCCCGGCACGCGGAGGCCACTGAACGACACCTGTCCGAGGGATTCTCGAAGATCCACCTGGCCACCGAACTGTTCGGCCTGGTCGAGGCGTCACAACTGAAGCCCGGCGAGATGGCCCAACTGACCAAGCTCGTACGCAACCGCACGAAAATCACCTCGGCAACGAGTCCGCTGGTGCAGGAGTTCGCCCAGACCGAGATCACCCGGCTGGCCGAATACCTCAAGCAGATCGGCGACGGCAGCGACCTGACGTACGAAGGGGAGGACCGGGACTGGATCCTCGGCCTGACGAAGGCCGCCAAGTCAAGCATCAAGGCCACCAGTCTGAGCACGCTGGACGCCGGTGGCCAGGGCTTCATGGACGGTAGCCTCTGGCAGAGCGATCTGGGTCAGCGCTACCTCGCCCTGCAACGACTGGCGATCAAGCGAGGCGTACGGATCCAACGAATCTTCATCATCGACCGGGAGGGCCTACAGGTCGAAGACCTCAACCAGGTCCTACAGATCCACCACAAAATCGGCGTCGAGGTCCGGACTCTGGGCACCAGTGCGGCAGCGGCCTTCCACTCCCAGTTGCGCGACTTCATCCTCTTCGACGAGGTGCTCAGCTACCAGTCCACGGCGGCAACCACCCTGGGGCAGCTGAATCCCAGCATCGTCAACACGACCCTGGTCACCGACCAGGAGCGGGTAAACAAGCGCATCCTCGAATTCGCGGATCTTTGGAACGCCGACGACGCTCGGGAGTTCCGACCCTGACTCCGCTGCGCACTCCGCGCAGAGTGGGGTAGGGCACGGTCGGTGCGCGCTCCAGCTTGCCCGAGCGCGCACCGACGGGTGTCACTGCGGGCCGGCAGCCGCCCGGCCAGTGGCGACGATCATGCCGCTGTAGCCATCCCGGAGCGGGGCACCGACCTCGATCAACGTAACCGTGACGCCGGTGGCGACCGTCGCCAGACAGTTCTCCACCTCGGTGGCGTCAATGGCGACGGCGGGAAACCAGTCGTCGCCGACGAAGTATCCCTGCGACTTCGCCATGAACGCGGTGGCGAACGGCGCATCCGGCTTGAGTGCCCCGACGAAGGCGTGCACCGCCCGACGGAACTCGGCCAGGTCGGTCGAGAGAGAGCAGGCGACGAAGAACATCGTGCCCAGGTCCCACCGGCGACCGGGCAGGTCGAAGACGCTGGCCTGGTGCACCTCGGTACGTTCGGCGAGCGCCGCTCGCGGGTCGGTCAACGCGGCGTAGGCAGGCTGCTCGCGGTAGACGTCCCAGAAGGCGTCCCAGTTGTCACCGAACCTCGTGACCTGGCGCTTGAGCCAGGCGACGTTGGACGCGCTGAACTCCCAGAGATCCAGCTGACTACAGAATGGCAGCATCGCCAACGACGGGTAGAGGTTCGCGCCGGCCCCCACGTCGACCGCCCGCCCCCGGGAATCGATATCCGCTCCAGCGAAGAAATCCCGAACGATCTTCATTATCTCGCGATCGTCGTCCCGCACCGCGCGATAGTTGTGATCGAAATAGGCGTCGGAATCGAAATGATCCCAGTCGAACTGATCATTGAAGCCCTGATCAGCTGCCCCTAAACGACCTTCAGTAACCCCTTCAACGCTCTCGGGGTACGGCCTCACGGCACTCATCCGATTATTCCCCCTTCACGTTGCCCGATCACCGGTGAACACCCAGCAATCGGCAAGCACCCTGGCAGTCACGATCACCAGAAAAATGCGGGATCTTTTCAGACTTCAATCCCGAAGTCTGAAATGACGATACGCGCAGCAAGCAAGGGACACAATTCGCCGGACGATGGAGTGAAATCGGCGAAACGTCTGCTTTGTGTCGCTCTTTGGTGGATCGTCGACACTCCGAGTGGATGGCGCACCGGCCGCGACCTTCTCGTGGCACTACCTGCCGACCAGGGTCACCACCTCGTCCGCGCATCCCCAGGAGAGGGTCAGTCCCGCACCACCGTGCCCGTAGTTGTGGATGACCGGGACACCTGCCACCGAGTCACGCTCGACCCGTACCCGGGGCCGACTGGGGCGCAGCCCCACCAGGATCTTGCGGATGGTGGCGTTCCGGAACCGTGGCTCCACTTCGGCACACCGTTCCAGGATGGCAATGGCGGAGGCCCGATCCGGTTCGAGACTGTCCGACCGTCGCAACGCGCACCCACCGAGCACGACGTGATCGCCGTGCGGCAGAAAGTAGGTCAGATCCTCGTTCTCGGCATTGTCCTGAAAGAAGGTATCCACACCGGGGTTGTCGACGACGACCAGCTGCCCCCGGGTCGGATAGACCTCATCGTCGGGGACCAGGAACCGGGAGCCCAACCCCGTGCAGTTGACCAGTAGTCCAGCGCTGCCGGCAACCTCGCGCAGGGAACCGATCGCGCCGATCTCGACGACCACCCCCAGTGCCGCCAGCCGCCGGGTCAGGTAGGCGAGATAACGCGGCATCTCCACCAGTGGAATCGTGTAGCGCCAGCCGCTGACGTACCGGGGCGGCAACTCGTCGGCCCGACACAACTCGAAGTCACTGACCCCGAGCGCCCACTGCGGCGGATCCATCGGATAGGGCGCCGCCTCCAGCCCTCGTACCAGGCGAACGCCGGAACTGGCGTCCGCCGCGAGTTTCTCCAGGGTGAGCCGGGTCTGTTCGCTCCAGTGCAGTACCCGCGGGTCGCTGACCATGTACGGACCCCAGCTCGCGCCAGCGGTGGCGGAGGTGGTCTCCAGCGGCGGACGCTCTGCCCGGACCCGAACGGAGAATCCCGCTTCGGCGAGACGAATCGCGGCGGTGAGGCCGGCTACACCCGCTCCGACTACCAGAGCGTCAGACTCTCCAGAGGTCGCCATTCGCTAATGCTATCGCCAGATCGATGCTCATCAGCAGATCAGTTTCGCTCTAACTGCCCTACAAATGAACAGCAGGCTGTCGGGATGACGACAGTCTGACAGATGAGGGTTTCCAGGACGATCAGCTTCGAGCCGATACGATCAATAGATAACCAACAACTTCCACGCGCAGCCCAGCGCTAACTCGTCATTTCCACCGGAAATGCACAAAGAGTCGGCCGAAGTTCTTCGAGTCCTTCTCCACCCGGTGATAGAGCTGCTTGACGTCCTTCTGGTCCAGGAAGCGCAGCACCCGCTTCTTGAGCTGCCCGGAGCCCTTACCTGGAATGATCTCTACCAGGGTCGCCTTCTTCGCCACCGCCTCATCGATGATCCCGCGCAGCGCCCGGTCGATGTCGTGGCCCCGATTGAAGATGTCGTGCAGGTCGAGCTTGAGCTTCATCGCATACCCGCCACCTGGTCAGCTCCCATGGCGACCAATCGTATGCCGACCTGACAGCGGGGCGGGGCAGCCATTCGACTGCCCCGCCCCGCTGTCCTGCCGACCTGCCCTGCCGACCTGCCCTGCTGGCCGTCCCTGCCTGCTGTCCTGCCGTACGCCGACCGCCGGACGATCGGCGGTCAGCGCCGGGAACCAACCCGGTCCTCCACCCGACGCAACGCGGTCAGGTAGTCCTCGTCGCCCGCCCGCATGGCGGCGGCGATACGGAGGTGACTCAGCGCCTCGTTGGGGCGGCCGACCCGCTCCAGGGTGCGGCCCAGCACGTGGTGTGCGTAGTGGTCGCTGGGGTCCCGATCCAGCAGAACCCGCAGTTGCTCCTCGGCCCGACCGAGCTGGGCCGACTGGAAGTAGGCCCGAGCCAGCAGTTGCCGTACGGCGGAATTGTCCGGTTCCGCCGCGATGATGGGTTCCAGCAGCCTGGCCGCCCCGGTCGGGTCCCCGGCCTCGAAGAACATGGTCGCTCGCCGGTACTCCTCCAGAAGATCCACGCCGCACCTCCTCGTTCGCGCCACCGCCTTCATCCGACGCTGACACAACCCCGCCAGCCCCGCAGATCTTCCCGGTTCCTCGTTCCCCCACCCGCTCGGTCAGCTGGGGCGGATCGTCCAGGCACGTACGCCGCCGAGGATGCCGGCGGTGTTGGGTACGACCACCACGTCGTCGCCCATCCGGGCCACCTGGTCCGGTCGGAGCAGTCGCGAGTTGCCCCCGCCCAGATAGAGCCGGTCCCACAGGAAGACTGGCCGCAGGCCCTCGACGACCCCGCGTACCCGCCGGGACCAGAACCCATCGCCCAGCCGGCGCCGTTCCGGCTCACCGACATAGGTGTCGTAACTCGTCCCCCACCGAAACGACGCCTGGGACAGCTCCAGATGCGGCGCGAGCGCACCCCCGTCGAAGAGCGCGCAGCCCAGTCCGGTGCCGAGGGTGAGGACCAGTTCCAGCCCGGTCCCGGCCACCACCCCGGCACCGTGCACCTCCGCGTCGTTGAGCACCAGCACCGGTACGCCAAACGCGTCGGCCAACCCACTCTGCACGTCGAACCCGGCCCACTCGGCGACCAGATCCGGCTCAACCCTGGTACGCGGCCCGGCCCGGGTTACGTAGTGCGGCGTGGACACCACCACACCGTGCCGGATCATCCCGGGCATCCCCACCGTCACCCGATCGGCCCGGGGCAGCTCACTGCCCAGATCGAGCAGGGTCTTGATGAAGTGGGCCGGGGGCAACGGGTACGGCGTGGGCACCCGGATCGGGCGGGCGCGCATCGTCCCCGCCTCGTCCAGTACCGAGCCCTTGATCCCGCCGCCACCGCAGTCGATGGCAAGAGTGGTCACCACAGGCACAGTCTGCCCGCAGCGCCCGCACCCCATCGGGCCGGCAGCAATTCGCTCGACATCTCCCCAGGTCCCGCTAGCATCGACAGGCCATGAGTGCCACATTGATCGCCAAAGACCTCACCGCCGGGCACGGCGATCGTCTCCTCTTCTCCGGGCTGGACCTGGTCGTCGCCCCGGGTGACGTGATCGGCCTGGTCGGCGTCAACGGCGCCGGGAAGTCGACACTGCTGCGCATCCTGGCGGGCCTGCACCCCGCCGAGCAGGGCACGGTGCAACTCAGCCCGCCGACCGCAACCGTCGGACACCTACCGCAGGAACCGGAACGTCGACCAGGCGAGACGGTACGTGCGTTCCTGGCCCGCCGTACCGGGGTCACCGCCGCCCAGGCGGCGCTGGACACGGCGACCGAAGCCCTGACGGTCGGCACACCGGGGGCGGACGACGCGTACTCGGTCGCCTTGGAACGCTGGCTGACCCTCGGCGGCGCGGACCTGCCGGAACGGGCCGAGCAGATAGCTGCGGAGTTGGGGCTGGCGGTCGACCTCGACCAGCCGATGACCACTCTCTCCGGCGGCCAAGCGGCCCGGGCCAGCATGGCTTCGCTGCTGCTCAGCCGATACGACATCTTCCTGCTCGACGAGCCCACCAACGACCTCGACCTGGCCGGCCTGGCCCGGCTGGAGCAGTTCGTCACCGGCCTGCGCGCCGGGACGGTGCTGGTCAGCCACGACCGGGAGTTCCTCACTCGTACCGTGAACCGAATCGTCGAGCTGGACCTGGCGCAGCAGCAGGTACGGCAGTACGGCGGCGGTTACACCGCCTACCTGGAGGAGCGGGAGATCGCCCGCCGCCAGGCACGCGCCGACTTCGAGGAGTACGCCGACACGAAGGCGAATCTGGAGGCGCGGGCGCGGATGCAGCGGGCCTGGATGGAGAAGGGCGTACGCAACGCCCGCCGTAAGGCCACCGACAACGACAAGTTCATCCCCCACTTCCGGGGCGAGTCGAGCGAGAAGCAGGCGGCGAAGGCCCGGCAGACCGAGCGGCTCATCGAGCGGCTGGATGTGGTCGAGGAGCCCCGCAAGGAGTGGGAGCTGCGGATGGAGATCGCCGCCGCACCCCGCGCCGGAGCGGTCGTCGCGGCGCTGCGGGACGCCACCGTACGCCGGGGCGACTTCACCCTTGGGCTGGTCAACCTCCAGGTGGACTGGGCCGACCGGATCGCGATCACCGGCGCGAACGGATCGGGCAAAACGACGCTGCTGGCCGCGCTGCTCGGCCGGCTCCCCCTGGACTCGGGACACGCCTCGCTCGGTCCCGGGGTAGTGGTCGGCGAGGTCGACCAGGCCCGGGGGCTCTTCTTCGGCGACCAGCCACTGTTGGACGCTTTCGGTGCCGCCGTACCGGAGTTGACACCGGCCGATGTACGGACCCTGCTGGCGAAGTTCGGCCTACGGTCGGCGCACGTGCTGCGGCCCGCGGTCACCCTCTCCCCCGGCGAGCGCACCCGGGCGGCGCTCGCCCTGCTCCAGGCGCGCGGGGTCAACCTGCTGGTCCTGGACGAGCCGACCAACCACCTCGACCTGGCCGCGATCGAGCAACTGGAGTCGGCGCTGGCGTCCTACCCAGGCACCCTGCTGCTGGTCACTCACGACCGGCGAATGCTCGACGCGGTGCAAACCAACCGGCGGATCCGGGTCGAATCCGGGCAGGTCACCGAGGAGTGACCGGCTAGCTGGCGGCAAGCGGGGTGTCGCCGGTCAGCGACCAGCGGTAGGCGTAACCGGGCCGAATCCGGGTAGCCCCGGCCGGGAGGTGACCGCCAATGGTCGTGCTGACGCAATCGTCACCCTCCGCCACCCGACTCCGGGCGGTGGACGACTTTCTCAGCGACGCGTACGCCGACCTGGTCAAACACGACGACCGGCTACGCGACACCGCGGTCGAGGTCCGGTTCGATCGCGGGGTCGCGCACCTCACCGGCGACGTCGCCGACGCTGCGGAACTGTTCCTGGTACGGCAGCTCGTCGGCCGGCTCGACGGGGTGTTCGCCGTCTGGTCCCGGGTACGAGTCGGCGGCCGGGCGCCGATCGTGCTGGACCTGGGCTGCGGCCCGGCCAAGCAGTACCCGGACAACCTGGGGTTCGACCTGCGGGTCGCGCCCGGGGTGCACGCCCAGGCCGACCTGTCCCGGTCGCTACCGGTCGCCGACGACTCGGTGGACGTGATCTTCACGGTGCACATCCTGGAACACCTGATCGACTTCTTGAGCCTGGTGGACGAGTGCCATCGGATACTCCGGCCCGGTGGTGTCCTGCACGTGATGAGCCCCTGGTGGGGGCATGTCAACGCGGTCGCCGACCCGACCCACGTACGACTGCTGGACGTCCAGACGATCAAGGGGATCTGTCAGCGGCCTCCCGGCACGCCCCGCTGGTATCCGCTGCACGCCGGCTGTGACGGTGCGTCGATCTTCGCCGACCTCACCCCGTTGGGCGGGGACGATCCGGATCCGTCGGCCAGTCATATGGCCCGGTTCTTCGACTAGCCGGCTGTTGGCTGTTCCTGCTACGAGGTGGCCGCCGCTCCTTCTACGAGGTGGCCGCCACGTCGAGGGCTGCGAGCAGCTTCTCCGTGAACCGGTGCAGCTGCGGGTCGAGAGTGTCGATCGGCTCGCTGAGCAGTTCGCGTGGGGTCACCCAGCGGATCGCCGAGAACTCCTCATCGTCGTACCAGGTGACTGTTTCGGCGTCGGCTTGCAGGACGTACCAAAACGAGACGTCGACATGTTGCCCGATGCCACGGGTGGTGGTGACGGTAAGGAAAAATGGCCGCTCCCCGATCAGCGGGGACGGTACGGCGTTGACCGCCAACTCCTCCTGGCACTCCCGCCGTACGGTCTCCCACGGGTGTTCCGCCGGTTCCACGTGCCCGCCGGCCGGTAGCCACAGCCCGGCCTTGCGATGCGCGACGAGCAACAGCTCACCGCGCCGCTCGTCGACCAGCACGAAATAGCTGACCAGGTGTTTCGCCGGTACGTCCGGCTTACGGATGCGATAGAGCGGGCTGCCGTCGGCGATCCACTCGGCCGTGTTGACGATGTCGGCCCGTTCCACGTCGTCCCACGGCTCGATCCCGGACAGCAGCTCCAGCAGGCGCATCCGGCGCAACTGCTCGGCAGTGTCTGGCGTACGGCCACGAGTCATGATCACTGCGGCATCTTGCCAGCGCCCTACGACATCGCCCAACCGGTTTCCGAAACAGTGATGTTTGCCCTTGCGGGCATAGATCAATGCCCATAGCTGTGCCTCCGTGTTTACCGTTCGATCAGCGGATCCGGCAAAGACTCGACAGAACGCTGAGTTGTGGTGACGTGTCCCAATTCGGGGGTGCCGCATGAAAGCATCGGCCGACTATGGGGAGGCCGAACACCAGCCGGTACGCCGTCCCACTGCGTCGCCTGAAGGAGTGCGCGCCGACAGCGATCCTGAAGTGTCGGCCGCCGCGCCAGGACGGGCACCCGTACGGGCGCTGAATCCGGCGGTGGCGCAGCGCCTACAAGCGGCAGCCGGCAACCGTGCCGTGTCGGGTCTGATCGCCCAGCGGCGGGCGGCTTCGACGCGTTCGGCAAAACCACCTGGTACGACCCCAGCGGCTGCCGCCGCTGCTCCGCAGTCGACACCACAAGGTGTCAGCCCCTCGGATTCGGCGTCCGCAGTGGAGTCGGCGGGTGCCGAGGCGGTGTCGTTGCCGGCGGTGCAGCGGTTGGCTCCGGGCGCGGATGGCGGGCCGGTGGCCCGGCCGCCGGCCTCGGGGGATCCGAAGTTCGCCGTGTTGGCCGGAGATGTGCGCGGTAAGCAGAAGCAGATGTCGGCGCATCCGCCCGCCTCGGCGGAGGCGGCGAAGGCCCAGGGTGCGGCGAAACCTCCCTCGGACGACAAGGAAGCCCAGGGAAAGACCGCGAACGCGGAGAAGATGAACGCGGCCAAGCCTGGCGGGTTCGACAAGGCGGCGTTCGTTACGGCGGTGAACGAGGCGATCGCCGCGCAGGCGCCGAAGAATTTGGATGAGGCGGACAAGTTCGGGGAGTCGGGTAAGGCCGACCAGGTCAAGGGGCAGGTGCAGGGGCAGGTCACCGACGGGAAGAAGGCGTCGGCGGAGGCGATCGACACCGCGACGAAGGCACCCCCGGACACGTCGGCGGCGAAAGACAAACCAGTCACGCCGTTGGTGGCGGATCGGCCACCGGGTGTGCCGGGTACCCCGGATCCGGGTAAGGCGGTGCCGGACAAGGCCCCGGCTGCGGCGACTGATTTCTCTGATGGGCCGGCGCAGGTCGATCAGCAGATGGCGGATGCGCAGGTCACCGAAGAGCAGTTGGCGAAGTCGAATGAGCCGGAGTTCACCGGGGCGTTGAAGGAGAAGAAAGCCGGCGAACAGCATGCCGCGACCGCGCCCGGTCAGGTACGGGCGGCTGAGGCCCAAACTTTGGCGGGGGCGAAAGCTTCGGCGGGGGCGGCGGGTGCGGCGGCGATGACTGCCCTGGCGGCAGACCGGAAGCAGGCCGGGCAGGCGGTCGGTGAGGGTAAGGAGTCTGCGAAGGGCTCGGACGAGTCGAAGCGGGCGCAGGTCACCGCGATCCTGCAGAAGGTGTTCGACGCGACGAAGAAGGACGTTGAGGGCATCCTCACCGGTTTGGACAAGAAGGTCGACGACGCCTTCAGCAAGGGTGAGAAGGCGGCGCGGGATGCGTTCACCGCTGATCACAAGCGGCGGATGGACGACTACAAGGACAAACGGTATTCGGGGCCGTTCGGCGGCGCGAAGTGGATCAAGGACAAGTTTGTTGGTCTGCCGAAGGAAGCCGACGAGATCTTCGTGGCGGCCCGCAAGGGTTACGTCGACCGGATGCAGCAGGTCATCTCCGGGGTGGCGGACATCATCGGAGCCGAACTGGGCCGGGCGAAGCAGCGGATCGCCACCGGCCGTGACCAGCTCCAAGCCGAGGTGAAGAAACTCCCCGCCGATCTACAGGCCATCGGGAAACAGGCCGCCGGCCAGTTCGCGGGCAAGTTCGACGAACTGACCGAGTCGGTCGACGCCAAAGGCAAAGAACTCGTCAACACCCTCGCGTCGAAGTACAACGAGGCACTCAAGGCCGTTGACGCGGAGATCGCCGCCGAGAAGGAGAAAAACAAGGGCCTGGTCGCCAAGGCCATCGACGCCGTCGCCGGGGCCATCAAAACGATCATGCAACTCAAGGACATGCTCCTCGGTGTCCTCGCCAAAGCCGCCCAGGCCGTCATGGCAATCATCAAGGACCCTATCGGGTTCCTCGGCAACCTCGTCACGGCGGTCGGCGCAGGCCTGAAGGCGTTCATCGCCAACATCGGCACCCACCTGAAGAAGGGCCTGATCGGCTGGCTCCTCGGCACCATGGCCGGCGCCGGACTGGAACTACCCGCCAAGTTCGACCTACGCGGCATCATCACCATGATCGCCAGCCTGCTCGGACTCACCTGGGCCGCGTTGCGGGCCAGGATCGTGTCCCGCGGCGTCCCCGAACCAGCCATGACCGCCGTCGAACAAACCGTCCCCGTCGCCCAAAAACTCCAGTCCCAAGGCGTCGCCGGAGTCACCGACGAAATCAGTCAGCAGGTCGGCGACCTGAAAGGCAACCTCCTCGGCAAGATCGCCGAATACTTGATCCCCACCGTCCTCATGGCCGGCATCACCTGGATCATCAGCCTGCTCAACCCCGCATCCGCGTTCATCCGCGCCTGCAAAATGATCATCGACTTCGTCATGTTCATCGTCAACCAGGGCGCCCAAATCATCCAATTCGTCAACAGCGTCCTCGACGCCATCATCGCCATCGCCGGCGGCGGCGCAGGCGGCGTCCCCGCATTGATCGAAAAAGCCCTCGCCAACTCCATCCCCGTCCTCATCGGCGCACTCGCCGCCATCCTCGGCATCGGCGGCATCGCCAACAAAGTCAAATCCTTCTTCCAAACCCTCACCAAACCCATCCGCAAAGCCGTCGACTGGATCACCGACAAAATCGTCGGAATCGGGAAAAAACTCTGGGCAAAGCTAAGGGGAGGCGCAGGAAAGTCGAAGGAAGCGACCCTCGATGCCGCGATGCGGCAGGCCGACGCGAAAACCAGGACGCTGTCGGGGAAGCCCACGACGAGAGAGGCAATCCAGGAGCTCCTCGATCCAATTAGGCACAAGTATCGACTCACCCAATTGAGCGCCGAACGCCGGAACGAGAAGTGGATAGTCTTCGGCAAGGTCAACCCTTTCAAGGAGATCGACCCAAATCTGATCGTCGGCCGCTCCATAGGCAAGACCGCCATGGGGTCGGAGGAGGACCGAAAGGCCGCATTCGACACACTTCGCAACAAAGCCAGGGAGCTATACAAGAAGGAGCTGTCGAACCACAACCTAACGTCCGAGCAGCGAATCCGCATCGAGGAGCAGATCGAGAAAACCGTCGAAAGCGAGTTCAGGCAGAAGTACGGACGATATTCCATCCCACCGGAGAAGGCGAAAACACTTCGCCGACAGCCCTCTGATCGGGAATTGGAGATGACCGCGCGAAAGTTGGTGAGGATGGCCGTCAAGCTGGCCGAGGAGATGATACGCGCGCGGGAGAAGAATCTTGTCCCAGACGTCGATCTCCAGGTCGCCGCTGCCTTCTATCACGCGGGCAAGATATACACACACAGCAGCATGCGCATGAACAAGCCGTCCCTGAACCCAAATGTCCATCCAGTCCTACAGGAAATCCTGGACGATATCGCCCGACAGGGCAGTTCCGCGATGGGAGCGGGCCACGGCAACTGCGGCGAGATCGCTCTAATCTCCGATCTCCTGTGGACCAGGGGAGTCAGCAGCCTGACTGAGGCGATAGACCTGTTCACCTCGGGAAACTCCCTGATGACGGCCCAACAGGTCCTCGCGAGCAAGACGAGCAAGAATCGCTTCACGGTAAGCCATATCAAGCCGTGCAGAACCTGCCGCAAGGTGTTGCCAGCGCTTGGCATCAGAGTGGTGAAACAATAGAATCCTCGCGCAGACAGACTCAAAGGACACACCTTGGAAACCAGACTGGCGGCGACCACGCAACGCGTACTCGAAAATTCGGGCTGGCAGGTCGGGACTCACGACGAAGAACAAGCTCACAAACTGATAGAGCAGGTCCGCAAGAGACACCAACGTGGCGGGGAAGAGCCAGCTCCGTCTTTCCCGGCCCTGGTCAAGGTGCTCGCCACCTACGGTGGTCTACGCGTGGCAAACTCGGGCACCGGCCGGACCGCGTACCGCGAGGACTTCAACCTCATCCCCATCAAGGGATTCGTCTGGCGCGACGGACTAGACGAGATCGCAGAAGTGGCCGAGGAAAAGGTCTTCCCGTTAGGTGACGTTCCAGATGTGCCCGGAAAGCTCTTGATCACCGAGCGAGGCAGGGTTGTTCTGTTCGGTCCCAACGGATACTTCCTGGTCGGCAACGACATCAACGAAGCCCTGAACAACATGGTCGAAGGCGTCGACCTGCCTTACTTCGACAGTGACTGACCGGCTTGGCATCCAAGGCAGCGGCTGCGCCGTCCACGCCTCAGGTGGTGATCGAGACGGTGACGGTGCCGGTCAGGATGCGGTGGTCCGAGCAGGCACCGCCGCAACTGGTCGAGATGGCGAGCGAGTCACCGTCGTACGTTCCGACGATCTTGTTCTCCCGTACGAAGATCATGTCGATCTTCTTGCCCAGGCCGCACGGCCCTTCGGTGTTGCCGTCGTACACCGTGGTTTCGCCATAGCCGAGGCAACGGGAGTCGGTGTCGTCGAGTTCGCGGTACGCGCCGGTGTTGCCGGAGTTGTTGGGGACGTCCAGGCTCGACGAATACCACGAGTTCATCCGCACGAAGTTCGGCTGCGCGTTGAAGTCGCCGCCGATGATGACGGTGTCCCCGGCGGCGTGGAACGCCTCGATCCGAGTCAGCACCTGCTTCAGCTGGGTCACGTTGATGTTCTCGCCGTTGATCACCGCGTTGGACGGGGTGACGTGGGTGGTGCAGAAGCGCAGATGCGGCCGGGCCGACAGCGGCGCGCAGAGCAGCTTGCGCGTCTCGTTGGTGCCGTCGGCGGCTAGGGCGTATCGGTTGGCGGTGCCGAGGGGCGCCTTGCTGAAGATGGCCACCCCGAACGGCTCGCCCCCGCAGGCGGTGTCGCTGTGCGGCTCGAAGCGGGTGAAGTTCTCCACGTCCTGCGGCCAGCCGGAGTCACGCAGGTTGACCAGCACCGCCCGGTACTGACTCAGGCACAGCTCGTTGAGGGCGGCGAAGTGCGCCGAGCGGTTGCGGATCGCGTTGCTCAGCGCTGGGATCAGACCGTCGGTGGTGGAGCCCCGATGCATCGTCCAGCCGGCAGCGTTCCAGGCCCAGACGTTGTAGGTGGCGTTCACCGTTGCCGCCTGCGCCGGCACCGGGCCGGCCAGTACGCCCAGCATCGCGGCCACCAGCACGGCCAGCGTCCGGCCAAGTCGCATCGCGTCCCCTATGGATTGTTGATCGCCCCAGGCGCAGCCCCGGGTCAGCTGATCTTCACACAGATAGCACTGAAGATCCACGGAACTCCAGCGGTGGATTTATCCAAAAAGCTTGGCTACTATCCGCAGTTGGTGCATCACTCAAAGTCAATGTCGCCGGGTTGACGTGCGCAAACCCGTTCGGCCCGTGGCGACGAGGGGAGTCAGAAAATGACCGACCACCAACAGATCACCGATGCTTGCAGCTACCCGTTCACCGCCCCCGACCGGCTCCACCTGGACCCGACCTACGCCGAGCTACGCGAAAAGCAACCGCTGCTCCGGGTACGACTGCCGTACGGCGAGGAAGCCTGGCTCGCCACCCGACACGAGGACGTGAAGACCGTCCTCGGCGACCTGCGGTTCAGCCGGGCCGCCGCACTCGGCCGGGACGAGCCACGCAGCATGCCTCGGTCCATCCAGGAGGGCATCCTCACGATGGACCCACCCGACCACACCCGACTCCGCAAACTCGTGGCGAAGGCGTTCACCGCCCGTCGGGTGGAGCAACTTCGGCCGCGTACCCAGCAGATCGCCAACGAGCTACTCGACGCCATGGTTGCCGCTGGTCCCCCCGCCGACCTGGTCGAACACTTCTCCACCCCACTGCCGATCCGGGTCATCTGCGAACTACTCGGCGTCCCCTTCGCTGACCAGGACCGCTTCCACACCTGGTCGGAGGCGATCGTCTCGACCACCTCGCTGACCCCCGAACAGGTCGAGAACTACCTCGGCAACCTCTTCGCCTACATAGCGGACTTGGTCGCACAGCGCCGTGAGGAGCCGACCGACGACCTGATCAGCGCGCTGGTCCGGGCCCGCGCCGAGGACGAGGACCGACTCACCGAGGACGAGCTGGTACGACTCGCCGCCGGGCTGCTGGCCGCCGGCCACGAAACCACGGTCACCCAGATCTCCAACTTCGTCTACGTCCTGCTCACCCACCCGACCGAACTGGACCGGCTGCGGGCCGACCCGAAGCTGATCCCGACCGCGGTGGAGGAACTGCTGCGCTACGTACCGCTCGGCGCGGCCTCGGCATTCGCCCGATACGCCAAGGAGGACGTGGAACTCGGCGGCAGCACCGTCCGGGCCGGCGAGCCGGTGCTGGGTGCACTGTCGTCGGCCAACCGTGACGAGCGGGTCTTCGCCGACCCGGACCGGCTCGACCTGACCCGGCCGATCAACCCGCACGTCGGCTTCGGGCACGGCGTACACCACTGCGTCGGAGCACAACTGGCCCGAATGGAACTACAGGTGGCACTCGGCTCACTGATCAGCCGCTTCCCCAAGCTGCGGCTCGCCGTACCGGAACCGGAGCTGGGCTGGAAGAGCGGCATGCTGGTGCGCGGCCTGACGGCACTGCCGGTGGCCTGGTGAGCGGGGCCTGGCAGGTCACCGTCGACCGGGACCGCTGCATCGGATCGGGCATCTGCGCCGGGATGGCACCGGGGCACTTCACCCTCGCCGACGGAAAGTCCCGCCCCAACATGGAGATGACCCCACCGGCGGAGGTGGTGACCGACGCGGCCGAGTCCTGCCCGGCCGAGGCGATCGCCGTACGGGACGGCACCGATGGTCGGATAATCGCACCGGAACCGTAGTGAGTGCGGTGTTGTCGCACCGACTCCCTATCGTGACGCCGTGCCAATCGAACGGTGGACCACCGAACAGATTCGTGCCCTGGCTCCCGACGCCAGCTCCATGACGACTGCCCATCGACTCAGCGGTGCGGCCAAGTGGACGGCGACTGGCCTCAGCGACGGTGTGCTGTGGGGACTTTGCCAGGGCAGCGGAAAGAATCCGTACCAGGCATGCGTCGACCTGAGCGAGCCGGCGTACCGCTGCTCCTGCCCGAGCCGCAAGTTCCCCTGCAAGCATGCGCTGGGCCTGTTGCTGCTCTGGTCCGGCAGTGATGTCGCGGAGCAGATTGCCCCGGACTGGGTCGACGAATGGCGTGAGTCGCGGGCCGCCCGAGCGGCCAAGGTAAGCGCCCGACGGGCGGCGGCGGCAGACGGCCCGGTGGACGAGGCCGCCGCCCGCAAACGGGCCGAACAGCGCACCGGCCGGATCACCGCCGGCCTGGCCGAACTTGACCAGTGGCTGCTGGACCAGGTTGGCCAGGGCCTGGCCGACGCGGCGCAGGTCGACAGCAAGGCCTACCAGAAGATGGCCGCCCGACTGGTCGACGCGCAGGCCCCGACAGTCGCCGGTGTCGTACGACGTCTCGGCGACATTCCGGGCGTCGGCACGTACTGGACGGACCGGCTGCTCGGCGAGTTGGCCATGCTGCGCCTGCTGGTGACCAGTCATGACCGAATCGGCGAGCTGCCCGACGATCTGGCCGCCACGGTCCGCGCCCGGATCGGCGTCCCGGTCTCCACCGACGAGGTGCTGGCCGGCACACCGCTGCGTGACCACTGGCAGGTGCTCGGGCAGATCGACGAGGACGAGGAGCGGCTGACGGTTCGCCGTACCTGGCTGCGCGGGGTGAACTCGGGACGGTTTGCGCTGGTGCTGGCCTTCTCCGCGCCCGGTCAGGCACTTCCGGCCGACCTGGTGCCGGGAACCATGCTCGACGCCGAGCTGTGCTGGTACCCGGGCGGGCTGCCGCTACGGGCACTCGTCGCCCGCCGGCACGGCCAGGTCGAGCCGATGGGGTCCCCGGCCGGGGCGTCACCGGTACGGGAGGCGTTGGCCGGCTGGTCCGCTGCGCTCGCCGCAGACCCATGGTGTGAACGAGTTCCGATGTTGCTGGCCGACGTGGTGCCCAGTTCGGACGGGCATCTGGTCGACTGCGTCGGCGATGCCCTGCCGCTGCACCCTGGCGACGAGGATCCGTGGTGGCTGCTGGCCGCTACCGGTGGCCAGCCGGTCACCGTAATCGGCGAATACAACCCGACCGGTTTCCGCCCGCTCGCCGCCTGGCCACAGGACCGTTACCTGGCTGCCGTACCCGGAGCCGGGCCGAGCCGCCCGACGCCGCAGCTGCCGCCGGAGCTGGTCGCCACCGCGCTGGTCGGCACCAAGCGTCGGCCCGATCTTCCGGCAAGCGTGGCAGTGGACGGTCACCGGCTGAATTCCAGTGGCACCAGCGCACACGCCAGCGGCCCTGGTACGCAGTCCAGCGGTCCCGCCGAACCGGCGGCAGCGCTGCTGGAAACCGCTGCGGTCGCGTTGACCTACCGCAGGGCGGGAGTCACTGTGGTAGGTGGGCGGGTGCCGGTGGTCACCGCCCTTGAGGAGACCCGACCGGTGGTGCCGGAGGCAGCAGCCCGCCGCCTGAACGGACTGATGACGGGCATCCACCGGGACGACGACGGCAACGAACTGCCCGATGATCCCATCGCGGACTGGCTGCGTTATGCGGCCGATCGCGGCTACCGGGTGCCGGCGGAGTTGGTGCCCAAGGTGCTGGAATTCGGCCGGCCGAGGGGCGAACTTCATTCCGTAATCTCCGCTGTCACCGGTCAGCGGGGCAACTGGCTGGCGGCGCAATCCGCCCGCTGGCAGTACCTGCCGGCCGAAGCGGAGGCCGTCCCGGCCGCCGCCGACCCGGGTCTCTGGGGCACCGGTAGCCGGGAGGAACGGCTGGACCACCTCTGCGCCGTACGCCGCGTCGACCCGGCCGCCGGCCTTGACCTGCTGGCCTCGACCTTCGACACCGAGCCGCCCAAGGACCGGGCGGAATTCGTCGAGGCGCTGGCCGACGGCCTGTCCCTGGCCGACGAGGAGCTGCTGGAACGGGCGCTTCGCGACCGACACAAGAAGGTACGCATCACCGCCGCCAACCTGTTGGCCACACTCCCCGAGTCGGCCTGGTGTGGGCGGATGGTGCAACGCGCACTGCCCTGTGTACGGCTGGAACCGGACGAGACGGGCCAGGACCAGTTGGTCGTCACCCCGCCGACCGAGGCCGACGCCGGCCTGCGTCGCGACACCACCCAGACGGTGCCGACCGACAAGGCCGGGCTCCGGTCATGGTTGTTCGAGGAGGTCGTCGCCGGGACCCCACTCGACGCCTGGACCTCCGCCTTCGGACGCCCCGCTGAGGCGATCCTGCAACTGCCGGTGGCTGACGACTGGGGTTCGACGCTCTACAAGGGCATGGCCCGGGCCGTGTTGGCGCAGCGGAATCCGGCATGGGCGGTCGCCCTCGTCGAGCGCCTGGCCGGGTCGGAGGATCGGCAACTCCGCTTCCACCTCCACCATTACACCATCGAAAAACTGTACGAGGTGCTGCCACCGGCCGAACTGGCGAAACGGATCGCACATGGTCTGCGCTCCGAGCCTGAGCGTGCGCAGGACCTGGTCTCCATGTTGCCGACCCCGTGGCCCGACGAGGTGGCCGACGCCATGCTGGTCGCCCTCGAAACCCTGGCCCACAGCGACCGACACAGCTGGTACATCAGGAATCTATGCCGGCAAGCGGGCGCGGCTATGCCCGTCACGTACGACGAGCCGGTCACTGCCCTCGCCAAGACCCTGGCTGCCGACCATCCCGACCGTGGTGGGGCCAGCAACCTCACCCAACTCGCCGCCAACCTCACCTACCGCCGCAAGATGTACGAGGAGCTTCCATGACAGTGATCCGTCAGCACGCCGAACAGCAGTTCGCCGAGGAGTTGGCGTTGCTGGCCGCCGACGACGACCGGGCCCGCCCGCCCGGCTGGAAACTGTCGCCGCAGGCCGTGGTCACCTACCTGCTGGGTGACGGTGGCAAGGTCTCGCCGAAGTACGTCGGACCGCGCCGACTGATGGAGGTCGCGGTGGCGACCCTGGCCACCGACCGGGCGCTGCTGCTGCTCGGCGTGCCGGGTACCGCCAAGACCTGGGTCTCCGAGCATCTCGCGGCGGCGATCTCCGGTGACTCGACGCTGCTGGTGCAGGGCACAGCCGGCACCGCCGAGGAGGCGATCCGGTACGGCTGGAACTACGCCCGGCTGCTGGCCGAGGGACCGTCGGAGGCGGCGCTGGTGCCCAGCCCGGTGATGCGGGCGATGCAGACCGGTGCGATCGCCCGGTTCGAGGAGCTGACCCGGGTGCCCTCCGACGTGCAGGACACCCTGATCACGATCCTGTCGGAGAAGACCCTTCCCGTACCGGAACTGGGTAGCGAGGTGCAGGCCGCCAAGGGCTTCAACATCATCGCCACCGCCAACGACCGGGACCGAGGGGTCAACGAGCTCTCCAGCGCGTTGCGCCGCCGGTTCAACACGGTCGTGCTGCCGGTACCCGGCTCCGCCGACGAGGAGGTCGACATCGTCGCCCGCCGGGTGGCGCAACTCGGCCGGTCCCTGGAACTGCCCGAGGTGCCACCGGCCATGGAGGAGATCCGTCGGGTGGTGACGGTCTTCCGGGAGCTGCGCACCGGGTTGACCGAGGATGGTCGTACCAAGCTGAAGTCGCCGACCGGAACCCTCTCGACCGCCGAGGCGATCTCCGTGGTCACCAACGGCTGGGCGCTGGCCGCCCACTTCGGCGACGGGGTGCTGCGGCCCTCCGATGTGGCCGCCGGCATCGTCGGCGCGGTCATCAAGGACCCCGGCTCCGACCCGGTCGTCTGGCGGGAATACCTGGAGACCGTGGTCCGCGAACGGGACGGTTGGCTGCCCTTCTACCGCGCCGCCCGCGATGTCTGAACGCTTCTACGGGGTACGCCATCACGGCCCGGGTTCGGCGCGGGCCGTGATGCGGGCGCTGACCGAACAGCAACCCGACCTGCTGCTGATCGAGGGCCCGCCCGAAGCGGACGATCTGGTCCACTGGGTCGCCGACGAGGGGCTGGAACCACCGGTGGCCCTGCTCGGCTACGCCACCGACGATCCCCGGAAGGCCGCATACTGGCCGTTCGCGGTCTTCTCCCCGGAGTGGCAGGCGATCCGCTGGGCGGTGGCGCACGACGTACCGGTGCGGTTCTTCGACCTGCCGTACGCGTACCGCGTCGGCCTGAAGCCAGCCGACGCGACCGGGGACAAGACCGAGGAGCCATCGGCGGAGGCCACGTTGGCCGGGGAAACGCCGGCCGAGGACGCGACCGGGGACGCGGCACCCGACGGGGCCACGCCCTACCGGCCGACCGACCCGATCGGAGAACTCGCCGCCGCTGCCGGCTACGACGATCCCGAGCGCTGGTGGGAGGACGTCGTCGAACACCGGGGCATGCCGGTCTTCGAGGCGATCGAAGAGGCGATGACCGCGATCCGCGCCGAAGCGCCGGAGGATCCGCAGGACCTGCTCCGCGAGGCGTACATGCGTGGGGTGCTGCGGGAGGTGCGCAAGACGCACGACAACATCGCCGTGGTGTGCGGCGCGTGGCACGTGCCCGCGCTGACCACCAACGTGCCGGCGGCCCGGGACAACGCCCTACTCAAGGGGCTCAAGAAGAGCAAGGTCACCTTCACCTGGGCACCCTGGACGTACGGCCGACTCACCTCCTGGCAGGGGTACGGGGCCGGCGTCCGCTCCCCCGGCTGGTACCACCACCTGTTCACCGCACCGGACGAGGTGCTCACCCGCTGGCTGGTCTCCGCCGCCGGGGTGCTGCGGGACGAGGGGATACCGACCTCGTCTGCGCACGTCATCGAAGCGGTACGGCTCGCCGAGTCACTGGCTGCCCTGCGTGGTCGGCCACTCGCCGGTCTCGCCGAGCTGACCGAGGCCACCCGGGCGGTCCTCTGCGACGGGGAGGACCTGCGCCTCGATCTGATCGACCAGCGGCTGGTGGTCGGGGAACGCCTCGGTGCCGTGCCCGACGGTGTGCCGATGGTGCCGCTGGCCCAGGACCTGGCCGCCCTGCAGCGCAGCCTGCGGCTCAAGCCGGAGGCCCTGGACCGGCAGCTCGACCTGGACCTGCGCAAGGACACCGACCTGGGTCGCAGCCGACTGCTGCACCGGCTGCGACTGCTCGGCGTCGGCTGGGGCGAGCCGGACGCCTCCCGACGGGGTAAGGGCACCTTCCGCGAAGGGTGGCGGCTGCGCTGGCAGCCGGAATTCGCGGTATCCCTGGTCGAGGCCGGCCGGTACGGCACCACCGTCGATTCCGCCGCGACGGCGAAGATCGCCGAGGCGGCCCGGGAGGCGGATTCCCTGGCCGAGCTCACCCCGCTGGTCGAGCTGTGCCTGCTGGGCGACCTGACCAACGCCTATCCGGCCGTACTACAGGCGGTCCAGACCCGGGCGGCGCTCGACGCCGATGTGGCGCATCTGATGGCGGCGCTGCCGGCGCTGGCCCGTACCCTGCGTTACGGCGACGTACGTGGCTCCGACCTCGGGGCACTGCGGCACGTGGCGGAGAGTCTGCTGGTCCGCATCTGTGTGGGCCTGCCCGCTGCGGTCGTGTCGCTCTCCGACGACGCCGCTCGGGCGCTACGCGACCACATCGACGCCGTCCACTCCGCGCTCGGGCTGCTGGACGATCCGGAACTACGTAACCGCTGGCTGGACACCCTGGCCGCGCTGGCCAGGCGGGGCACCGAGGCCGACACCACCCCGCAGCATCCCATCCACGGTCTGCTGGCCGGCCGGTTGACCAGATTGCTGCACGACGCCGACCGGCTCGACCCGACCGAGACCCGACGCCGGATGGGCCTGGTACTCACCATCGGAACACCCGCCCCACAGGCGGCCAACTGGATCGAGGGCTTCCTCGCCGGTGGTGGCCTGCTACTCGTCCACGACGCGTCCCTGCTGTCCGTACTGGACGAATGGTTGACCAGCGTCGACCCGGACTCGTTCATCGACGTGTTGCCGTTGTTGCGTCGTACGTTCGGCACGTTCGCCGCGCCGGAACGCCGCTCGATCGGCGAGCGGATCGCGGGCGGTGTCGCGCTCGACGACGACGCGGGCAAACTGCCCCCGATCGACCACGACCGGGCAGCTCTGGTCCTGCCTGTCCTGACCACCCTGCTCGGACGGGAGATTCAAATGATCGAGCGAAGCGAGGTGACCGCATGAGCGCGCACGTCGCCGATGCCGACGTCGACCAGGAACGGCTACGGCGCTGGCGGTTGGTGCTCGGCGACGCCGCCGACTCCCCCTGCGGAAAGGTGACCGGCGCGGACGCCACCATGGACGCCGCGCTCGCCGCCCTCTACGACAGCACCGAAGCCAGCGACGGTGGCCGGAAGCGCACGGGCGGGTTGGGTGGCTCCGCGCCCCGGGTGGCCCGCTGGCTCGGCGACATCCGGGAATACTTCCCCAGTACGGTCGTGCAGGTCATGCAGGCCGACGCGATCGAACGGCTCAACCTGAGCCGGCTGCTGTTGGAGCCGGAGATGCTCGGCGCGGTCGAGCCGGATGTGCACCTCGTCGGCACCCTGATCTCCCTCAACCGGGTCATGCCGGCCAAGAGCAAGGATGCGGCCCGGCAGGTCGTCCGGCGTGTGGTGGAGGAGTTGGAGCGTCGAATCGCCCAGAAGACCCGGGCCGCGGTGACCGGCGCTCTCAACCGGGCCACCCGAATCAACCGCCCCCGGCACAGTGACATCGACTGGGATCGCACCATTCGGGCCAACCTCCAGCACTATCAACCCGAATACCGCACGATCGTGCCGGAACGCCTGATCGGCTATGGCCGGCGTACCAGTGCGGTGCAGCGGGACGTGGTGCTCTGCGTCGACCAGTCCGGCTCGATGGCGGCGTCCGTCGTCTACTCGGGCATCTTCTCCGCGGTGCTGGCCTCGATGCGGTCGCTGCGTACGTCGCTGGTCGTCTTCGACACCGCCGTCGTGGACCTGACCCCGGAACTCCACGATCCGGTGGAGGTGCTGTTCGGCACCCAGTTGGGTGGCGGCACCGACATCAACCGGGCGATCGGCTACTGCCAGGGCCTGATCACCCGGCCCCGGGACAGCATCTTCGTGCTGATCAGCGACCTCTACGAGGGCGGGGTACGGGCGGAGATGCTGCGCCGGGTCAGTGCGCTCGTCGGGGCCGGGGTGCAGGTGGTGGTGCTGCTGGCCCTGTCCGACGAGGGGGCACCGGCGTACGACCGACAGAACGCGGCGGCGCTGGCCGCGCTCGGCGTGCCCGCGTTCGCCTGCACACCGGACGCCTTCCCGGATCTGATGGCCGCCGCCATCGAACGCCGCGACCTGCAAGCCTTCGCCGAGCAGTTCGCCGACCGGTAGCCCCTTCCGTTGCCTGTCTGCCCGTCTGTCTGCCCGTCCGTTGCTGCCGGGACGGGCGGGCAGGCAGGCAACGGTGGCTGCCAGCACTCAGACAGTGCCTTCAGGACTGGAGGATGGCGGCGAACCGCTGCTCGGCAAGGTCGAACTGGTCCAGGATGTGCTGCTTCGCCTCGTCGTCGAGCGGAGTGTCCGGCCGGACGACCAGGTCACGCAGGATCGGCACCAGCGGGCGATACTTCGTCGCCGCCCGGTGGACCTTCGAGCCGGTCGTGTGGATCACGCCGACACCGTTGTCGGTGAAGTCCGACACCTTGATCACCCGAGCCCACGGGTCCCGGCTCAGGCTCTCCGCCACATGTTCGCGGTACTGCTCGTCCCGGTCCCGGTCCGGGTCGTACGCCGGGTTGGTCACCGACCGGACCAGGTCCGCCACCCGGGGGCCGAAGTCGCGGGCCAACACCCGCAGCGCCGCCTCGGTCGGGTCGGCGGGCTGCCCACCGGCCAGGGCCTCGGGATGGTCCTCGACCGCGTCGTGCAGCAACGCGGCGACGATGACGTCGACGTCGTGCACCCGGTAGTAGCAGATGATCCGAATCGCGACCCGGAGCAGATGGTTGAGGTACGGCTCGCGTACCCGCCGGTCGTCACGGTGCAGCCGGGCCGCGAGGATGAGCGCCCGATCCAGCTTGGCCCGGTCGGCCTCGTCGAATCGGGCGATCTCCAGCGCGAACCGTTTCCGTAGCCCCTCCTCGCCGTAGACCTCGGTGACCGCGTGCAACGGCAGGGACAGCAGGTACGTCGGGATCAGCTCCTCCACGTTGCATGTCTACCGGATACCGCGCACCGGCGGTGTCCCGGTGTCGAACAGCTGCGGTGTCCCGGTGTCGATCACCTGCTGCCCCACCGTGGGTCAGGGATGTACGTAGCCGAGCAGTTGCTCGGTGCGCTGCCCTTCGCAGCCCGGGTCGGTGCTGACGAAGTGGTCCCCGTTGCTCGGCAGGTAGCACCGGTACAGCGGAACCGTGCCGGTCGTGGCAGCGGTGTAGGCGTAGCCGACCGGGCCGAGCGGGAACTGTCCCTCACACCCCCGCTCCCGGCTCAGCAACGAATGCTGACCGACCTTGCACTCGTAGAGCAGAACCGTCCCGGCAGCCGGGCTACGCAGCAGCCGCCACCGTCGCTCCTCGGCGAATCCGGTCGGCAGTTGCCGGGTGGTGGCGACATGTCCGGCGCTGGCCTTGTAGCCCCTGATCAGCAGGGTGTACGGCAGCTGCTCGAACCCGCAGGAGAGTCGCGGCGGGTTGAGGTCGCTGCGGTTGGCCAGTGCCCAGGTCGACCAGGCTGGTTTGGCGCTACCGTCGGCCCGACGCAGGCCCAGCCGGAGCTGCCCCTCATCGGGGTTGTCCTGCATTCGGTGGTAGAGGTAGCTCTCGATGCCGGGCGTGCCGAGGATGTTGCGGAAGCTCTGACAGATCCCGTTCGCCTGTGCGGTCTCGCTGGAGGGAGAGCTGGAGTTGACCCCCTGCTCGGTGAGCTGCACCTGCCAGGCCGACGGGGTGTTCGGGAAGGTGGCGTGCAGCCAGCCCACCAGCACCCCGATGTTGCCGAAGGTCACCTTCGGATAGTCGTCGGCACCGAACCCGGGGGCCAGCAGGTTCGGCGGGTACGGGTGGAACGCCACCCGCCAGGCTCGACCCTGGGCACGGGCGGCCACCTCGCGAATGATCCGCTGACCGGCGAGCAGCGGCTGGTTGATGCCCGGCTGGTCGTACGCCGGGCCGAAGTGGTGGTCCAGCGAGATGAGCACCTTCGCGGTGGACTGCTCGGCGATGATCCGGTCGTACGCGGCGTTGTAGTTGGCGGAGTATTCGGTGACCCAGCGCCCGATGTCGCAGGTGACACCCTGGCCGCAGCCGATGTCGAACCAGGTGTTCGAGTTGACCTCGTTGTGGATGACGAAGTCGGCGATCCGGCCGTTGCCGAGCTGGCCGTTGTAGCGCCGGGCCAGGTAGCCGGTGAAGCGGGCGTAGTCCGCGGCGTTGTTCGGCGTACAGAAGATCTCGAAGCCGGCGGCGGCCGGCGAGCAGGTCTTGCCGGTCCGGGCCCAGGCCGGTACGCCGTAGACGATCGCGGTGACCACGAGTCCTCGGGCGGTGTAGTCCCGAATCGCCGCGTCAACGGCCGTACTGATCTGGAAACACTGACCGTCGTACGCCTCCTGGCCGGCTCCGCACGGCGTGGCCTGCCGGGTCGGCTGCCAGTGCGCCCAGATCAGGTTCATCGAGACACCACCGGTGTTGTTTCCGACGATCTCGTCCTTGTTGGGCCAGAAGTCGGGCTGGATGCCCTTGATCCGGTAGTCCGACCGGGTGGGGTACGGCAGCGCGGCGGCGGTGGCCGTCGGGCCGCTCGCCGAGCTGGCCGGCGATCCGCTCGTTGATCCGCTCGTTGATCCGCCTGGCGATCCGCTCGCCGGCCCGGCGAGGGTCACCACGCCGAATCCCAACACCAGGCTCATTCCGGCCGCGAGTAGTCGTCTCCGCACGCGCACGCCACCACCCCATCAATCGACGAAGGTCTACCGGTGGGGGCACCATGCCAGATCCGCCGTGTCGACGCTACCCACCGGTCACGTCACCAGCGCGGCGAAGATAACAGTCGATCCGGGTCGGCGCCATGGGCAGGTGATCTGGCATCGTGATGACACCCCGGCATGCCGTCGCGGATCACATCGCGCCGGACGTCCGGACCACCCATGCGACCGCAGGGAGGACCGTGGCCGAACCGACACCACCGCTGGCCGGACCGACACCGCAGCGACGTACGGTACCCCGGGTCAGGGGAATCGCCTCGCTGACACCGGGGACCGGGTCCGCGCGGATCACCGATGAACGGGCGTTCTCGATGACCGCTGGGAGTCCGAGCGGGCCGCCCCGGGTGGTCGCGTTCGTCGCGGGTAAAGGAGGTGTCGGCACCACGAGCACGGCAACGGCCGTCGCGCTCACGCTCGCCACCCTGCTACCTGGGCAGGTAGCCCTGGCGGACACCGGAACGGCGACGGCATCCCTCGCGGTCCGACTCGGCGGCTCCACCGGTGTGGATTCGATGGCGGTCGCATCGCGGGGCAGCGAACCGACCGTGGTGGCCGGGGTGACCGTGGTGGATGGTGCACCGTGGGAAACCCCGCTGTCCCGACCCGCGCTGGCCCGCATCGTCACCGACCTGCGCGAGGAACACCACTACACACTGCTGGACGTCGGCGACGACGCCAGCGACATCGGCCACGGCGCACTGGCTCGCGCTGATCGGATCGTGGTCGTCACGACACCAGCACCGGACGCGGTCGCCGCCGCTGGGCTCATGCTGCACCGGGTACGCGCATTGGACCAGGACCGGGTCCGGAACGTCGTCGTCGCGCTGGTCGACGTACCGGGGCGGGGTTGGCGGCACCGGCGGGGCCGGGCGCAGCCACGCATCGCCGACGTGGACCAGGCAGCAGTCATCGACGTGCCATGGGAGCCGACGTTGGCCGCTGGCGTACCGGTCGACCTGCACCGGATGCACCGTCGTAGCCGCGCCGCACTCCTGCGCCTGGCCGCTGTCGGATGTGCCGACTGAGTCACCCCGTGGGTGTGCCGACTGAGGACGGGTACCGCCGAACGTCCACTGTGGTTGATATTCGACGTCCTCGGGCCATTGGGCGCATCGACAAGCTCGGTTAGGCTGACGACACGCGCCCTGTTACCGGCGAGAGCCGGTATGCACAGCTGTCTGTCGGTGATCCGGCGAGGCCCGGAGGTGTGGCCGTGAGTTGGCTCCGCTCGATTGGCGCTCGAATTCGTCACGGCTCCTCCGGGGCGATCGTCACGGTGGTCACGGCAGCACTGCTGGGCAGTGTCCTCACCCTCGGGGCAACCGGTCACGCACCGGAGGTCTTCGACGGCAACGCCTGGCTGTGGAGCCGGCAGGCCGGCGAACTGGCCCGAGTCAACGCCAACTCCGGCACCGTCGACCTGCGTACCCCACTGCTCGACTCACGCGGCCATCCGGTGCGGGTGACCCAGGACGAGCAGAACCTCCTACTGCACGACCTGAAGACCGGACGGGTCACCTCGATGGACCTCACCCGGATGGGTTTCTCCGGCTCCCTGGCCCTGGCCCCGGGGGCCGACGTGGCGATGCTGCTGTCCCAGGGGCTTGCGGTGATCGTCGACCGCACCCGGGGGCTGGTCCGCTCAGTCGACCCAGCCAACCTCCAGGCGCGCGGCGAGCCCCTGCAACTACCCGCACCGCTGGTGGGGGGTGCGTTCGACGCCTCGGGCACGCTCTGGCTCGGGCTACCCGAGCAGGGCACCGTGGTCGCGATCGATGCGGCCAGCGGGGGAAAGGTCGAGATACGGCGTACTGTGCCGGTCGCCGCTCCCGGTCAGGAGCTGGCGATCAGCGTGCTCGATCGCGGTGTGCTGGCGGTCGACCGGGGCGGTGACCAACTCGTGGTGGTATCCGGCCCGCAGATCCACCGGGTGACCGCACCGGTACAGCTTCGTGGCGCGCTGGTCCCGGAGCGCACGGTCGGCGCGCTCGCCGCCGTGACCGTCCCGCAGGCCGGGGCCATCGTCGCGGTCGAGAACACCGACCGGGGTGGCCCGGTACACCGACTGCCACTGCCCACCGGGCAACGTACGGACCAGCCAGCGCTGCCGTTCTCCGGTCGGGTCTACGTCCCCGACCAGCCGTCGGGCACGGTTCGGGTGCTCGACCTGGCCGGCACCGAAGCCACACCGGTACGGATGCCGCAAGCGCAGGGCGACCTGGAGTTGCAGGTACGCGAGCAGCACCTCTTCATCAACTCGGCGGACGCCCCGGTCGCCTGTGTGGTGGACAGTCGCGGCGCGGTGAAGGTCGTCGACAAGTACGGGCCGAAGGCGACCGTCCCCGGGCCGGGTGATCCGACCGCCAGCCCCACCCCCACCCCGGACACCGGTACGGGCACCCCGAGCCCACGGCCGACACCGAGCGGGAGCGACCCGCCGGGCGAATCCGGTGAGCCGGGCACCGAACCACCGGGCCCACCGGTGCCGGTGACCGCACTGGCCGGCGACGGGCGGATCGACCTGCAGTGGGGACGAGCCGCCGCCGGTTCCGCACCCGTCGACGGCTACCGCGTCGAGTGGGCGGGTGGCAGCACCCGAGTGGCCGGCCGCACCCTGTCCACCACCATCGGTGGCCTGCGCAACGGTCAGACGTACCGGTTCCGGGTGACCGCGCACAACCGGCACGGCTGGGGGCCGCCCGCGCTCTCCGGGCCGGTCGTCCCGGTCGACCGGGTGCCGGCATCGGCCGGTACGCCCACCGCGTCGGCCGCTCCCGGGCGGGTCACCGTGACCTGGGCCGCAGTCCCCGGTGCCCGGGACTACGTGGTCGTTCCGCTGCGCAACGGCGACGCGGGCAGCGATCCGCCGCAGACGGTCACCGGCACGTCGGCCGAGTTCGCCGGCCTGGCTGCCGGCCACCGCTACCGGTTCACGGTGACCGCACGCAACGACGCGGGCGGAGCCGCTCCGGCCAGTCCACTCAGCAACGAGGTGGTGCCGTACGCCGTACCGGGGCGGCCCGGTGCGGTGGCCGGGCGGCAGGTCGGCCCGGACCGTTACGAGATCACCTGGACAGCGGCTGCAGCCAACGGCCGACCGGTACAGCAATACCAGGTACGGACCGGCGACGGTCAGCCGCTGGGCAGTACGGCCGGCGGGGCGCGCCGGCTGACCGTGGCGGCCACCGGGCTGACCCGGGTGACGGTGTCCGCGGTCAACGCGGCCGGTGAAGGTGCTGCCGGCTCCGGGGCGGTGACCGCCGCGACCGCACCGGTCGTCCAGATCACCGACGTGTCGGTCACCGCCTCGTCGGTGCGGGTCCGGTTCACCGTCTCCAACGGCGGCATCACCGCCACCTGCACCACCACAGCGGGCGGGCGCTCCGCGACCGGCTGCGGCACCGCCACGGTGACCGGGCTGGCCGCCCGCACCCGCTACAAGGTGACGGTCCAGGCGCGTAACCCGATGGGAACCGGCGAGGCCACCGCCACGGTGACCACCGACTACCCACAGTTGGGTGGGGTGGTCACCTGCCAGGATGCGCCGACCAATCCGGACCCGGGCTACTGCACCTCGACCGGGGGCATCCGGGTCTTCCCCCGCGCCCGTTGGCTGCCCGGCACCGAGCTGCGGCGGCTGATGCCGGGCAGCCGGATCGTGGCGACCTGCCGGGTCACCGGGGAGCACCTGGCGGCCGGGGTCTACAACCGCCACAAGGCGAGCGACCAGTGGCTACGGCTGACCACCGGCGGATACATCGCCTGGGTCTGGGTGACCCTCGACAACGGTGACGACGTCAATGCCCTGCCCCGTTGCTGACCGACCCAGCGTCCGACCGACCTGTTTCTGACCGACCCAGCGACCGACCGACCTGTTTCTGACCGATTCGAGGAGCACCGTGCCGCCACCCCCCAACCCTGACGAGGTCGGTGAGGCCGCCACGGCGCTCGCCGGCCTCACCGACGCCATCGCCACCGTGCTGCTCGGTAAGACGGAGACGATCCGGTTGGCGGTGACCGCGCTCGTCGCGCAGGGGCACCTGCTGATCGAGGACGTACCCGGGGTGGGTAAGACGACCCTGGCCCGGGCGATGGCTGCCGCCGTGACCGGGCAGTGGCGGCGGATCCAGTTCACCCCGGACCTGCTGCCGTCGGACGTCTCCGGGGTGACCATCTACCACCAGGCCAGTGGCGGCTTCGAGTTCCACCCTGGCCCGGTGTTCGCCAACATCGTCATCGCTGACGAGATCAACCGGGCGTCCCCGAAGACCCAGTCGGCACTGCTGGAGGTGATGGAGGAACGGTTCGTCACCGTCGACGGGGTACGTCACCCGGTGCCCCGACCGTTCCTGGTGGTCGCCACACAGAACCCGGTCGAGATGGACGGCACCTACCGGCTTCCCGAGGCCCAACTGGACCGGTTCCTGATGAAGCTGTCGATCGGATATCCGGACGAGGCAGCCGAGCTGGAGGTGATGCGGGGCGACGCGGAGCGCTCTCCGGAACGGATCGAGCCGGTCCTCGACACCGCTGCGGTGGCCCGGTTGGCGGAGCTCGCACAACGGGTCGACGTACACGACGAGATCTACGGTTACATCCGGCGAATCGCGGTCGCCAGCCGGCGTCATTCCGACATCCGGGTCGGCCTCTCCCCCCGGGCGTGCGTGGCACTGGCCCGTGGTGCCCGCGCCTATGCGCTCGGCGCTGGCCGGGGCTATGTGCTGCCCGAGGACGTCAAGGCCCTGGCCCCGACCGTGTGCGCACACCGGTTGCTGATCACCCCCGACGCCGCACTACGCGGGCAGACCGGCACCGACGTAATGGCTGGGATCGTCGCCGAGGTGGCCGCACCCCACCCGGTGTCGGCCGCCCGTTGATGCCGACCGTACGCGGTTGGACGGTGCTCGCGGTCAGCACGCTGCTGCTCGTCCTCGGCCTGGTCGTCGGCTACCGGGAGTTGCCCGTGCTGGGTGGTGTGGGACTGGTGGCCGTCGGTGTCGCTGCCGGCTGGGTCGGCTGGCCGCCCCGACTGTCGGTGGATCGCACCCTGCGCCCGGCCCGGACGCACCGGGGCGGAGGTTGCCAGGTGGTGTTGGACGTCCACACCGTCTCCGGCCGGACCCGCCGGTTCACGGCCACCGATGTGCTCGACGGGCCGGCAGGTCAGCAGGGGCGGGATCGGATCGTCCCGATACCAGCCATCCGGGTGCGGGGCGGCATGCCGACCCGGTTGACCTATCCGCTGCCCACCGATCGGCGTGGGGTGTTCACCGTGGGCCCGCTACGGATCGCCCGTACCGACCCGCTGGGGCTCTGCCGGATTCAGCAGCGGGTCGGCCCCAGCGACCAGCTGGTGGTACGACCGCGCTGGCATCGGCTACGCGCCCTGCCGGCCGGGATCGCGCCCAACCTCGACGGCACGGTGGACGGTGCCCGGCACGGCAGCATCGCGTTCCACGCGCTGCGGGAATACCGCACCGGCGACGACCTGCGGCATGTGCACTGGCGCACCAGCGCCAGGGTGGGTGAGCTGATGGTCCGGGAGTACGTGGACACTGCGCTGCCCCAGGTCGTACTGCTGCTCGACGACCGGGCCGAGGCGTACCAGGGGCACCCGGAGCTGATCGAGGAGGCCATCGAGGTGGCCGCATCGCTGCTGGTCAGCACCCTGGACTCCGGCACGCCGGTGAGCCTGCACCTGGCGTCGGCCCGGGGCGTGGCCGCGACGACCAGCACCGGGCTGGACCTGCTGGCCCAGGTACGACCGGTGGCCGGGGTGGATCTGGCCGGGGCGGTACGCCGTACCCGCAGTGACGGGCCGCGCCGGGATGCGTTCATCCTGGTCACCGGCTCGGACGTGGATCTGGCACCGGCCGTCGCCGCAGCCGACGGATATCCGCAGGTGATGGTGGTGGCGCTCGGCCCGACCACCGTTCGGCCAGCACCACCGCGCGACGTCGCCCTGGTCAGCGCCAGCAACGCGGTGGAGTTCGCGAGTCGATGGGATCGGCCGGTGCGATGGGCGTGAGAGAGCTGGTCGCCACCGTGGCGGCGGCCACGGCGTGCGCGACGGCGGCCCTGCCGATCACGGCCAGCTACGCGCCGGGACCGCTGCCAATCCTGTTGCCGCTCGCCGCAGCGGGCGGGGCCGCCCTGGTGGCCGGGGCGCGTGCGCTACGGATGCCGCCCGCTGCCGCGCTGCTGGCGGGGCTCGCCGGGCTCGCCGCCGGGCTGCTGGCGTTGGCCGTCTGGCTGCCCCGCCCTGACGGAGCGCTACTCGTCGCCACGCTCACCGCCGTACGGGGCTCGGGGGCACGGATCCTCACCAACGCCACCCCGCTCGAATCCACCATGGACACGGTCGCGCTGCCGCTCTGCGCCACCTGGCTGGCTGCGGCCACCGCCGTCAGTCTGCTGCGCAGCCAAAGGCCGGCCACCGCCACGCTGCCCCCGGTCGTGCTCTTCCTCGGCATGCTGATCATGGTCGGCCCCGAGCCCCGGCCGGCGTACGGGCCCGCCGTGCTCCTGGTCGGCGCGCTGGCCCTTCTCCTCGGTGTGGCCAGCGGATACGCCGGCCCCCGGAGTGCCCTGCTCGGCACGACCGGGCTCGCCGCCCTGCTGGCCGTGGCCGTGGTCCTCGTCGGATCGCCGCTGCTGGCCGGCGTCCGGCAGCCCCCCGACCTGCGAACATACGTCCAGCCGCCGTTCCGACATGCCGAACAGGTCAACCCGCTCAGCCTGCTCTCCGGCTGGGCAGCCGACCCGCAGCGCCCGCTGCTGGAGGTACGCACCAGCCACCCGTACCGCCTCCGCTGGGTCACCCTGCCCGACTTCACCGGCATCACCTGGCTGCCCGCACCCAGCTACCGGGCGGCGGGGACGCGGCTGCCCGCCGCACCGGATCCGGCACCCCGCACCACCCCGGTACGGCAGGAGGTGACCGTCGCCGCCCTCACCGGAGGATGGCTACCGGTCCCCGACGGTGCCCGCGAGATACACGGGGTACGGATCGCCGTGGACCGGGACTCGGCGACGGTGGCGCTGCCGGACGGGCTCACCACCGGGGCCCACTACACGGTCGAGGCGAAAGTTCCGGTGTGGACTCCCGACGAGTTGGCCGCAGCCCGGCTCCCTTCCGACCCCGACTACGACCGGTACCGTCTGCTGCCCCCGGGCTGGCCCGCCCGCCTGTTCGAGCTGGCCCAGCTCGCGGCCGGCACCGGGGCACCCCACCAGCAGGCGGTACGGCTCGCCGACTACCTGCGTAGGCAGTACCGCTTCGATCCCCAGGCCCCGGGCGGCAACGGATATCCGAGCCTCGACCGGTTCCTGACCCGGCCCGTGTCAGCCGGCGGCGGCCGGGGCACCTCCGAACAGTTCGCCACGGCGTTCGCCGTACTCGGTCGGGCACTGGGACTACCGACCCGGGTGGTGGTGGGTTTCCAGCCTGGCCAGCCGCTCGGCGGCGACCGCTACCTGGTGCACACCGGCGACGCGCTGGCCTGGCCAGAGGTCTATTTCGCCGGGGTGGGCTGGATCGGCTTCGACCCGACCCCGGTGGCGTCCACGACCGGGAACCAGGTCGTCGAGGAGCAGCCGGCTCCGCTGACCGAGCCGAGCCGAGGGCCGGACGAGGCCGCCACGTTACCCGACGAGGAGCCTCGCGACGAGGTACGGGCTGGGCCCGTACCCGCCGGATCCGGGTCGCCGTTCGTACCGTTCATCGGTGGTTTCGCCGTACCGGTGGTGCTGGCGGGCCTGGTCGTCGCGTTACGGCTACGGCGTACCGCCCGGCGGTTCGGCCACGCCGATCCCGGCCGCCGGGTCCTCGGCGCCTGGGCCGAACTCTGCGACGGGCTGCGCCTGGCCGGCCGGGCACCCGACCCCGCGCTGGTCGCGGACGAGGTCGCCGACCTGGCCGTCGCTGCTGTTGCGAGCGGGCCGGGTGGGTGGGCTGCCCCGCCGGGTCGGCTCGCTGCGCTCGCCGGCACCGTGAACGCGGTGGCGTTCGCGGGCGTCGAACCGGACCGGGAGACCGCCTTCCGGGCAACCGCCGAGGTACGCGCCTACCTGCGGATCCTGCGCCGCCGGGCGGGTGGGCTCCGGCGGTGGATTTGGTGGCTCGATCCGCGACCGCTCTGGTGGCGCTAGGTCGACGTCTCCGCGCTTTCAGTGCTGCCGGACCGGTGTCTGGGAGTACGGGTCAGCGGCTCGGCCCCGGCGCGGACCGGCGGGTGCATACCTCCTCGGAGTGCGCCACCTCGTCGACCGAGAGCACCGCGACGACCACGAAGCAGTAGTCGACGGTCGGGTTCAGCCCGTTGACCCGGACCGAGGTGACCCCGGCGGCACCGTTGGCTAGGGTCGACGGTGGCCGACCAACCGGGCCGCCGACCACATAGGACGGTGCCTGTCCGCCACTGCCGTCCTGCCAGGTCAGGGTCACCGCGATCCGCTCGTCGCTGAGCCCGACCTGCCGGGGCGCGGCCAGCGGATTCTGCGACGCCGAGGGGGTCGGCTCCGGATCGGCCTGGGGCGCGGTGCCAGGCCGAATGACCAGCAGCACGGTGGCCGCACCGAGGGCGAGCCCGATCATGGTGGCAACAGCACGGTGGGTGGCCCAGCGGCTGGGCCACCGTGGGGCGCGGCTGGCCGACCGGGCCGGTGGTACGACTACCGCCTCCCGCATCGGTACCCCGCCGCTGTCAGCCATACCCGTTTCCGGTTCGGCAGGTGTGGCTACGGCAGGTACGGGTGCAGCCGGTGCAGGTACGGCAGGTGCGGATGCGGCCGGTGCAGGTACGGCAGGTGCGGATGCGGCCGGTGTGGATACGGCAGGTGCGGGGGAAGGTTCCGCCGGAACCAGCGGCCGGCTTGGGTCGCCCCGATCCGGTGGGCGGATCGATCCCTGCCGGCCGCCCCCGGTGCTGCCGGTGGGCGTACTGCCAGCGGCTGGCACCTCGATGACCGGTCCGGTACGTGGCAGCGATCCGGTACGCGCCACCGGGGCCACCGGAGCCGAGTGGTCCGACAGACTCGCGGGGTCTGCCAGGGTAGCGGGGTCCGCCAGGGTAGCCGGGTCCGCCAGGGCAACGGCAAACTCGGCGGCGCTGCCGAACCGTGCCTCCGGTTCCTTGGCCATCCCCCGGGCCAACAACGTCTGCAACCCGGCCGGCACATCCCCTCGGGGCACCGGCGGCACCGGCCGGTGCAGGGTGTCCTCCCGATAGGCGAACGGATCCGGGGTCCGGTCACCCGCCACTGCGAACGGCGGATGCCCGGCGAGCAGGGTCCAGAGGGTGGAGGCGAGGCTGTAGATGTCGGATCGGGTGTCCTGCCGCTGCCGGCGCAGCGCCTCCGGGGCGGCGTGTGGCGGGGTGAGCCGGTCGAGGGCGACGGTGCCGGCCAGTTCGTCGGGATCGGCCGCGATGCCGAAGTCGGCCAGCACCGGACCGGTCGCCCCAGACAGGATGTTGTCCGGGGTCACGTCGCGGTGGATCAGCCCCGCGTCGTGGATCACCTGGAGCGCCTCCGCGACGGCGACGGCGACCCGTACCGCCTCGGCCACCGGCAGCGGACCGCGCCGGGCGAGCACGTCGGCGTACGAGCCATCCGGGTGGTACGCCATCGCCAGATACGGTCGCCCATCGTCGGTACGACCGGTGTCGAGGACACGTACCAGGTGTGGGTGCGCGGGTAGCCGGGGCAGCAGGGCCAGTTCGGTGACCTGTGCGGTCTCGGTACGGAGCACCTTGAGCGCCACCGGTTCGTCGCCGTCCTCGGTAAGTGCCCGGTACACCGTCGCGTCCGGCCCTCGGCGGATGCGTTCCTGGATCCGGTAGCCGGATATCGTCGGGGCGTTCCGGGGCGGGCCGACGCTCATCAGGCTCGGCCCGACCTGCGGTCACCGGTGGTCGCCGCTACCGCTGGGCCCATGGGTCCGCCCTCGCCATCCGACACGTTGACGCTCCTGTCATCGGAACCACCCGGGCCGGCCATCGGCTGCCCGAGCGCACGCGCTGATCCGATGGTAGTGGTCCCACCGGTTTACTCAAGGTCCCATTAGGAGCACTCTTCGGGGTCTACCTCACCCTGCTCGACACCGACGAGCCGCTCAGCCACGCAGGCTGACAAACCGCGTAATCATTCAGGATGACGGACCGGCCTGCTGACTCTCCTCTATCGCCACGGTGAGGTCGGCGACGGTGAGCTGGCGCAGTGCCTCGATCGTCGGCCGCTGCCCGCTCCCCCGCAACCGTTGGGCCTGTGCCTGGCGTACCGCCTCAAACAGCCGACGGGCCTCGCGTGCGTTGCCAAAGTTCGGTTCGTGCCGGAGCCGCTCGAAGTGCTCGCGCAGCAGCGGCTGCGTCTCGACGACGAACTCGTAGTCGGCGGCCCGGGCGAGCCGGGTAATGATCAGGACCAGTTCCTCGGAGTGGTAGTTCTCGAACTCGATGGTCTTGGAGAACCGGGAGGCGAGTCCCGGATTGGTGGAGAGGAAGTCGGTCATCTCCACGGTGTAGCCGGCGGCAATCACCGCCACGTTGTCCCGGTGGTCCTCCATCAACTTGACCAGCGTGTCGATCGACTCCTGGCCGAAGTCACCGCGTAGACCGGCCCGGGACAACGTGTACGCCTCGTCGATGAAGAGCACGCCGCCGGCCGCCTCCTCGAAGGCCGCCGCCGTCTTGATCGCAGTCTGGCCGAGGTACTGGCCGACCAGGTCACGCCGGGCGACTTCCCGGAAGGCGCCGCTGGGCAGCACCCCCAGCACGGCGAGCAGGCGGCCATACAGCCGAGCCACTGTGGTCTTTCCGGTGCCCGGTGCGCCCGCGAAGATGAGATGGTGGCCGGTCTGCTCCACGGCCAGGCCGGCACCGCGCCGCCACTCGTTCACCTGCAACTCGTCGATCAGCCCTCGGACCTGGGCCTTGACTGCGGCCAGCCCGACCATTGCGTCCAACTCGGCCAGCAACGAGCCCAACACTGCCTGGTCGCGGCTGTCCTCGCCGGCGTCCGGCCGACCGGCCCGATCATCGCCGGTGCCGGTGACCCGGGTACTGGCGTCCGGCGCGACCTCGATGCCGGGCGACCGGACGTTCTCCACCCGGCAGCTGTCGATCTCACCCGCGCAGCCCCGGCCCACCTGGATCGCCACCCCCTGGGTGTCGTGGATCCAGCACCGCCGCAGGACCGGCGCGCTTTCGTGCGCGATCTCCACCCCGACGGCACCGACCTGGGAGATCTCACAGCCCTCGATCACCGGTCGGCCCAGTTGGTAGACGTAGATGCCACGACGCTGGCAGCGGCTGATCGTGCTGGCCCGGATGTGCGGGTCGGCACCGAGTCGGGCGATCACGCCGTCGTCGACGTCGCTCACTTCGCAGTCCTGCACGGTGCCGCCGGAGTCCTCGAAGAGGAACCCGAACTGGCCCCCGGTGATCCTCGTCCGGAGCGCGTCGCATCGGCTGCGGTCCCGGACGTCGATCGCCGCGTCGTATCCGCTGGAGACCTCGCACTGCTTGATCGAGATCGTGGAGCGCCTACCGGCAATCGCTGGATGGTCCCCGGCCCGGATGGTCAGCCCTTCGATCGAGAGCTCGCCGTTGCGGACGTCGAACGCCGGATGTGGCAGGCCGCGTGCGTCGAGTTCGACCGTGCCGGAGTCGTCAGCCACCGCCACCCGGACTGACATGTCGACCACGAACAGGGCCTCGTGGTACGTGCCCGGGGTGACCAGGATCGTCACCCCCGACGACGCGGCGGCCAGCGCCGCGCCCAGAGTGGCGTACGCGCCGCGCTGCTGGGGGGCCACGAGAAGAGTGCGCGCCATCGCTCCGACCGGTATCAGCTGGGACCCTACGACGTCTTGCCCGCCAGCATAGTGCCGCCGAGCATTCACTGTCGCGAGTAGACTGTGCCGGCCCGCATCGACGCATCGTGTTCCTCCCCACGGGCACGGTCTTGCCGCCCACCGTCGGGGTGGATTCCAAAAAACTTCTCCGTGCATGTCGAAACGGCGTGGCCGGCTCGGATGTATCCGCGTAAGAGGCAAGTGACGCGGATGGAGCAGACCATGTCGGATGAGCAGTACGTCCAGGCCACCCCGGAGCCCAGCACCCAGGTACGGGCCCTCGACCGCCTGGTGGGCACCTGGACGGTCACCGGTGGGGCGGTCGGGACGGTCAGCTACGAGTGGATGGCGGGTGGCTACTTCCTGATCCAGCGGGTGGAACTGGAGCAGTACGGGCAGCGGATCCACGGGGTCGAGATGATCGGCCACCTGCGCCCGTTCGGCGAGCAGCCCAGCGCGGACGTGTACTCGCGGTTCTACGACAGCACCGGCAACACGCTGGACTACGTGTACGAACTCGACGGGGACACCCTGCACATCTGGGGCGGGGAGAAGGGCTCGCCAGCGAAGTTCACCGGAACGTTCACCGATGGCGACCGCGTGATGGACGGCGCGTGGGTCTACCCCGGTGGTGGCGGCTACCCGTCGACCATGACCCGTACCGACGCCTGAGCCACACCGAAGGCGTCCGACGATGACGACAGAAACGAGCCAGCGAGCAGCGGGGGCCGACGACGCACCCCGCACACGCTCGCTCCGGCCCGACCGGCTGCTCGCCGCCGGCCTGCTCGCCGGGCCGCTGTTCGCCACCCTGGTAGCGGTTCAACTGGTAGCCCACCCAGACTTCGACCTCGGCCGGCACCCGATCAGCATGCTCGCCACCGGAGACCACGGTTGGGTACAGGTGGCCACCTTCGCCCTGACCGGGCTGCTGGTCGTGGCCGCCTCTCGTGGCGTGCGCCACCGGCTCCCGTCTGGGCGGGGCCGGGTCTGGGTGCCTCGACTGATCGCCCTGTTCGGGATCGGTCTGATCGCTGCGGGCAGCTTCGTGCCCGATGCCGAGAACGGGTATCCGGCCGGCACCCCCGACGGGCCCGTCGCGACAATGAGCTGGCACGGGATCGCCCACTCCGCCAGCGCCGCGATCGGCTACAACGCCCTGATCATCGCAATGGTGGTGTTCGCGGTACGTCTGGCCACCCTGCAGAGACACGGCTGGGCGGTGGGTAACGCCGCAGTCGCACTGACGTTGTTGGTGCTGCTGTCCCTACCCATGGCCGACGGGGTGAGCATCCGAATGGCGATCGGAGGTGTCGTGGCCTTCGGCTGGCTGGCCGCGCTGTGTGGATCCCTCCGTTCCGGCCGGGTCCCCCGGTCCGGCGAGCCCCGTCACCCCCGGTAACCAGGGTCCTGCCACCCTTGGGTACGGAGAGGAGAGCTGCGATGAAGTACCTGCTGATGGCGTACACCAGCGCCAGCACCTGGACCGAGGAAGACGTCAGCGCCGAGGAGGTCCAGCGGATCTGCGACTTCTACGCCCAGTTCGAGAAGGAGTTGACCGCGTCCGGGGAGTGGGTCGGCTCGGAGGGCTTGGCGGACCCGTCGCACACCCGGACCGTACGCAAGGTCGGTGGGTCGCCGGTGGCCACCGACGGCCCGTACGTCGAGGCGAAGGAGACCCTGGTCAGCTTCAGCATCGTCGACGTGGCCAGCTACGACCGGGCGGTGGAGATCGCCGCGCGGGTCGTCGACTTCACCGGTGAGACGATCGAGGTCCGGCCAGTCATGCAGGTCGACTTCGGCGGCGACGACTGATGCACCTGGGGATCAACTGATGCACCTGGATCCACCCACCGAGGACCTGTTACGTCGGGAGGCGCCGCAGGTCCTCGGTGCGTTGGTACGGCGCTACGGCCGATTCGACGTCGCCGAGGACGCCGTCCAGGAGGCGCTGCTGGCCGCCGCCAGGCAGTGGCCGGTCGACGGGGTGCCGGAGAAGCCGCGTGGCTGGCTGATCCGGGTCGCCTCCCGGGCCATGACCGACATGCTGCACAGCCAGCTCGCCCGGCAGCGCCGGGAGGAACAGCTACACGTCGCCATCCCGCCGGACCGGTTCCTGGCCCCCGCTGCGGACGCGGTCCGGCAACCCGAGGACGACAGCCTGCTGCTGCTCTTCCTCTGTTGCCATCCGTCGCTGTCGGCGGCGTCGCAGGTCGCATTGACGTTGCGCGCCGTGGGCGGACTCACCACCGAGGAGATCGCGCGGGGGTTCCTCGTACCCGCCGCCACCATGGGGCAGCGGATCAGCCGGGCCAAGGCCACCGTGGCGAAGTCCGGCGCCGCGTTCCGGATGCCCGCCGGCAGCGAGGTCGAGGCCCGGCTTCGCGCGGTCCTGCGGGTGATCTACCTGATCTTCAACGAGGGGTACGTGGCCACGGCCGGCGAGGAGCTGACCCGCGTCGACCTCAGTGGCGAGGCCATCCGGCTGGCCCGCCTGCTGCGGCACGCCCTGCCCGACGATGGCGAGGTCGCCGGGCTTACCGCACTGCTGCTGCTCACCGAGGCCCGCCGACCGGCCCGGGTCGCCGCCGACGGGACGGCCGTTCCCATCGCCGAGCAGGACCGGGAACGGTGGGACCGCCGACTCATCGAGGAGGGCACCGCCCTGCTCGACAGTTCGATGGGCAGGACACGGCTGGGGCCGTACCAGATCCAGGCGGCGATCGCCGCCCTGCACGACGCCGCCGCACGCCCCGCGGACACCGACTGGCCGCAGATCCTCGCGCTCTACACCCTGCTCCAGCGGTACGACGACAGCCCGATGGTCACCCTGAACCGGGCCGTTGCGGTGGCCATGGTGCAGGGCCCCCGGGCGGGGCTCGACCAGCTCCGGGATCTCGACGGTCTCGGCAACCACCATCGTCTTCATGCCGTCCGCGCACACCTGCTGGACCTCGCCGGGGATCAGGTGGCGGCCCGAAGCGCCTACCGGCAGGCCGCCCGGTTGACCCTGAGCATGCCCGAACGTCGTCATCTTCTGCACCGCGCCGACCGTCTCGGCAACGAACCATAGGCAGCGTCGTTCCGATCCCGGGCGGTCATTGCGGCTGCGTTATCCGGATGTCGCGCTGGGTGGCCTCCGGGTTGGTGAAGGTAAGCAACCGGTCGGCTTCGGCCTCGACCTCGACGCGATCCGCCATCGACAACGGGCGGAGCAGCTCAACGGTCAGCGTGGCGGTGTCGACCGAGCCGGACACCGACCAGGTGGCGGCGACCGTACCGTCGACGAGAACGCTGGGCGAGACTCCAGCGCCGACACAGACCTGGCTGCGTACCTGATCGGTCATCATCCGGTTCCGATCCGCGTAGGCCAACACTGGCGCGTCGAACTCGGGTAGAAACCGCACCGGTACCGGTAGGTCGGCGGCGGGCATTGGCGCGTCCGGCAGGTCGAACAGCTCGCGGCCCGACTCGTCGGCGTATACCCGCAGCTCTGGCCGCAGTTGCTCGAACACCTCACGCAACCCGCTCACGCCGGACCAGGCCCGGGCGTCGGCAACGGTCGCCGGCCCGAACGCCGCCAGGTAGCGCCGCACCATCTGACGCCTTTCCTCGGCTGTGGTCTCCGGTCGTACGCCGGTCCAGTCGGCGCGGACAAAGGGCGTCGCGCCGTAGGTGCGCCAGGTGCCGCTCGGAGCGGGGTGTATCAGGGGTTCGAGATATTGCACGCTCCAGCCGAGCGCGGCCGCATCGGCCCCGGGCCGCTGGGCCACGAGCAGCCGACCCAGCTCGGGTCGGGTCAACACCCGTCCGTCCGCGAGCAGTTCCCGTGCCTCGGTGACCAACCCGGCCAGGTCGACGCCGACGGTACGGCGACCGAACGCGTTGCGCTGAACCCGGCGCAGCAGCGGCGCGAGCACCGGCCGGACCAACCGGAAATCCGGTACGGACATCAGGTGCTGGGTGGCCCGCATCATCGTCGACCGCACCAACGACCGGTCTTCGATCGCCGCGGTCAGGTCGCGAATCGCGAACCGCTCCAGCCGGGTCCACAAAGCGACGTACGGCCCGTTCGGGCCCTGCGCGTTCAGCCCGAGCACCCGCTCGACGGCCGCGACCACCGGCAGGTCCGCCCGGCGCAGTAGAAGCTGCCGGGCCAGCACCGCCCGGTTGAGCGCCCGCAGGCTCAGCACGTTGACACCCGGTCGTACCGGCCTGCGGGCGCCCATGTCAGCGCACCTTCCGGAAGAACTCGCGCACGTCGTTGACCAGCAGGTCCGGGGCCTCCATCGCGAGGAAGTGGCCACCCCGGTCGAGCTCCGTCCAATGCACGACGTTGTGGTCTCGCTCGGCCCAGCGGCGGATGGTCACATCGTGGGCGGAGACCAGCACGCCGGTCGGCACCGTCCCACGCTGACTTGCCGCCCAGTCGCTAGCGGTGATCTCCTCGTAGTAGATCTGCGCCGCCGATCCGGCCGTGCCGGTCAGCCAGTACAGCGAGACGTCGGTCAGGATGCGATCACGGTCGATGCTGTCCTCGGGCAGCCCGTCCGCTGGGTCGGTCAGCTCCTTGAACTTCTCCACGATCCAGGCAAGCTGACCGACCGGCGAATCGTGCAGGGCGTACGCCACTGTCTGCGGCCGCTTGGAATTGCACTGTAGGTAGCCGTCGTTGAAGTTCTGCATTGCCTGCCAGCGCTGCTGTTCGGTCTCGGTAAGACCATCCATCTCGCCCTCAGTACCGACCGGGAAGGTGATCATGGCGTTGACGTGGATACCGACGACCTGGTCCGGGTTCTGCTTGCCCATCTCGGGGGCGACCCACGAGCCCGTGTCATAGCCCTGGACGCCGTACCGCTCGTATCCGAGCCGGGACATCAGCTGCGCGAGGACTTCAGCCATCCTGGCTGAGCCCATGCCCGGCCCGGCCAGGGGTGTGGAGAACCCGAACCCCGGCAGGGACGGAATGACCAGGTGGAAGGCATCGGCGGGGTCCCCGCCGTGGGCGCTCGGCTCCGACAGCGGCCCGATAACGTCGAGAAAGTCCACCATCCCACCTGGCCAGCCGTGCAGCAGCAGCAACGGCGTGGCATCCGGCTGGGGGGAGCGTACGTGCAGGAAGTGGACGTTCTGCCCGTCGATGGTCGCGACATACTGCGGGTACGCATTGAGTGCCGCCTCGTGCCCCCGCCAGTCGTAGGTGGTGCCCCAATATTCGGCGAGGCCCTTCAAATACTCAAGCGGCACGCCCCGGCTCCAGCCCACGCCCGGCAGCTCCTCCGGCCACCGCGCATTGGCCAGCCGCGCTTTCAGTTCGTCCAGCTGCGCCTGCGGAATATCAATGTGGAAGGGACGGATGTCCTGGGTGGTGGTTGTCATGGGTACGACGCTAGAAAACCCTTAGGACTACTGAAGTCCTAAGGAACTGGCAACCTCTTACTCATGCGTGACACGTCCGCTCGGCTGCTCAAACTGCTGGCGCTGCTGCAGACGCATCGCGACTGGTCCGGCACGGAACTCGCCGACCGGTTAGGCGTCACCACCCGCACGGTCCGCCGCGACGTGGAGCGGCTACGCGAACTCGGCTACCCCGTACACGCGGTTCAGGGCACTGCCGGCTACCAGCTCGGCGCGGGCGCGTCGCTGCCCCCGCTGCTGCTGGACGACGACGAGGCTGTCGCGGTGGCGGTGGGGCTGCGGACGGCGGCCGGCGGTTCGGTCACCGGAATCGAGGAGACCTCGCTGCGGGCACTCACCAAGCTCGAACAGGTACTGCCGTCACGGCTGCGACACCGGGTGAACACATTGCAGCAGGCAACCGTACGGGTCGGCGGCACCGTCGGGCCGCAGGTCAACCCGGACAGCCTGATGGCGATAGCCGATGCCTGCCGCCGACACGAGCGACTACGCTTCGACTACACCAGCCCACGTACGGGCGACACGATTCGCTCGGTCGAACCGCACAGCCTGGTCAGTTTCGGCCGACACTGGTACCTGGTCGCCTGGGATACCGACCGCGACGACTGGCGAACCTTCCGGGTAGACCGGATGACGCCGCGTACGCCGACCGGCCCCCGGTTTGCGCCCCGCCAACCTCCCGACGGTGACGTGGCGACGTATCTTTCGCACCAGCTGTCGTCACGGACCTGGCTCTACCAGGCGACAGTCTCGCTGCACGAGTCCGCTGAGGCGGTCAACGAGCGGATCTGGCCCGGCATGGGCGTCGTCGAGACCGTTGACGACCGGAGCTGTTTGCTGCACGTCGGCGCCGACACCCCGCAGGGACTGGTCTGGATGATCACCTCGATCGACGCCGACTTCACCCTGATCGACGGTCCGGCGGAACTCGCCGCCGCGCTCCGCGTACAGGCTGCCCGATGTCTGCACGCTGTCGAAGCGACGTAGAAGCAGCCCTCGCGCCGCAGGCCGCCAGGCCCGCGCCGCGTCGGCCTACCGATCGGCTGTACGCGACTGCGGGTTCGGCAGCTTGGCGCTGTCGTCGAGGTCGGCGCTGTCGGCGCTGTCGTCGAGGTCGATGGCGAGTGTGTCCGGAGCGCGCATCCGCCACGCGTCGGTGACAAGCTCGGTCAGGCGATCGAAGCTCACCTGTGCGAGCCGCAGCATGACCAGGGGCACCCCGTCGTAGGCGGGCGTCGTGAAGAAGATCTCCGGCTCGCCGAGCAGCAGCGCCTGCTTCTCCGCCTCGTCGCCGACGTACAGCACCGCGATGTCGGTCCGAATGACACGCGGCCCGCCCGGTACCCGCTCGGGATAGGACCAGACGAAGCCTTTGTTCCCGACCCGGAAGTCGAAGCCGTCGCTCTCGACCTCGGCCACGTGCGGCAGTGCGAGTGCCAGGTGGCGGACATCGTCGGCGTCAGCCATCGACTTCACTCTCGGATACCAAATCTTGCATCGGCACAGGCTAGCCGCCGCGCCAGCGACGGTCGGCGCGGGAGCCGAGTGACGCAGCCGCATCGTGTCGGGGGCTGACGATTTCGCGATCAGGACTGGTTCGGATGCGTGGCGGACGCGGAGATCCACTGCGGGATCGGATCGTAGGCGGGCACGTCGTGGGCCGGCACCACATGCATCTGGTCCGCCAGGGCAATGATGCGCTGGAGACCCTCCCGCACCTGCGCCGGATTGACGTCTGCCAGCATCCGCAGCATCTTCGGGCGCTCCGCCCGGAGCGTCACCCCCTCCATCTGCCACGTCAGGTCGCCGATGAAGGCGTACCGGCGGCCATCGGGAAGGTTGACGAAGACCACGACCGAGCCATCCGTGTGGCCCCCCGCCTCCACGATGACCACCGAACCGTCGCCGTGGACGTCGTGGCTGCTGGGGAAGCCGAGGTACGGCGGTCCGTCGAAGGTGTAGTGGTGGATCTGGTGATGGCTTGCCACGTCTCGGAACACAGCGGCGTCCGTGGCGCGGTCGACGTATCGGCCTTCCGCCGGGTTCAGCCAGATCGGGGCGTCAAGTTCGTCCAGGCCACTGACGTGGTCCCAGTGGGCGTGCGTGATGACGACGCCCTTCAGCCGGGCCATGTCATAGTCCTTCGCCCGCAGCTGGTCTCGAACCGTGGAGCCGAGTTCGTGCGGGCTGCGCCGGTACGCCGGCAGGGTCGCGATGTGCGCGTCGACGTTCGCGCCGAATCCGGCATCGATCAGCAGGTCGCCGGCCGGATGCTGGACGAGTACGGCGGTGGCGGCGAACTTGCGCCGTTCGCTGAACGCTCCTCCGCGGTACGCCAGGAACGCCCGATTCTCGTACGTTCCGGTCGGAAGTTGGTAGATCGCCATCTCGGCCGGGGGTGACGCGTCCGGCAGCGGCCCTGTCCACGGCGCCGGCGCCGGAAGGGGCGCAGGCCGAAACGACCGGATGGCGATGAGCGAGGCGGCGATACCCACGAGCGCGACGCCGGTCCAAACGTAGATCATGATCTTTCGTGCCTTTCCGACAGTGCTTACGGGGCGGCGGTTTCGGAACTATCCGGGTACAGGAAGAAGTGGCGGATCTCCTCGGCCGCCACGGATGTGCGCGCCTGGCCCACATACAGCGACAGGAGAACGGTGAGGACCTCGAGGGCCGGCTGGTCGAGCCCGACCCGGACCGCTCGCTCCAGGTGTGTGGTGAGCCGATCGCCTCGCACGCCCTCACAGATCAGCGCGGTGAGGATCGCGACACTGCGGCTCCGGTCGTCGAGCGACGGGTCGTGCCAGGCCGGGCCACCGGCCGCGAGGATGGCCTCCGCGGCGAACTGGCTACCCACCCGGTCAGAGAACAGGCCCGGCAGCTCTCCGGGGGTGACGCCAAAGGTCTCGGCGTAGACCGCGATGCCGCGTTCCGTCCGTTCGTTCAACATGTCTTTCTTCGTGTGGATCACTCTTTGATTGGACCCCCGGTCGCGCGTCGTGGTCCAACACCTGATCGAGAAGAGCAATACCCTCAGGGTATGGTCGCGGGATGGTGGATATGCGCTCTCTGGGCTACTTCGTTGCGGTGGCGGAGGAGCGCAACGTGGGCCGGGCGGCGGCCCGGCTGCACATCTCGCAGCCGCCCTTGAGCAGGGCGATTCAGCAGCTCGAAATCGAACTCGGCGTCGAGTTGTTCACGCGTTCGGTGCACGGGATGGCCTTGACACAGGCCGGCCACGCGCTGCTGCCTGAGGCTCGCGAGCTGCTCGCCCGGATCGAGTCCCTGCCGTCGCTGGTGACGCCGGCCGCCGAGGTGCGCACCATCACCATCGGGACGCTGGCTGACAGCGTGGACCGCGCCGGCAGCGCACTGATCGACGTGTTCCGCTCCCGATACCCGGGCGTCGAGATCCGCATTGTCGAAGGCGACCTCACCGACCCCACCGTGGGTGTCGACCGCGGCCTGGCCGACGTCGCCCTCACCCGTGGCCCGTTCAAAGCCGCCGCAGTCGCGGTCGCCGAAATCCGCCGGGACCCGGTCGGGGTTGTGATGCGTGAGACGGATCCGCTCGCGTCTCGGGAGCGGTTGCAGCTGGACGACCTGCGGAACCGTCGCTGGTTCCGCGTCCCGGACACTGCCGATCCACTGTGGGCGGGCTACTGGGCCGGTGGTCGCGAGCCTGCGGACGGGGCCGACACCGTTGTGCGGACCGTACGCGAGTGCATACAGGCCGTTCTGTGGTCGGACTCGATCGGGCTCGCCCCGCTGACCATCAACCGCGTGCCCGGCATCGTCGTCGTCCCGGTCGACGGAGTCGCGCCGAGTCCGCTCGTCGTCGCGTGGCGCCGTCGCGACCGGAGGTCACTCGTGCACGGCTTTGTCGACATCGCCACGGCCACCGCACGCCAGGCTCACAAGGGCCGCGACTGATTCCGTACGTCATCGAAGTTCGAAGTTGGCCATCACAGCTCTGCCCTTGAACGGAGCCACGGGACAGCACCTGGAACGGCTACAGCCAGATGCGCACCGCGAGGAACATCGATGGAATGCGGTACGTGTGGGGATCGCTGGGATGGACCGACAGCGGCGGCCTTGGTGCGCGGTCAGTTCGTGGCGGAGTGGGGGGCGGTCAGCTCGTGGCGGAGTGGGGGGCGGCGAGCACCGACCAGGCTAGTGCGGTCAGCCCCGCTTCCCAGCGCTCGTCGGGCCAGTCGCGTAGGTGCTCCACGAGGTCGCTCCGGACGGCGGCGAGCAGGGCGTGGGCGAGGTAGTCCGCCGATTCCGGGCCCCGGGCTTCGGATACCAGGGAGGCCAGGAGGGCATGCCAGTCCTCGTACGACTCGGCGCGGTAAGGGCTGCCGTTGCCCGCGTTTTCCAGGGCCAGGGTGAGCACCCGGTTGTCCCGCTTGAATCGGACCAGCCCGTGGAGCAGTGCCACGGCCCGTTCGACGGGCGAATCGCCCGGCCGGTCCGTCGCGATTGCCGCCCGCAGTTGCTCGCCGCGTTTGTCGTAGAGGGCGCGGACCAGTCTCGCCCGGTCTCCGAAGTGGCGAAACAGTGTGCCCTTGCCCACTCCGGCGGCGTTGGCGACGTCGTCCATGGAGATCTGGTCGGGGTCGGTCGCGGCCTCGAACAGTCGCTCGGCCGCGGCCAGCAGCGCGTCCCGATTACGTGCCGCGTCGGCTCGCACATCCACCTCCCCTACAACCGGACCGACGGTCCGCTATGGTGGAAGCGGACCGGCCGTCCGCAATGGTAGATCAGCGCGGAACGGCCACCGACCAGGAAGGGATGACATGCCGAACCCTGCCACCGACCTGTTCCACCAGGCCATAGACCTTTTGATCGCCAAGGACATGACGGGATTCCTCGCACTGTTCGCCGATGACGGCGTGATGGAGTTTCCGTTTGCGTCGGACGGGCAGCCGAGCCGGGTGGCTGGCCGAGCCGCGCTGCACGATTACCTGATCGACTACCCCCAGACCCTCGACATTCGCGAGATCTTCGATGTCAACTTGCACGAGACCGCGGATCCGGCGGTAATCGTCACCGAGTTCACCGCCTCTGGTGTTGTCGTCGCCACCGGCCGGTCGTACCAACTGCGGTACATCGCCGTCCTGACCATCCGCGACGGGCGGATCGTGCACTACCGCGACTACTGGAACCCGCTGGCCGTGCGGGAGCTGTTCAGCGAAGGGCTGGTGCCCGCATGATCCTCCTCATCGGAGGTACCGGAACGACCGGCCGGCTCGTCGCCGCGAAACTTGCCGCCACCGCCCACCCGGCCCGCGTCGCCAGCCGCCGGGCAGCCGCCGGAGACGTCCGTTTCGACTGGTACGACCGGAGCACCCACGCCCCCGCGCTGGACAGCACGACGGCGCTGTACCTGATCCCGCCCGTCGGTGAGGCTGACCCAGCACCGATCATGCTGCCCTTCCTGGACCTGGCCCAGCGAGCAGGAGTACGACGGGCAGTCCTGCTCAGCGCCTCGGCGATCGAAGCCGGCACTACCGGGCTGGGAAAGGTGCAAGCCCTGCTCGGCGAGATGATCCCCGAGTGGGCGGTGCTGCGACCGTCCTGGTTCATGGAGAACTTTGTGGGTGACCACCCGCACGCGAAAAGTGCCCTGGAACGTGGCGAAATCGTCAGTGCGACCGGCGACGCCCGCGTCGGGTTCGTCGATCCGGGCGACATCGCCGAGGTGGCGGTCCACGCCCTCGTGGACCCGACGCCCCACAACACCGAGCACGTCATCACCGGCCCCGAGCCGCTGAGCTATGCCGACATCGCGGCCACCCTCACCGAAATCGGCGGATGGCCGGTCCGACACCGTGCCATCGACGAGGATGCGCTCGCGGCGTACCACGAGGGGCATGGCCTTCTGCCCGACTACGCCCGCTTCCTCGCCGGCCTGGACACGGCGGTCGCCAACGGCGCGGAGGACCGGATCACTACCACCGTGGCGGACGTGACCGGACGCCAGCCCCGGTCATTCCGGGACTTCTGTCGCAGCCGGCTGTCCGGCGGGCTCCCGACCCCGGAGGGCCTGTCGTCACTGCGGGCCTGACCCCGAAGTTCATCCGTTCCCGCATCGTTCGGCAATGCGGGAACGGATGAACGCGCTGGCCGACCGGTGACCTGTTCGGCGGCACCGGCCATCTCAGCGGAGCTGCTTGACGCGCCGCAAGGCTGCGCAGCATCACCTCACAGTTACAGGCCTCGCTCGTTTCAGATTGAGGACCAACTCCTCGCGGCTCTGCCCGGGCACGGAACGGTTCCACGCGGGTGTACCGGGACCGGAGCGCCACGACTCACTGAGCGGACTGTTGTCCACGGTGTCGAATCCGAACTGGTCGTACAAACGCCTGACAAGGGCAACAGCTTCGGGGAAATTACTAGAGACTGATAGTGCCAGCCGGTCGGGGGCCCCGGCAGGTCGACCAGAGGTGAGAAGTCGGGGAGCCTGGATGTGGGTGAATGCTTTGGCAATCTTCGAAGTGGGGAGCTGTTCTTGGCGCAGCTCGTGGACTGTCTTTTCGCCCGAGTCGATTACCGGAATGTTCCCGTCGCGCCAGACCATGTAGTTGTTCGTATCCAGCACTACCTTGTTCGCAAGCTCCTCGACTGGCATGTTGTTGACGACTTTGAGGGGCACCGCGATAATGGCGAAATCGCCGGCCGCTGCGGCGTCCCTAGCATACGCCGCGCGCGCTGACGGGCCCAACTCGGCAATGAGGCTTTCCAGCGTCCTGGGCCCCCGCGAGTTGGCGATGACGACGGAGTATCCGACCGAAATTGCCGCACGCGCAATCTGACTGCCGACCTCGCCTGCGCCGATGATGCCAATGGTTGTCATAGGGGTTCCACCTCAAGGATTGTGGGACGTTTGTCAGTCGAGTTTCTTTACCGCACTTACTGGCTCAAGCGCAGCATGCGGCGGTGGGTCAGCAAGCGCCGCTCGCACCCGACCGGATCACAGCAGGATCTTCCGTCCAGCCTTGCTGCTACTCAGCCGCGCCGCGTCCGCTCGACGCGTATCGAGTCGAGCGGACGCGGCAGAGATCCCGGTGCGCCGACTAGGTGCCCCGGGAGGCCGACCCTCGACCTCATCAAGCGGTCAGTTGCCGATGCATCTCGGCCGAGTCGTGCAGAGCCGTCATTTGCACGAATCGACCATCCTTGACCTGGTAGATGGCGTATTCGACAATCTCGAATGAGGCACCGGAAGGGGGCACACCGAGCCACTCCTTCACCGGAGTGCCGGTGTTGATCGCGCGCACAGCGATCCGGTCACGATCGAATAGCAGCTCCTTGACCTCCCAGCGAAGGTTCGGAACGGCATCGACGTCGTGCTTCTGAACCGCGAGGACGTCGTCTCGGGTGCCCGGCTCGCCGTTCAGCATGACCTGGTCATTGATGAACTCGTCCATTCCGTCGAACTCATGGGCGTTGAGCGCCGCGACGTAGCGTAGGTACCAACTGCGCAGATCGTTCTCAGACATGAAGGTTTTCCTCCCAGGTAACAGACCCATACGGGGTCGGTCGAATCTTGTTTTCATGCGACACACGCCAGAATTCGAGCGTTTGCGCATTGATGGACACGGCGGGGTTGCCCTTACCGTGACTCGTGCGAGCCCCTGCAGAACGAGAGCTTTGAGACCCAGCAGTGGGCGATTGGTGGCCCCTGCGCGCCTACCAGTTCAGGTCCCCGAGATCGTCTTGAAATGTCCCGGTCGGGCCGTCCGTGGCGAGCGTCGCCAAGCGCACGACCATCCTGGCGCTTTCCGCCGGCGGCCTTCCGCCGCCAAGCCCGGCGGTCAGGTCGGTGGCGGTGAAACCGGGCTCGATTGCGTTGAACTTGATTCCCGGCTGCGACTTGGCGTACTGGATAGTGATCATGGTGGCGGCCGATTTGGACGCCGAGTAGAGCGGGAACGGCAGATTGAACTCCGGCCGGTCGGGGTTGTTCACCGCCCAGAAGGATCCAGCACTGCTTGAAACCGTGACCACCGTGGGATTAGCGGATCTACGCAACAAAGGCAGTGCCGCCTCCGTTACTCGGACGATCCCGACCACGTTGGTGTCGAACACCCGCAGGGCAGTTGGTCCATCGATCACTCCGTTCTCGGAGATTCCCGCGTTGTGGACCAGAACGTCGAGTCGCCCCTCATCCGAATCAATAGTTGCCAGCGCCTTGTTCACTGACGCGTCGTCGGTCACGTCAAGCTGCAGGAATCGCGCTCCCAGTACCGCCGCAGCCTCCTCGCCCCGCTGGACGTCACGTGCTCCGATGTAGACGGTGTGACCCAGCTCGAGGAGCTGTTCGGCGGTCGCAAAACCAATGCCCTTGTTTGCGCCGGTGATCAACGTGACGGCCATACGTGTCCTCTCGGGTTGCGGCTCAGGCGAGCCGCCTTTCTGGCCAGGAACGGCCACAGGCTTGGGTTCGGTGCGAGCGACCAGCTGTCAGGCCTTGCAGCGGGGAAGTCCCGCCGCAAGCGGGTCACCCCACGCCCGATTTTTGTACTGATCGGTTCGGTTCGAGGAATACCGTAGCACATTCTGTACCGATCAGTTGGCGACCTGGGTCACTCCCGTACCGAGCGATCAAGCTGGCCGCACGTGCAGTAACAGGCCGATCACCGGGAGGCTGCGGGCCTTCGACGAACAGCCGGTCCTCGACCGGGCCGCCGAGGTCAGCTGGCGGGCTCTTCTGGCGACACGGTTACGAAGGTGCGTCGCCGAGTTCCTCACCAGCGCGATGGGCATGAGCCGGCCGAGTGATGGCGCTCAGCGGGAGCTACGCCGCGCCCTGCTGCGATCGGCGGCGGCGACCCAACCGGCGGCGACCCGGCCGGCGGGGTCGAAGAACCAGTCGGTGATGCCCCTGGTGGTGCGGAGAAACCGGGACACCGTGTCGGGTACGAGGACCAGGCGGCGGACCAGTGCCGGGCCACCGACTCGTAATGCGTAGATCGATGGTTCGATTCCGTCAGCAGCTCGGAACGGAAGCCCAGGTCACCGACCTGGGCTTCCGCCGTTTTCTGAGTTTGATCACGCTGCTGTCCGTGACACCGGTCGATCAGTAGCGCACTATCACAGACTTAACTTCGGTGTAGGCGTCGAGCACCTGCGTGCCGTGCTCGCGGCCGATGCCGGACTGCTTGAACCCGCCGAACGGCATGGCGCCCGCGGTCACCTCGTTGGCGGTGTTGATCCAGACGGTTCCCGCGTCGAGCAGCCGGGCGGCGCGGTGCGCGGTCTCCAGGTTGCGGGTGAACACCGTCGCCGACAGACCGTACACGGTGTCATTGCCGGCCCTGATCGCCTCGTCGAAGTCGGCGAACTCCATGAGCGACGCGACCGGCCCGAAGATCTCCTCGCGGGAGGTCAGCGCGTCGTTGGTGGTGTTCTCGATCAGCGTCGGTGCCAGGTAGAGGCCCGAGTCGGTAGTGCCTACCGACGAGACCGTCGCGCCGTGCTGGCGGGCGGCGTCGAGGTAGCCCTTCACACGGTCGTAATGCGGCCTGCTCACGAGCGGACCCATCTGGCTGGCGGGGTCGAACGGATCCCCGAGGGTGAAGGAGCGCATCTCCTCGAGCAGCAACGCGCGGAACTCGTCCTTTACCGAGGAGTGCACAAAGATGCGGCTGCCGGCCACGCAGCCCTGACCCGATCCCAGGCAGAAGCCGAGCGCGGCGGCCCGCGCTGCCTGCGACAGGTCGGCGTCGGCGAAGACGATCACCGGGCCCTTGCCGCCGAGCTCGAGCGTGACGTGCTTGAAGTCCGCGCTCGCGACCTCCGCGATGTGCCGGCCGACGGGGGTCGAGCCGGTGAAGGTGATCTTGTTGACACCAGGGTGCCGGACGAGGGCCTCGCCGGTTCCCGCGCCGTCGCCGGTGACGAGGTTGAACACGCCGCGGGGCAGGTCGGTCTCGGCGAGCAGCTCGGCGAAGCGCACGGCCGACAGGGACGACCAGTCGGCGGGCTTGTGCACCACGGTGTTGCCCGTGGCCAGTGCCGGGGCGATCTTCCAGGAGGGCTGCAGGGAGGGACCGTTCCACGCGGTGATCGCGGCGACGACGCCGAGCGGCTGGCGCAGCACGTAGTTGAACGAGGAGGGATCGGAGGGCGCGACCTGCCCGTAGAGCTTCGTGGGCCATCCCGCGTAGTGGCGGAACACCTCGACGGCGAGGCCGATCTCCAAGCGGGTCAGCCAGAACGGGCCGCCCATGTCCCGCGAGTTCAGCGTGGCGAGCTCGTCGGTGTGGGCTTCGAGCACGTCGGCGATCTGCAGCAGGATCCGGCTGCGCTGGTACGGGGCCATCTCCGACCACGATGGGTCCTCGAACGCGCGGCGCGCGGCGCGCACCGCACGGTCGACGTCGTCGGCCGATCCCTTCGCGATGGTGGTGAGGACCTCGCCGGTGGCTGGATCGATCGACTCGAACGTCTCGCCGGTGCTGGCGGCAACCCACTCGCCGTCGATGAACAGCTTCAGTGGGCCACGCTCGAGCAGCTCGGGAACCGGGCGGACGATGGTGGGGTCTAGCTGGATGTCGGACACAGTCACTCCAAAAAACCAACTCGTTTGTTAACTGGTTGGTTGCAACCGTAGGCCCGATCGATGCAGGCGTCAAACGAACTTGTTAGTACAGTTGGGGGCATGGGAAGAGCGGATGAGTCGAAGCGCAGGCTTCTCGAGGCGGCGACGGCGGAGTTCGCCGAACATGGCGTCGCGGGGGCGCGGGTGGACCGCATCGTCGAGGCCGCCCAGGTCAACAAGGCCCAGATGTACGCTTGGTACACGAGCAAGGACAAGCTGTTCGACACGGTGCTCGACCTGCACGTGCTCGAGATCGTCAACGCCGTGCCGCTCGACGCGGACGACCTGCCGGGATACGCCGCACGCCTCTACGACGCGCACCTCTCTCGCCCGCTGCTCACCCGGCTGGCCGCGTGGGCACGGCTTGAGCGCGTGCCGACCGGTGCCCTGTTCGCGCATCTGGTGGACCACAACGAGGCGAGGCTGGAGTCCGTTCGCGCCGCGCAGGCGAACGGGCGGATCGTGCCGGATGTCGCCCCGGAGGATGTGCTTGCCATGATCACCAACATCGCGCAGGCCTGGTCGGCGATCAGCCTGGAGACCACGGCGACGCCAGATGAAGAACCGGCCGTCCACGAGCGGCGCAAGCGCGCTCTCGCGGAGACGGTCCGCCGCGCGTTGGTCCCGGCTTAGCTAATCCGTGTGTCGCAGATTTGAATCCCGTGCTGGGGCCCAGGGTTGCCGCGCTGATCGAGAGCGGATCGAGCGCAGCCCGTGGCTGATCCGGACGCGGAGCCTCGTGCGGGACTCATGCCCAACGCTGCCCTGTGTCCGTATCGTGGCCTGAGTCAGCGCCCGAGGCCGCGGAGGGTTGCCGCCTCAGCGCCCATTCCCCAGCTGACTCCTCAGCCGGGGAGCCGATGGCATCATGATCTTCGATGATGTGCGCGGTTTGTACTCTCCAGCGGATGCCAACCGGCGCCAACGCGGGTCACCGCGGCCGACCGCCGGTCGCAAACCGGGGTTCGTGTGCTCCGGGTGTGGTCCTGGGCTGGGAGAACGGCGGTACGGGGAACATGGGTGAACCTGGGCCACTCCCTGCCACCCCAGGTGAACCCCCAGGTCGCTAGACTAGGCCCTCGCGCCCTCGTAGCTCAGGGGATAGAGCATCGGTTTCCTAAACCGTGTGTCGCAGGTTCGATTCCTGCCGGGGGCACCTCGAAGATCAGCAAAAACACGGCCTGACCAGCGGATACGCTTCCAAGTCGAGTTGACCTTGTGGGCAGCCGTAGGCCGCCCTCAGCCGCCGTTTGTCGCCAGTCGTGCAAAATACGTGCAATGATCTTGGTCGAGTTTCCGCAGGTCAGACGGCACAAATGCAACGAGGCCGCAGCCTCAGCCACGACCTCGCGCACCCTACCCGTGATCAACTTCCGTCCTCCTCCGCGCTGAGTAGCCCGAGACCACGTCACATGGCAACGGGAAGTGTCTCGATCCAGCAGTCATCGACCTTCGGCGTGAACATCGCCCGAGCTTCCTCCGCGTCGGCCTCAGTCAGGAAGACCCCTACACCGGAGACTTTCTCCCCGCCCCAATCGCTGAAGCGAGCCATCAGAACATAGACAATGCGAGAACGCTCTCGGCGGGACGGTGGGTAGCCATCGGCTCCCAGTGCGTCGAGTAAGTCCTGCACTGAGGCCATGTTCAGGCCCACATCTACTCCATGGAGTGGCCTGGTGTTCCACCGGTCGCCCGGCAGCATGCTGGTATAGAAGCTCGGTTGCATCCGGGGAAGAATTCCCTCGTGCCAACCGACGGCCATGCTGACCACGTAGCCGCTCTGCCGCTGGTCTGGGCTCTGCAGGATGAGGACGTGCAGCCCTTCCCATTTGATGTCGGGTAACGATGCCCTGACCTGCTCAGCTTCGTCCGCGTCGGCACATCTGATCACCAGTCCGGTCCACGACTGCCGTAGTTGAACGGCTTCGATCGGCTTGAAAAGCACGTCGATCGTCGTCTCAGGATCGGTTCGATCGTCGTCGCCGTACGGAGGGTTACTTCGGAGCAGCAGTTGGCTGTGGCTGGCCGAATAGGCCAACAGGTGAAACCTGCGGTCACTACGAAAGAGTTCCTTGCCAGGCGGGAACTCATGGTCCCGGTAGAACCATGCCTGTGAGGCCATAGCGCTAACTTCCGATCAGCGAAGGGGGTCGCAGCACCCGCTACGACCGCCCTGCACTTTATTCGTGATCGTCATCCGCTGAGTGCCGCCCCTCGATGCGCTCGTTCATCCGGCCACGGTCCCCGTCGAGGCACTTCGCGTACACCTTCAACAGCACATCGACCGAGTGACCGGCACGCGCGGCGACGTCGGTTGCCGGAACACCGGAGTTCAGCCAGAGCGACACCGCCGCATGCCGCAGGTCGTACGGACGCCCGGCCAGCGGAGAAGCCACCCGATCCGGGGGCAGGCTCAACGCCCGTGCCTCGTCCCACACCCGGGAGTACGTCGACGACGCCACCACGTTCCCGCGCCCGCTACGAAACAGCCGCCCGTCCGAGCCGACGCCAAACCGGTCGATGTGCTCCCGCAGAATCGCCACCAGCTCCGGCGGGATGGGCACCTCACGCGCTTCCGTCTCGCCCCGGTGCTTCAAGCCCCGGTCATCGTGCACTTCCCCGCTGTCGGTGTACCGCTTCCCGGCCGCCGGACGGGACTTCTCCACCGTCAGCAGACCCCACCCCTGCTCGGGCAGGTGACAGTCACGCTGCCGAAGGCCCAGCGCCTCACTCGGCCGCAACGCCGCGAAGTAGAGACAGGCGAAGAACGCCCGCAACCGCTCCCCCCGACGCCCCTCCTTCCCACGGGTACCGACGTACGTCACGCCCGCCAGTAGCTCCCGCGCTTGCCGAACGTTCACCACCACCCGCCGGTCGACCTCGCCGACCACCTTGCGCCTGGTCGACCGAACCCGCAGCTTGTCCACCGGATTGAAGTCGAGCAGTTCCAACTCGACCGCGTACTGAAGCACGTTGTAGAAGACAGAGCGTCGCCGCCTGGTCGTCGTCGCGGCTGCCGAAAGCCCATCCATCCGCAGCCCCAACGCATCCAGCGCAGGGCGTACCACCGCGGATTCCGCCAGCGCGGGCAACGGCAGCGACGCTTTGCCGAGCCAACGCAGGGCAGCCGCGATATCCGCCGGCCGATCGAGTTGCCGAGCGGCCGGCGGAAACTCGTACTCCCGAAGCGCCCGCCGCAGCAACGCCGGATTAGGCCGGTCGGCCAGGTCCCGGACCAGTACGCCGGTCACGGTAGCCAGCGCGTCCGTCGTGCTCTCCCGCGACTTGGCGGCGGCACCTGGCCACTTCATGTCGATATACCGGAGTACGAAGCCAAGCCAGGTCACCGCCTCTTCCGGCTTGAGCAGCGACTCTGGCAGCCCGGAATCCTGGTCGAACGCCTCACCACGATTCGCCGCCTGCATCAGGTCGGACCGGAAGTTGTCAGCCAGCGCCCGAGTGCTGAACGTCCGCGACTTCGGCTCGATGCCGACAACCCACCGGACCGTGTACGACTTCTTCCTGCCCGCCAGCGCGTTGACCTGAATCCCGCGAATCCGGACCTCGCGCGACCTCACGCCGCCTCCCGGTGCTGTTCCAACCACGCCCGAAGGTCGCGCCGCTCGATACGTAGCTCACCATTGGGGAGCTTGATGCACTCCGGCGCGATGCCCAGCTCACGCCATCGGTAGAAGGTGGGTCGGGACACGCCGTTGAGCACGTCGAGCACCTGCGGAACGGTCAACAGCTCACTTTCCATAAGGGGTGGAGTCCTCCGGATGATCAGGCTGCGGGGGCGAGGGGTGTTGCGGTTGCCGAAACAGCGGCGGATGTTCGTTGTCGGGCGGTGTTGAGGTCTGCGCGCCAGCGGATGCGTGCGGAGACGGCGCGCATGATGCGGTGTTCCAGGGGTGGGACGTCGGGGTCTTCGGGTCGGGCCAACTCGAAGCGGTATCGCTGTGGCCCGTCCGGTTCGGTCACGGCCTGGTCGTGTTCTTCGGTGTCGGCCATGCCGCCGGCGAGGATGGCGCGGACCCAGGCCCGGTTGTCCGCCCTGTGGTCGGCCAGGGTCTTGCCGGACCACTGTCGGGAGACGAGGACCCGTCGGCCGGTGAAGCCGAGTGTGGACCGCTGGTGAACCTTCCCCGTGCAGCGGCCGGGGGTCAGGCCTGCCCTGACCCCATCGGGCTGGACGCCGTAGAGAAGCCAGTTCGCGCAGGTCGGCGAGCAGGGCAGGATCGAGAGTTCGGCGTGGATCCGGTCGAAGTGGGCCTTCTGCGGGTCGGTTCGGGGTTTGGCCTGGTCGGTCAGGTCTTTGGTGACGTACTTGGTGACGTACTTGGTGACGTAGCGGATGGAGCGTTCGGCGTCTTTGGTGCCCTGTTCGATGCCGCGTGCGTCGATCCGTCCAAGTCGGGCGACGTAGGCGGGGCGACTGTCGGGTTCCTCCAGTTCGTCGAGTGCTTCCGCCCAGGTGGGTAGCGGCTGTTTCGTCTTGGGGTCGACGTACGCCTGTTGGTCGACGTCCCACACGGGCGGCTTGTCGACCGGGTACTTCAGCCGGTCGAAGGCGGGCCACCACACCTGGTGATACGTGGCGGTGGCGATCTGCTTCAACAGGCGACGCGGGAGGGTGCCCCGGATGGCGAAGTGAGCGTGCGGGGCCAGTCGGCGTTGCAGCTCGACCGCTCCGGCGTATTGGACGTTCCAGCCGGCCGCACGGCGGACGTTCTGCCACCACCGATCCAGCACCCGGGCGAAGTGGATCGCGTCCAGGGCCGCGCGTCGGTAGTCGTAGCTGGTCGGGTCGACGGGGGTGCCGAGCACGTCATCGTGTTGGCCGTGCCGTTCCCCGCACTCGCACGGGGCGATGTAGGCACCGCGTCGTAGGTGGGAGTGCACCGGCCCGTGTGAGCCGAGGGTGAGCGTGACCAGCATCGACGGCCGGTGAGTCTTGCCAGCCTTCCCGCTGTAGGCCCGGCCCACGGTGCGCGGGTCGACGGGCAGCCGGGGCAGGTCGGGTGAATCCTGCCGCCGTTTCGTGGACCGTTTCCGCCGAGGCCGCTCATCCCGTTCTTTCGGGGTGAGGTGGCCGCGTAGGTTGGTTTCGGCCAGGGCCTCATCCAGCTCGATGATGCCGGCGTCGAGTTCGGCGATCAGCGCGGCGCGCTGGTCGGGGTGCATTGGCTGGTAGTTGAGTGCTTCGCGTTCGAACTCCATGTGCGCCCTAACCCGCACCAGGGCGAGCACATCCTCACCCGGCTCATCGGGACGGATGGCGGGTTCGTCGGCCAGGTGCCAGCCCTCGCGGATCTGCTGGATGCGTAGCCGCCGGTTGCGTTCCGCGCACGGCTTGCACTTCACGGCCAGGGTCGCGCCGCAGGGGACCTCGACGACTTCGGTCACCCCGGTCACGGTGTCGGTACGCCGCAGCGCCAGCGGCCGGACACACACGCCGTTTTCCTCAGCGAGGCGTTTGAGCGCGTCCTTGGCCAGGGGCATACGCATCCGGTCGGCCCGGGATCCCGGCCGAGGTGGTTCCCCGGCCGGGATCGCGATGGTTGGTTCGGTCATGGGGTGGCCTCCGCAGGTGCCGAAGGGTTGAACCGGGTGCCGTTACGCGGGGCGAAGGCGGTCGCGGGGACCGGGACCAGTCCGGGCCGGTCAGGCTCCCGGCGGACTAGATCGAGCGTCACCACCTGGTCGACGGGCAGACTGTCCCGCCCCTCGTGCTCTTCGACCTCGTTGGTGTCCTGCTCGACCTGTACCGGGGGCAGTTCTTCCGTGTCGTTGTCCTCGACTGGGACCAGATCAACCGGGTTCGGTTCCGCGTCGACGGGTGGCGTCGGTTTGACGTTGAGGACGAGTTTCGACAGGCCGAGGAACGCCAGGGCGGGTACGGCGGACAGCAGCCACCCGGACAGGCCAGGCTTGGCTACCGCCAGTTGTGCGGACAGGGACAGGGCCACGGCGGCGACGAGCAGGAACATCGGGTAGCCGACTGGGCCGCCGGTGCGTCGCCGTTTGCGGATGGTGAGCAGTGCGGCAATCGGGATGAGTTCGGAGATGGCGGCGTTGGCCCAGCCGAACCAGTCCCCCGTACCTGGGGGCGAGTGGGTCATGGTCCAGTCGTGGACGTGGGTGAACGACGCCGCGCCCGCGAGTCCGCCGACGATGAGGAGGATGAGGACCAGGACCACGCCCTCGAACCGGTCACCGATGCTGGTCGCGGTGGTCTTCACGCCGCCACCTCCCGCCCGGTGTCGGTGTCGTCCAGTCGCCGATAGTCGCGGCCGAGATCGCGGATATCGGTGTCGGTGAGGTAGGAGAACCGGACCCGCACCGGTTCCCGCACACCGTCCAGCGCGACGTAGCCCACCCCCGGTGAGGTCTCCGGAATCCGGTCACAGATCGCGCCTCGGTTGCGGGCACCGTCGCCGAGGACCATGTCCACCTGTTCCGGCTCGGTCAGCCGCAACGCGATCCGGGTCGGGAACAGGTCCCGGAACGGCAGCACGTCCTTACGCGGGTCCTGCAACGCCGCCACCACATGCACACCCACCGCCCGGCCCTGCGACAACAGCAGTCCAAGAGCCTCCCGGATTCGGTCGCGGACCTTCCGATCAGTCAGATACGCGGTCAGTGCGGCCAGCTCGTCGACGACCAGGACGATCAGCGGCTCATCCACGGTCGGCGTGTGTTGGCGGGTGACCCCGCGCAACTGGGCGGCGCGTTGCCGCATCCGTTTCACGGCCTCTTCCAAGACCCCGGCCATGCTGTCCGGATCGTCGTAGGCAAACCGGGCGAACAACGGCACCCCAGCAGCGAGTTCCATGCCGCCCTTGGGGTCGAACGCCCACAACTCCACCAGGCCCGCCCGGACCCCACCGGCCAGGGCACGGATCAGGGACCAGATCACCGAGCCCTTACCGGAGTTCGTCGCCCCCGCAATCAGCACATGCGACCCGGCCAACCTCAGCCGATACAGGTCCCCGTCTTCCCGCCGGCCGAGGGGCAGGCCATCCAGGTCTGGCACTTCAGGTACTGGCAACGGCTTCACCATCGAGGCCAGGGGGTCGCGGCGGACGAAGTGCAACACCACCCGATCCGGCCGGCTCGTCGACTGCGCCCGGCCCTCACGAAGCCGGAACGCGTAGGCGAGACATTCCGCGGCCTGCCCCCAGTCATCCGGAATCTGACCGGGCAGCATCCGTACCGTCACCCGATCCCCGAACCGGTCACACCGCACCGCGAGGAGTTGGGGCACGTAGCGATCTCCGGCGAACGCCGTTGCCAACCCGCAGGTGGCCATCACTGACGCCCATCCGCGTCGGTAGACCCACAGGCGACGCCACCGGGCCACGATCGGATACCAGCCGAACCGCAGCCATGACACCGGATGCCACCGCCACCACGCGGCACACCCACCGGTCACGGCCAAGGCCACGCCTACGAGCACGGGCCAGCCGAACCGGACCCAGACCCAGCCGGCGGCAAGAGTTGGCAGGGTCAGCCACCAGTAGCGGACGGCCAACACCGACAGGCGGACCAGGCCCCGTAGCAGCCACCAGAAGACCAGCAGCCAGCCCGGAATCCGCCACGCCGGAAGCCGTACGTTCATCGGTGCGACCGGGACCTTCTCCCCCGGAATCACATTGATCAACGGCACGACCAGTCACCACCCCACACGACCCGGGAGCGGCGCGGCCGAGCCAACGTCGCCAGACACGTACGGCAGGCCATCCGCCGCAGATCAAACCGGCGAGGCTTCACCCACTCCTCACAGTGCGGGCAGTAGATCGCCACCACCCGAGCCGAAGCCGGCGACAAACCCACCACGCGACGTAGGACGGCTTCGACCTCACGGACCGCGTGCCGCAACCACACGAAACGAGTACGGCGCATCACGACCACAGGCCCGACAGCGGCGGGAAGCGCTCAGAGGAGTGATCGGGGGCAGGGTGAACTACGGTGGGCATAAGGCCCTCCTTCACAAGCTGAGGGGTGGGTTCAGGCGCGGGACGGGCCGGGACTCTTGGCGGGGAAACGGCCCGCCCCGCGTTGTGAAACTGGTCAGGCAGCAGCGGCAGCGACAGCGGCCGGCTTGATCGCCGTAGCCCGCAGCGAATACGCCATCCGCGCCTTGCACTGCCCCGACGACTTGCACCGCTGCGAATCCACATACGGAGTCAGCGTCAGACCCTCGAACTGGATAGCCGGCGGGTAACCCGGCACCGCCGACGCCGGAGGAACCGGCTGATGCGGCGCGATCACCTTCACCTTGACCTCAGTAGACCGACCGAACTTCCCCGCATCCGGGTCCAGATCCAGCACCCGAACCACCCACACCCGCTCACCCGTCTCCTTGTCCCGAGCCTGGTTATCCGGCTCACCACGCCGGTCAAAGTCCACCTGCGCATCCACCCCGAGACACAGCGCCCCAGCCGGGAAGACGTAGTCGAACGGAACCGGCACCTTCAACGTCAGCGGAACCACGTGCAACCTCCAAGCGCCATCGCCAGATGCCTTCTGACATCCGGTTGGTTTACCAAGTTACGTCAGCATGTAAACACAAGCAAGGGTTGCGAGAAGAATTCACCGATAGTGGACTGTCACATCAGGAGTGGGCCCTTGGTCCAGGGCTAGGGTTGACGCGTGACTGAGCAGGCGTGGCGGTATCGCTATGTGGGGCCTGCCGATGTACTTGCCGCAGCGCTGCCCGCTGGCGAAGGCCGCCTGATCCGCTGCCCGAGCGAGTTCAACGACTGGGCCGGATCGGTTGGCATCCGAGATTTAGCGGAGCCGTTCACGTTCGTGATTGACGGCGATGGCGTACTTCGTTTGGCACCTCGGCGCAGCGAACACGTGGCATGCGCCGGAGGTCGTGACGTGCTCAGCGCCGGGGAGATCACCTTTGTGGCCCAACCGGGCGGCTGGGCCGTCAGTGAGGTCACCAACCAGTCCACCGGCTACTGTCCCGATATTCAGTCGTGGCCAGCCGTTGCAGCAGCTTTGGACCGAGCCGGCCTTCGTCGCCGGCCGAGGGCCTTCACCGCCGCCTTCATCTTCCGCCGCTGCCCAAGATGCCAGGAAAACAACGTGGTCAAGGAAGACGACTTCGTCTGCACCTTCTGTGACAGCGATCTCCCCCGGCAGTGGAACGTTGATCCAGCTCGTGGCCATGCAGATCCCGGCGCAGCTCGCTGAAAGTACGTCGCTGGATTCGCGGCGAACGAAGGCGGTTCACCTGACGGAAGTTGCGCATGTAGTCGGCTCCCCGCCTGATCAACTAATCAGGACAGGGGGTAGGTGTCCTCGATCTCGTGCCGACTGCCCGGCATCACCAACACCGAGGTCATGATGGGTTCGCCGGATGCCTGAAAGACCGTGATTACCGCGCTGAGCACCGGCTCATCAGCGGGTACGGCGAGGGCTTCGGCTTCGTCTTTGCTGACCCGGCGGGCGGTCATCCGTTCGGTGGCGTAGTCGCCCCGCAGGCTCTTGAGCCGGGCGATGTGTTCCAGCAGGCCACCGTCGATTGGCTCAGGTTTGGTGATCCCCGTACCGACGGCGATGTCCACCGGCACGAACGTCGCCACCAGGTCCACCGGCCCGAACTGCGACACCGTACGGCGACGCCGCTCGTACACCGGGGTGCCTTCCGGGATGTTCAACTCGGCGGCGATCCGGGCCGAGGCCAGCACCGGGCCGACATGCAGGATCTCCGTATCAGCTGACTCGTCCAGCTCGACCGCGTCCCGCGCGTACTGCGGCGAGGTACGGCCCGACGGCGGGCGACCCCGCACGAAACTTCCCCGGCCCTGCTGGGACTCGATCCACCCGTCCTGCTTCAAGATGCCGAGCGCCTTGAGCACCGTCGGGCGGGACACCCCGAACTCCGTACAGAGCTGACTTTCCGAGGGCAGGGCCGCACCAGGCGGGTACGTGTCGTCCTCGATCCGGCCCCGCAGGGTGTTCAACACCCGCAGGTACTTCGGAGTCGGAACCTCGTACGCCATCACAAGCCCCCCAGCAGCAAAGATCACATAATGTCAATACAGGAGCGTAGATGCTCGCAACATGACAGCACAACCCAGGTCAGCCGTTCGGCGGCACATCCCCAGCCGGAGGGCTCAGCCACCCCGACCAGGAGCTACCTCCCGCGATCAACTCCGGACGGGAAGCACCCGGCCACCGCCGAGGCATACACCCGTACCGACCGAACACCCGCAACGCCGCCCGCCGCAACGCGCACGGCCCGACCTCGCCGCAGCCCGCACACCGGCCATCCCCGCTCGACGGCGTGTGCCGGTCAAGCTGGCCCTGCGCCGCCGCCAACTCAGCACGCACGGCGGCGGACAGGTAGACGCTCACGACTGGACAGCCAACGGCGACAGGGCCGACGCGCGCACCAACACCTGCACCTGCGCGCCGAGCTTTCCGCCGGGAAGGACCTTGAACCCTTCCAGCCACACCCAGCTGTGCGACTCCGGCCGGTTGGTCACCAGACGTACCCCGGTCACCCGCAGCGCAGTCGGCCCGTCCTCCGGGTGGTACCTGTCGGTGGCGGAAAGGCGATACACCTCGCCAAGACGTACCCGAATGTCAAACACGGCGACCCCGCACCACCTTCGCGGCCGGCGTGCCGGCGGCAGGGTTGCGGACGACGGGCCGAAGGCCGGACTTCATAACGAAGATCTCCCGCTTCTCCACCGCGAGACCGGCCTGATCCAGCACGTAACCCGTGATCCATGCCCAGCCCCGGTAGGTGTCCTTCTTGCACACCGAGATCACCCGAAAGATCAACGCGCACTCGCCACGGAACTGCACAGACGCAGCGCCGTCGATCCGCAGCACATCACCTGGCTCCGGTGTCACCCGCTACCCCAATCCGAGAAAGTTGGATGGCACCGGGACGGGCGGGCTCCCCTGCGGCCACACTGAGCCCCCTCACGGCCGCATCTCCAGCACCCATCCCGGTGCCAGCTCACGCGGCCGCCAGGCGGCCAGACCCACCACAGTCCAGACACGACCGGCGAGCCAACGCCCGCCCCGGCCGCGCAGCCTGCGCCATCACCCGAAGCGCCAACCGCTGCACGACGTACTTCCACCCCGCACCCGCGCAGAAGGAGCAGGCCGGCAAAGTGGGTGGCGTCGACACGGCGTCTGGGCCAGGAAGGCTAGACGCGCCTGAGCCGAGACCAGTCAATGCCAGACCAGACATAACCGGAGCTACCGGAGCAACAAGCATCAGACTCTCCCCAGACGCAGAGCGTTAGAACTAGCTCTATAGGACAGCAAAGCGCATCCTTCTGTCAATAGAGCTAGCTCTAATGGTGGATCGTCTAGCATTCAGCCTGACGGTGATAGCTTCAGCTGGCTCATGACGAGGAGGAACAGGTGAGCATCGGCTACCGAGAGCTGGCGGGCCTCCTGCGTCAAGCCATCCAGCGTGGCGACTATCCCGAGGGCGGCACGCTACCCAAGCAGAACGAGATTGCCGCAGCCCACGGCGTCAACATCAACACCGTGCGGCAAGCCGTACGGGTTCTCGAAGCCGAAGGGCTGGTGACACCGGTCCGCCGTCGGGGAACCGTCATCCGGCCACAGGTCCCTATGAAGCGGCTCGGCATCGAGCGATACGCCAAGAGCAAGTGGAAGTCTGGCCTCGTTGCGTTCGCCGCCGACCGGGAAGCGACCGGTCGCGCCTGGGCACCAGGAGATCAAACCCAAACCGTACGGATGACCGAAGCTGACTCCGAGGTCGCCGAAGCCTTGGGCATCCCGGCAGGAGCGCCCGTCTATGAACGTGCCCGACTCGTCAAGGAAGCGGATAGTCCCACGCATACCCTGACCAGCTACTACCGACCCGAGGACGTCGAAGGAACAGCACTGGTCGACCCGACCCCCGGCCCAGCCGGTCGCGGTGGCGGATTCGCAATCCTCACCGACCGAGGCTTGGAGCCGGATCAGATCACCGAGACCGTCCGCGCACGTATGCCCACACCGGACGAGGTTCAACTGCTACAACTACCTGCAGGTGAGCCGGTCATGATCCTGCATCGCACCACGTTCACGGGTGAGGGTCAACCGGTCGAGTTCGCCCGGGGAGTACACGCCGCATCCCGCTTCACCTGGTCGTACACCTTCAAGATTCCTGACTGAAAGCCAAGCCATGACGATGCCCACGGTCATCCCGTCAGCCCACCGCGCAGACGTCGAGTGCCTGTGGGATTACCACAACATGCACCACCAGACCCGGCCATGCGATGTCGGAATCGGCCTGGGCAGCCATGACCTCGGTGTCGCCAAGGTCGCCACCGACCTCTTCCACCAGAAGATGTACCCGCTACTCGTCTTCACCGGCGCCAACGCGCCCACCACCATCGAACAGTTCCCCAAAGGCGAGGCCGTCCACTACCGCGAGTACGCCATTGAGCACGGCGTACCGGCCGATGCGATCCTCATCGAGACCGCAGCCAGGAACACCGGCCAGAACATCGAGTTCACCCGCGCCCTACTGGCCGAGCACCAGGTCGAGACACAATCCGTGATCCTGATGTCCCGCCCGTACCAGCAGCGCCGCGCCTACGCCACCTGCAAGAAGCTCTGGCCAGAGGTCGACGTCATCTGCGCGTCACACCCGCTCACGCTCGATGAGTACGTGACCAGCATCGGCAACGCCACCAAGGTCATAGACATGCTCGTCGGCGACACCCAACGCATAGACAAGTACGCCGAACTTGGTTTCGCCATCCCCCAGGACGTACCCGCCGAGGTACGAGCCGCCTACGCCCGCCTTGCAGACGCCGGTTACACCAACAGGCTCATTCAATAGGTTAATTGCCACCGCTTACATGGCGCTTGCTCCTTCACTGGCGTCTACGACGTCCGCTTGCATGCGCCACGCACATTGAGGGAGAGTACTCCAGCTAGCGATGCCGGGGCCCTTGCGCCCTAAATCGGCTGAGGCTAATGCTGTTTTGTGGCACACCGAGGCTCTGCTGCGCAAGCAAAGTAAGGACACTCCGCCCGGTGCCTAGCGGAAGCGATGAAGCGGAATGTGCCAGCGCGACCGGGATGACCGCGTTCGGGTAAAGGCGCGTCTGGAGTAAATCAAGAACTTCCAGAGTCGCCTTCAATGTCGGATACGAGGCGAAGTCTTCAGATGCCCTGTACGAGAACGTTCCATCAGGCCTCTTCTCTGGCTTTTCGTAAGGAGGCCCGCCGGGAACTCTAGGCACGGTCACGACTAGAACTTCCCCTGTTCTTGTTCTATAAATAAAACGCCTTCCGTAGAACTCATCTCTCCCATAGTAATGAGCTTCAGTCTGAATGGTTACATATTTATTGATGTATGGCGTGTCGAGCATCATGACATGACCCTCAGGAATAAAATCGCGAATAGCCTGAGCGTGATCGGCGAACCTGCCGGTCTTTTCGATGCCTACCACGAGGGGAGGGGCGATGTCCCGTGACTCAAGCTCCGTGCAAAGCGCCTCCCAGTACTCACGAAATCGAGTCTTCATCGGAGCTATAGGGCCATAAACCGCTAGAGGTCCATCAGTGATGAAGATGCCATTGGAGAGGCTTTGAGGCGACATTCTGTAAAAGCCGTCTAGGTAGGAGACAAGCAACAATCGCTCCGCAATATTCATTGCGCGAGTAAGGGGAAGAACATTCTCGCCTTCTTCGGCATACTCTTCGTAAAGGCGGAGCACATCAGTTAGCTCCATCCGATCGCCACAACTCGCCTCGCTACAATTTCCACCCGCTTTGGTCACACGTTGGACAGGCGTGCCAGATGAGCCGCAGCTTGGGCATTTAGCCAGAACCAAAGAGGTGGCAGGGCGACCGGGCGCGCCATGAATAGTCATTAACGCGTCCGCGAGGGTGAACCTAGTCCCGAAGTCTTCGATCCCTGCACCTGCAAAGGACCTTGCGAGTTCCACTCGCCAACTCGCTTTACCGGTCATTCCCTCGATATATACACTTGATCCAGGAAGAACGCTGTTGACAGTTTGCGATTTTTGAGAGCGCTCCAGCTCCCTCGCATTAATCAAACCAGTGCTGTTTGCATTCAGAAACCGCGGGATGTCCACATATACGCCGGCAATCTGCATAAATCCTACCCGAACTGAGGGGTAGCCGGCTCGCGCTTCAACCTCTTGATTCGACCCGTCAAAAGCGATTGCAAAGCTCGGATCAGGTCGCCGATCTCCAACTAGCGACTCGATTGGCTTGCATCGGCTAGTGATGTGCGGTCGATCCTTGGGGGGTGTAACCGACGGAGTGACCCATCTCTTTAACGCCTCGCTAACCGCAGGGCTCATAGCAGTTGGCACATGAGCGATCCTGGATGCACGCTCTTGAGGGTACGGCACAGTGGCGTCCCTTACGCTTTGATCTCGACAGAAGGCAAGCCAGCCACAGCCCGCGCTCTATTTATCATTGCGTGGTCGAACTTCGCGATATGCACTGGAACGATGTATTTTCCCGAGAATGTCTTTACGCGAGCGTAACCCTTATCTTCTACCTTGCGGAGGCTCTCGGCGAATACGGCGAAATCATAGTAGTGCGACAGCTCGCGCGTCTCGTTATCGGAATTGAGATGAGCAACGACCCAGTTCGAAGTGTTAGAGAGGATGCGCTTGTCGACGCTGGTAACTTCTTGAGTGGCGTAAACCAGGCCCATCCCGTATTTGGCTGCTTCCTTGGCAAGTCTCACCCAGGGATCCTCATGGACGGTGGACTTGCCTGACTTTTCGCGGTCAAACAAATTGTGCGCCTCTTCAACTATTATTTGAATGGGCACGTTTTTCTCATTCTCACGAAAGCGCTGATTTGCCTTGTCGATCAATCGAAATACGAGACGTTCCGAGAGCATCTTGGTTACTCGCTCGGAGCCGATCGAGAGATCAATGATGACAAGCTTCCCTGCAACCAGGTCCTCCCAGACACGGTCGGCTAGGTCTCCTCGGCCCTTAGGGTCGTGGTAATCCACGAGAAGCCGGACGCGGTTAAGAATAATGGTGCCAACTTCTGCGTCGAACACGTCCAGGATTGCCTTGAACGGATCGCAGTCCCGCCAACTACTAAAATCTAGACCCTGATACTGGGCAGGAACTGCATCGGTGATTACTTCCTTTATCCGTCGCGATAACCAAATCATTACGTGGCGAGCGGCAGCAGCAGAATCAACGGCGCAGACTGCTTGTTGGGAGTTAACAACTCGCACAACGCCTGGTACGTCGGCTTCAAGCGCCTCGCGAATTTGCCGGCTCATCTTGAAACGAGTGCTAAATCCCTTGCTTGGCCCCGCAAATCCCGCCTTGCTTAGGAGCCCATAGAAAGCCAAACGGCCACGCCATGCGCTATCGCGATCACCGTAAAACTCACCATCGCCGGGCTTGCCTGCCGGGTAATCCGCACGGTTCGGCTCAAGAATCTTCGCCGTCTTGAATGCATTAGCATATCCGGCATTCTGATCCGCGAGGTCGTCCTGGATTAGTCCCCAGACAGTCGGCAGCTCGTTAGTATCGTAAAAATTGACTGCCAAGGGGAACTCTTGCCCCGATGCGGGGTCTGGCCTCATCTTATATATCTTTACCAAATCGGTGCCGAAGCCCAACAAACGCAGCCCCGTTTTGTCCTGGTCATTGACGTTGGCGTACTCGCCTTGCGGGTCGAAGATAAGCTGCCCGATTTTTTTTCCAGATCGGGCAGCATACTCGAATACCGCGGTACAAATAGTTTTGTTGGTGTTGGATTTACCGGCACGAGTCATTCCAAGAACGGCAGTTTTGCGAGAGATAAAGTCCGTCACCCTTACACGGACGGGAACCTTGTCCATTTTTGCGTCGATCGCCCGGCGGCGCGTGGAGGCGAACCGAACAACCCCCAGCTCAATCAAGTCCGGGACAAGTTCCTTCTCTACCTCCTCTTCAGTCACTAGCGGATATGACGCAATGAGCGACAGGACTTCAGCAGACGGAACGTAGACGAAATATCGCGCTCCCGCATAAACGTTGTCGATATCGGCGCCCCACTGAATAAAAGGTCGACGCGCAACAGTGTCACTATAAAAGGTTCCTAAAACGTCGCAGTCGAACGCAGACATTTCAATTTGACCCGAGGTCAGATTGTCTACCACCTTATCTGGCTTCATTTCACGGACGTCTGCATCCCGCATTGCCGCTAGACGGGTTGCGATCAGCTCGCTTTCGTTGGGGAGCTGAGCAGTATCCCGCACGCGAAGCAAAATCACTTCAGCATCGTCCAGCGGTAGCTCTGTTTCGTGGGTCGGCACAGTCGCTGCCGCCAACAGGAAGCCGTTTCGAGGAACCCCGCCTGCCGATATTTTAACGAAGTCATCGGTTATGACCGTAGCTCGATCATAGTTCAAGTGGTAAATTCCGCCCAGCCGCGTCGCCCCTGACAAGAGGTCCGTGAGGGGATTGCCCCCAGCTACCGCGGCCCCCGCGATGCCGGACATGTTGGTCACGCATTGCTCCCTGTGGTGGTGGCTTACATGTGCCGCATGCACATACATAGCCACACCTGTCTACCAGTGAAGACCACCATCTACGATGTCGAATATCCGACACGTGAGGAGCCGCGAATCATTGAAGCAGGGCTTGAAATAGCCTTCCGCCTGCGCTAGGACGATAGAACGCGGTACCTGCCAGATTCGGGAATCGTGGGGAAGTTGGTCACGAGCAGCTCGTCCTTGACGGTGCGAGTCTCAGATCCGGCTGCGGTGTAGCGGTGTGAGACGTGCAGCGTCGTCTCGCCCGGCCTATCGCAATACAGGTCACGCACTGTCGTCGTATCGTCATACGAGAGTAACCAGCGATAGGACGAGGTGGCTGTAAGGGCTTCGGCCAGCCGAGCATGCTCGTCGCTGCGGAATGACCATTGATAGAGCCACGCCGCCTTGTCTACATAAGGCGGATCGAGGTAGACCACGATCTCGTCTGGTTCCAGCATCCCGAAGGTGGTCGGGATGCGTGCTAGTGCCACACGCCAGTCTGCCTCCCAGACGTCTAGCAGGCGACCAGTCGATGCAAGGTCCGCCACCCCCTCGATTCGACGCTTCAGGCCCTCGATGCCGAAGCGGCAATCGATCTTGTAGGCAGACTTCTGTGAGCGCCCGCCGATAGGCCCAGCATGTCCGTGCAGGATGCCTGAGAAGGTCGTTCTGTTGAGGAAGAGGCACTTGAGCGCCCGGTCTCTGCATGTTTGCGGATCGCTAGCACGCCACCAGTCCCACCGCGCGACCGTTATCGGCTCCTCTTGCATGGCATCGATCAACCAATGCGAGTCGAAGGCTGCTGTCTTCCAAAAAGCAGTAACTAGCGGGTCGATATCAGCTAGCACGCCGTGTTGCACCAAGCCAGTACCAAGGAGTCGAAGAGTCGTGGTGGCGCCGCCACAGAATGGCTCGATCACTAAACGAGGTGGCGGGACGTTCGCCCTGATCAGTGCTTCAATCACAGCCACAAGCTGCCTCTTGGCTCCGGGGTAGCGGAGCGGACTGATCACAGAACGGGCATACAGAGCCTCGTCTGCAAGAGGCGCTGGCTTATCCAACACAGTGTCGGGAGGCCACGACTTCCGCCGCAGGGGCTTCTTCCGCTCCCGATCCATTGGACGTCCCTTCCAACGCACGGTATCTGCCGCGGACGATCGAGATCATATCGGTCCGGCGCAGTGTTGGACACCGCCGGCAAGCGGCAGGCTCGACACAGGGAGCCGGCTCGGCACGTCAGCTCGGCTTAGCAGCGCCCGTAGTGCGCCCGTTGGGACGGACAGGATATCCGGGGCACCGCGCCGGATGGATGCGCCCCGGCCTGCGTGCTCAACTGTCAGCGGTCATCATGCGCACAGATCGGCGTCGGGCACGCAACGGGCACTCCAGGATTCGTCCCAAGTCGCCAGTGTCTCGGCGAATCCCCGCAAGGCGTTGCAGGTAGTAGCCTGCCTGGCGGGGTCCGCAAAGGCGTGACCATCGCCCAGGTCAGAGGCAGACTCTAGGCTGCGCTACTTGTCTGGTCCCATGTTTGGTACATGTCTACTTCCAGCACTGCCGAAACGTTCTCATTAGGATCAAGGCACCGCGCAAGCGCGGCGCACCGGCCCGCCCGCGCTCGGCCTGCTGGCGGCCTCCGGCCGGCATCGGCCGGCGCAGCGAGCCGCACCGTCACGCGTCGCGACACAATCAGGTCTGCTCCGGGCAGTCCTTCAGCGACAGCGGCGAGAGCCACTCTCTACTGCATCCCAAGCATCGCCACGGCCATGGTCCGCAACCGGCCGTAGTATGCGCGCTCTTGCTGGCCGACCAGGATCAGTAAGACGCGATCAAGGTCAGCCACGCAGCGGGCGAGAACCTCCTGGCGTCCTCTGTCCAGGCGGCCTCGATTGCCCAACCAGGTGCTGACACAGCCCGCAATGTCGGCGTCGAGCATCACCATGTCGACGCCAAGCAGGTCTACGCCCCTCAGACGATCCGGGAAGTCAGCCCGCAAGTGGACGTTCCACAGCCGCGCCACGGCTTCGAGTTCATCGCCCTCTGTCCGCATCCCACGATGATCCCAACCAGTGACGGCCGTGACGATCGCGAGGGTGGTTACCCGCCGCCGTGGTCGGGGCGATCGCTGCCGCGCCGCTGCGCGGCTTGCCACCGGAGTACGTGGCCGAGGTACGTGGTAAGCCAGCGGTACGCGAAGCCGCCCCGGCCCCGACTGGGCCGGGGCGGGAAGCCGTACGTGCCGTGCAGCCGCGAGCGGTAGCGCCTGAGATGCCAGCAGCGAGCGGGAAACCCCCGAAGCGGAAGCGTAAGAAACCGGCGATACTTCCTTGCCATGAGCGAACCCTTCGTCCTTGCACAGCCCAGCGGTCCGCGATGGGCCATCCATCCTCTTGAGGACTTGTTCGGCGAGGGGTACGTCTACACGGCCGCGACCGAGCTACACGATGGCGACATGACCGCCTCGACCGTCGCGCAGTTCGAGCGTCTGTTTGTCGGGCAGCACCATGTCGGCATGACGAAGTTCGTCGAGACGCTCGCGGCTGACTGGTCCGGCTGGGACGGGGTCCGCCGGTGGCGGTCGCTCGAAGACGAGCTTGAGCTCGACGCATGTCACGACGGGCGGGGCTACGTGTCGCTTGGGGTGACACTCCGAGCGTCGGGCCTCTACCTGGACAACACTCGCTGGTCTGCGCGAGTCGTCTTCAAGCTTGAGGCCGGTGAGGAGATGACGCATCTGGCCGCCGACCTGGCGCACTTCCTCCGGCCACAGCCCGGCTAGGAGACCGTGCCTGGCAGGGCCGAGGCATTGCCGAAAGCCGTAAAGTCGAGTTGCCCACGGCCGGAAGCTGCCCAGTTTCACCAGGCTGAACGGCGTGCAGAGTACGTGCAACAGTCTTGATCGACTGGCCAAGCGGACAACACGAACACCCAGGTCACGGCCCATGGCCGTCGCGTTGCCTCAGTCGTGTCGACGTCGTCTGAAGTTGGGCCCTGCTGCGGCGTCTGAAACTGGACCCCTTTGGCCTGTTGACGTAGAGGGGGTCGAAACATAGAAAAGGCGCATGATCTTCAGCTGTATGAGGTGGCGGACAGCTCGCGAGCAGGCGGATCGCCTGACGCTGATCAGTCGGTGGGGGCACTTCGTCTTGGACCAGCCAGTCTTCGTGCGGTCAGGAGAGACCATTCGGACCCAGGATGGCTACCTCTTGGTCGAGCGGAACAACGGACAAGTCGCCGCATACCCGGGCTACGTGAATCGCTGAGCTGCAAGACGTGTGCTCGGAGTGCTACGGACTATTTACGGACTGATCTTGTAAGCGAGCGGCTGAGCACGAATCGTTTCAGCAGGTCAGAGGGCCGCACACCGGCTGAGTCGTACTCCATTCCTAAACCGTGTGTCGCAGGTTCGATTCCTGCCGGGGGCACCTCGAAGATCAGCAAAAACGCCACCTGAACAGCGGATACGCTTCCCAGTCGGTTTGGCCTTGTGGACAGCTGCAGGCCGCCCTCAACCGCTGTTTGTCGCCAGTCACGCAAAATGCACGCAGTGATTTTGGGCCGCTAACCTCGGCCCTTCGTTAAGGGCTGTCCAAGGAGTGGACCGGAAACGAAGAAGTGCCTTCTGATCAGGGAAAATAGGGCTTGTCGAGAGTCCT